>CALWRM010000034.1 GCA_944383925.1 uncultured Clostridia bacterium
GTTCTATCGCCTGGAGAACGCGGACCACGGCGGCGCCGAGTTCTGGCACCGAGAGGTGTTGGACCTATGCCTGGACTTCATCCGCAGATCCATGCAATAGGCCGCGCGGTCGCAGCGGAACCCGCGATGGCAATGGACGTGGGAGCAATAGCGGCGAAAGAGTTGAAGAAGCAGGCCTAGGAGGCGTGTGGTCGCAGCGGGACCCGCGAAAGGAATGGGCGAAAGAGTTAGGGAAGCGAGCCTGGAAGGCGTGCGGTCGCAGCGGGACCCGCGATGGCAATGGACGTGGGAGCAATAGCGGCGAAAGAGTTAGGGAAGCGAGCCTGGAAGGTGCGCGGTCGCAGCGGAAGCGGCGACATGGACGAGCGCAGGAGCCGGAGCGGAGGGGGCAAGCCGAGAGGAAGCGCCTGGGCCGCGAAGGAGGCGCCGATCAGGGTAAGGTCGGGCGGGAAACCCGGATGGGGAGAAGGCGTTTGGAAGGTGTCGCGGCGCAGGCGCGGGGCGGCTTTCCCTGCGGGAAAGGCGCCGACGAAAGGAGGAGAATGGCGGCCATGATCGAGCGATTGGAGGCCATCGTGCGGGAGGCGGGGGAGCATATGCTCGCCTTTCAGAACCCAAAGACCTTTGTGAAGGAAGGACACCATAACTTCGTGACGGAGGCGGACCTGTTTGTGGAATCCTTCTTGATCGAGAGGATTCAGCCCTTGGCGCCGGGCACCTGCTTCTACGCGGAGGAGCAGGACAACCAGGCCCTGACGGATTCGCCGACCTGGGTGATCGATCCCATCGACGGCACCACCAACTACATGCGCGGCCGGGGCGTGTCGTCCATATCCGTGGCCCTGTTGGAGGGGAAAGAACCCGTGCTCGGCATGGTGTACGACCCCTACAAGGAGGAGCTGTTCCTGGCGGAGAAGGGCAAGGGCGCCACGCGGAACGGACAGGCCATCCATGTGTCCGATATTCCCTTCGAGCGGGCGTTGGTGTGCTTTGGGACCTCGCCCTACGACGCCAGCTTGGCCCATAAAACCACCAGCCTGCTGTGGCCCTTCCTGCGCGACGCCGGCGACCTGCGGCGCTGCGGCTCTGCGGCGCTGGATCTGTGCGACCTGGCTTGCGGCAGGAGCGATGTGTTTTTCGAGCTGAAGCTCTCCCCGTGGGATTTCGCGGCCGGAGGCCTGATCGTGCAGGAGGCGGGCGGCTGTTTCCGACAGCCGGACAAGCCCGCGCCCCAGTATGGAACGCCGTCCCCCATCCTGGCCACGAATCCCCTCTGTCTGGAGGCCGCGCTGGCCATACTCAACGGGGAGGTGGAATGACTTGCAAGTGGAAACCCCGCACGGAACCTTGCGCTTGCCGGCCTTTTTCCCGGACGGAACCCAGGGCGTTGTGCGCTGCGTGGACGCGGGAGATCTGCGGCAAAGCCAGGTGCCAGGCCTGGTGATGAACACCTACCACCTGTTGAGCAAGCCGGGCCCCGCCACGCTGAAGGCCATGGGCGGCTTGCACCGCTTCATCGGCTGGGACAGGCCCATCCTCACCGACTCCGGCGGATTTCAGGTTTTTTCCATGATCCGGGAAAACCCGAAATATGGGGAGATACGCCAAAACGAGATCGTGTTCCGGCCGGATGGAGGCCGGGAAAAGCTGCTGCTCTCTCCGGAAAAGTGCATCCAGGCCCAGCTGGCGTATGGGGCGGACATCCTCATGTGTTTGGACTATTGCACCCATCCGGACGACCCCTATGAGGAAAACCTGCGATCTGTGGAGACCACCGTGCGCTGGGCCAAGCGCTGCAAGGAGGAATACCTGGCGGCGATGGGACGGCGCAAGGGGGAGGGGAAGAGGCCGTTGCTCTTCGCCATCATCCAAGGCGGCGGGGACGAGACCCTTCGGCGACAATGCGCCTGCGCGCTCAAGGAGATCGGCTTTGACGGTTACGGCTTTGGCGGCTGGCCCTTGGACGATCAAAACCGCCTGGTGGAGGGCATTCTTCGGTTGACCGCGGAGCTCATGCCGGACGAGACGCCCAAATATGCCATGGGGCTTGGCATGCCGGAGGACATCGTGGCCTGCCACGAAATGGGCTATAACCTGTTCGATTGCGTGGTACCCACCAGGGAGGCCAGGCATAACCGCCTATATGTGTTCCATAGCCCTGTTTGGACCAAGGAAGATTGGAAAAAGGGGAGCTTCTGTAAGCGCTACTACATCCTGGATGACAGCCATCGCAGGGAGGAAGGCCCGGTTTCCGAAGACTGCGACTGTTATCTGTGCAAAAACTATTCCAGGGCGTATCTGCGCCACCTGTACAGCGTGGGCGACTCCCTGGCTTACCGCTTGGCAACCATTCACAACTTGCGTTTTTACACCATGTTGCTGGAGCGCCTGGCCGGGGAGGATGCGCATGACCGATGAGTTGTTGGATGCGCTGAGGAGCAGCAAAAAGTACGCGGCCATGGACGAGGAGCTGCTGTTGCGGGTCCTGGAGGAGGAAAGGAGCAGGCATTCCAAGACCAAGGACATCCTCAAGGCGGCCAAGAACCACCTGCACCAGATCCATGGGGCCTATGCGGGGGACGAGGGCAAGGCGTTGCGCCGACTGGTCGCGGAGGGACCGCTCTGCGGCAGGGAGCAGGCCTTCTTGGAGCGGCATGCCTCCACCAGGGAGCGACTGCCCATCGCCGAGGAATTTTTCCGCACCGCCTTTGCCGGTTGTCCAGGTGTCCGGAGCGTGCTGGACCTGGGGTGCGGGCTGAATCCTTTCTTTCTGCCGCTTATGCCTGCGAGCATCGAGCGCTATACGGCCCTGGATATGGACGGGGAGGCAGCGGCGTTGCTGAACCGATACTTCGCCGAGCGGGGGCTTCCCCAAGAGGCCTCCTTGGCGGACCTGGTGCAAAGAACCCCGCAGATCCAGGCGGATCTGGCTTTTTTGCTCAAGTTGTTGCCTGTGCTGGAACAGCAAAAAAGGGGCCGCAGCCTGGAACTACTCTCCGAGCTGCGGTCGAGGGTTGCGTGCGTGAGCTTTCCCCTGCGCTCCTTGTCCGGCAAGAGAAAGGGAATGGAGGAAAGCTATACGGTTTTCTTTGAGGGCTTGTTGGGGGGCAGCGGTTGGCGTGTGCAGGAAAAGCGGAGCTTTCCCGGCGAGCTGCTTTACGTGCTCTCGAGGGGCTAGATCACCTTCATGCGCAACCACTTGGTGCCGAAGTAGCGCCATAGGTAGAAGGCGGCGCGGAAGACCCAATCCAAGACCATGGCGTACCAGACACCATAGACACCAAGCTGGAAGGTGTTGGCCAGCAGATAGCTGGCGGCGATGCGGCAGAGCCACATGCTGAAGGTGGAAACCAGCATGGTGAATCGAACATCTCCTGCGGCGCGCAATGCGTTGGGTAGGCAGAAAGAAGCGGACCAGATGAAGATGGAGAAGACGGAGTGAATGCGCAACAAGAAGACGGCTGTGTCCGCGGTTTCGCCGGTGAGGCTATAAAAGCGCATGAGATAGGGCGAGAAGAAGAACACCAGAACGCTCAGGAAACCCACACAGCTCATGGCCAGAAGCAGGAGCTTGCCCGCATAGGCCTTGGCCGCTTTGGTGTCGCCGGCGCCCATGCATTGACCTACCACCGTGATCATGGCAAGACCGATGGCGCTGCCGGGCATCACCTGTAGGGAACTGAAGTTGCTGGCCACGGCATTGGCGGCGATGGCCGTGGTGCCGAAGGTGGCGATCAAGCTGGACACCAGCACCTTGCCGATTTGGAACATGCCGTTTTCCAAGCCGTTGGGCACGCCAATGCCGAGGATGGATTTGATGATGGGCCAATCAAAGCGCACATGAAACAACCGGTGCAGATAGATCTGCAAGTGGTTGTTGTGGAGCAGCACGGTCATGAGCACGGCGCCGAACATGCGCGAGATGAGGGTGGCCAGGGCGGCGCCCGCAACGCCCATGTTCATGCCGAAGATGAAGATGGCGTTGCCCACGATGTTGATCACGTTCATGATCAACGAGGCGAACAGAGACACTTTCGAGTTGCCCATGGAACGGAACAGCGCTGCGCCGGCGTTGTAAATGCCCAAGAAAGGGTAGGAGATGGCCGAATAGACGATGTAGATCTGAGCGGCCACGAGGACATCCGGCTCGATGGAACCGAAGACCAGGCGGAGCAGGCCGTCGCGGAAACACAGGCA
>CALWRM010000035.1 GCA_944383925.1 uncultured Clostridia bacterium
ACGGCCTTGTTTGCCCTTTTAGGGGGATCGGAACCTCTCTGGCAGCCCCCGCGGCGCGGCGGTCCCTTCCTGCCCATCCCCGCGCGGCCTCGCTTGCCCTTTCCGAGGGATCGGAACCGGGCCCGGCAACCCCCGCGGCGCGGCGGTCCCTTCCGGCCTATCCCCGCACGGCCTTGTCCGCCCTTTCCGGGGGATCGGAACCGGACCCGGCAACCCCCGCGGCGCGGCAGCCCCTTCCGGCCCTTTCCACAGAGCAGGGAGCCCCGCTGCCAGCCCTCCCGCCGTTCCTAGGCGCGGGAGCTTCCCGGGTTCAACCTCTCCCCCGCGCGCCGCGGCGTCCCTTCCCTTCCCGTTCCAGGCTTGCCGCGATCTCCTCCCGGCGCAGGAAGAGCATGTATAGGTTCGGCACGCAAAGCCCCAGGTTCAGCAGGTCGGCCGCCCGCCACAGCAGCTCCGTCCCGGCCAGCGCGCCCAAAAAGGCGCAGAGCAGGTACAGCCCCCCAAAGCCCGCGGCCAGGGGGCGGGCAGGCGCGCGCGGCAACAGGAAGGCGGCCGCGCGCCTGCCGTACAGCAGCCAGACGGGCATGGTGGACAGGCCGAAGAACACCACCATCCCGGACACCAGCAGCCTGCCAGGCCGCCCCAGCACCGCGCCGAAGGCGTTCAAGGCCAGCCGCGCCCCGTCCTGGTCCTGCAGGCCGCCGGGGGCGCAGAGCAGCACCAGGGCCGCCAGGGTGCAGAGCAGGTGGGTGTTGAGAAAGACCTCCGCCATGCCAAGGCCCGCCTGGGCCTTGGGGTCGCGGGCGCCGGCCAGGGCGTGGGCCATGGCGGAGGTGCCAAGGCCCGCCTCGTTGGAAAACACCCCCCTGGAGACGCCATAGCGCAGGGCGGCCCATCCGGAGCCGGACAGGAAGGCCCGCGGCGACAGCCCCTCGGCCAGCACCGCGGCCAGCACGCCGGGCAGGGCCTGCCGGCAGCGCCACAGGCAGAGCAGGCAGCCGCAGGCAAACAGCAGGGCCACGGCCGGAAACACCACGCCGCAAAGCCTGCCCAGCCGCGCGGGTCCCAGACAGGCGAGGGGCAGCAGCGCCGCCAGCAACAGCCCGGCGCAGGCCAGGGGAGGCAGGGCGGTGTTGGCCTGCAACACGGTGGACAGGGCCCGCGCCTGGGACATGTTTCCGATGGAAAACAGGCAGGCGCACAGGCAGAAGAAGGCGTAGGCCCGCGCCCAACCGGGCCTGCGGCAAGCCCCCTGCAGCACCGCCATGGGCCCGGCGGCTTCCCGGCCCGCGCCCCCGGGCGAGGGCGCGCGATGGCGCAGGCAGAGGTAGGTTTCCCCATACTTGACCGCCATGCCCAAAAAGCCGCCGGCCCACATCCAGACCAGGGCGCCCGGCCCGCCCAGGCGCAGGGCCGTGCCCACGGCCAGCAGCGTGCCCACGCCCATGGTGCCCGAAAGCGCCGCGCCAAGGGCTTCCAAGGGGCTGACGCCCGCCTCCCCGCCCTGTCCGAGGGCCCGAAGGCTCAACGCCAGGCAGCGCCTTTGGCAAAAATGGGTCTTCCGGCTGAAATATAGCCCCGCCAGGAGCACCAAGGCGGCCAAGACCATGGAACCGCTCGCCTCCTTCCCGCCCGGGCCGGCGCGCCGGCCCTTCCCCGCAAGAGTTGTATGCGTCCCTGCCGCCGCGTATGCCCGCCGCCCCTTCGCCCACAAAAGGTTGACAAGCCGCGGGGTGCTGGGCCATAATAGAAAAGATGGGGAAGCTCTCCCCCTTCGAGCAGGAGGTAGTTTGACATGCAGGCGAACAACGAAGCGAAAAAACGCATCTTCAGCGGCATCCAGCCCTCGGGCATCCTGACGCTGGGCAATTACATAGGCGCGCTGCGCTCCTGGGTGCAGTTGCAGGAGGAGGCCGAACCCCTCTACTGCGTGGTGGATCTCCACGCCCTGACCGTGCGCCAGGACCCCGCGGCCCTGCGCCGGCGCTGCACCGACACCCTGGCCCTGTTGCTGGCCCTGGGCCTGGACCCCAAGAAGAACATCCTCTATTGCCAGAGCCACGTTTCCGGCCATAGCGAGCTGTCCTGGCTGTTGGGCTGCTTCACCTATATGGGCGAGCTGTCCCGCATGACCCAGTTTAAGGACAAGGCCCAGCGCCATGCCGACAACATCAACGCCGGCCTGTTCACCTATCCGGTGCTCATGGCCGCGGACATCCTGCTGTACCAGACGGACCTGGTGCCCATCGGCGCGGACCAAAAACAGCATCTGGAGCTCACCCGCGACATCGCCATCCGCTTCAACAACCTCTACGGCGACGTGTTCACCGTGCCCGAGGCCTACATCCCCAAGGTGGGCGCCAGGATCATGTCCATCACCGACCCCACCCGCAAGATGTCCAAGTCGGACGAGGAGGCCTCCTATATCGCCATCCTGGACGAGCCCGAGGTCATTCGCCGCAAGCTGAAGCGCGCCGTGACCGATTCCGAGGCCGCCGTATATTTCGATCCGGAAAAGAAGCCAGGCGTTTCCAACCTGATGTCCATCCTCTACGCCCTCACCGGCGAGAACCTGGAGGCCATCGCCAACCGCTTCCAGGGCAAGGGCTATGGCGATCTCAAGACCGAGGTGGCCGACGCCTGCGTGGCGGCCCTCAGCCCCGTGCAGGCCGAATACAAGCGCATCCAGGCCGACAAGGCCTACCTGGAACAGGTCATGGCCGACGGCGCGCAGCGGGCCAGCCGCCTGGCCTTCAAAACCCTTTCCAAGGTCCACAAAAAGCTGGGCTTGGCGCCCTACAAGCTCTAAGCGCGAACGCGGGCGGGGGTGTCGATCGGAATCGACACCCCCGCTTTTTTGCCCCGCCCGCGCCGGATAGGCCGCCCCTCCCAGGCGGCGGTCCATGACTACTATCGGGCGTTCGGCGCGGAGAACGGCGGTTTTTACGCCGGCTTACATGCCTAGACGGCGGTTCCCGTTCCAGGCGGCAGCAATGGAGTCTATTGCGACCGACTTTTCCCCTGCAAGCACGGCGCCCAGAAATGCCGAACGGCCCGCAGGGGTGATCGACACGCTTCCCGGCCCGCGCCAACCACTGTACCCGGGAATGAAGCGCCCCCTTGGGAAACCCAAACCGCTTCCATGTTCCGGTGCTTCTGCCGAGCATCCGGTGCGGAAGGCAGCGGCTTATCTTGCGCCCGCTTCCCCACCTGGAGCGCAGCCCTCTTCCGGGCAGCGGCAAGGGCAGTCCATCGCGATCGACTTATCCCCTGCAAACACAGCGCCCCTGCGAGCCAAACGGCCCGCAGGGGCGCTCGAGGACGCTTCCACGCCCGGGGTTGAATCGCCCCTTGGGAAACCCAAACCGCTTCC
>CALWRM010000036.1 GCA_944383925.1 uncultured Clostridia bacterium
CGGCCCTGCGCCGAAACGCCCCGGCCTTCCCGGCAAATAAGGCAAGCTTCGCGTCCACTGGGACGGCGGGCCCTTGCGCCGAAACGCCCCGGCCTTCCCGGCAAAATAGGCAAGCTTCGCTTCCACAGGGGTGGCGCGCCCTTGTTCCAAAACGCTTCCTACGCCCTAGCAAAGAGGACGGCGCGGCCCTGTGCCAGGGCACTTCCCGCGCCTTTTTTCCCCTCAAAGGGAAATCTACCGATTCCACAGGGGGGCGGCGCGCCCTTGCGCCGAAACGCTTCCTACGTCCTAGCAAAGGGGGACGGCGCGCCCCTGCGCCGAAACGCCCCGGCCGTTCCCGGTAAAATAAGGGAAGCTTTCGCTTCCCCAGGGGCGGCGCGGGCCTACGCCGCCCCTCCCGGTCCGTTCCCGGCAAAAAAGGGAAGCTTTCGCTTCCCTTTTCGTTTGCTCCGGCCCTACAGCTGGCTCGCCAGCTCCCGCAGCCTGTCCACCGCGTCCAGCCTCTCCCAGGGCAGGCCGGCATCCTCGCGGCCGAAATGGCCGTAGTTGGTTGAGGCCCTGTAGATGGGGCGCTTGAGGTCCAGCTTCTCGATGATGGCCGCGGGCCTGAGGTCAAAGGCGCGGCGCACCAGGGCTTCCAGCTTGTCGTCCGGCAAGACGCCGGTTCCCTGGCTGTCCACCAGCACGGAGACGGGCTGGGCCACGCCGATGGCGTAGGCCACCTCCAGCAGGCACCGCCTGCACAGCCCCGCCTTGACCAGGTTCTTGGCGATGTAGCGCATCATGTAGCAGGCGCTTCGGTCCACCTTGGTGGGGTCCTTGCCGGAGAAGGCGCCGCCGCCGTGGGGCGCGTAGCCGCCGTAGCTATCCACGATGATCTTGCGGCCCGTCACGCCCGCGTCCCCCTCGGGGCCGCCGATGACGAAGCGTCCGGTGGGGTTGATGTAGATGCGGGTGTTCTCGTCCAGCAGTTCGGCGGGGATGGTGGGGCGAATCAGCCTTTCCATCAATTCCTGCCGGATCCTCGCCTGGGAGGCCTCCTCGCCGTGCTGGGTGGAGACCACCACCGCGCTCACCCGACTCGGCACGCCGTTTTCATATTCCACGCTCACCTGGGCCTTGCCATCCGGCTTGAGATAGGGCAGCTCGCCGCTCTTGCGCAGCCAGGTGAGGCGCTTGGTGAGCCGATGGGCCAGGGAAATGGCCAGGGGCATGGCCTCGGCCGTCTCGTCGCAGGCAAAGCCGAACATCATGCCCTGGTCCCCCGCGCCGGTGTCCTTGCCGCCCCGCTCGCGCGCCTCGACAGCTTGGTCCACGCCCATGGCGATGTCGGGCGACTGCTTGTCCAGCGCCACCATCACCGCGCAGGTCTTGGCGTCAAAGCCGCAGGCCCCGTCGCGGTAGCCGATGTCCGCGATGACCTCGCGGGCCACCTGGGCGTGGTCCACCTGGGCCTTGGAGCTGATCTCGCCCAGGATCACCACCAGGCCGGTGGTGGCGCAAACCTCACAGGCCACGCGGGCGTCGGGGTCCTGGCGCAGGTGGGCGTCCAAAATGGCGTCGGCAATCTGGTCGCAGAGCTTGTCCGGATGGCCCTCGGTCACGGATTCCGAGGTGAAGGTATACTTGCGATCGGTCTGTGTCATGATTCTATCCTCCATGCGGCACAACGCCGCCAGCTGTGGGGCCTTCGCCCCCGTCGCCGCGCAACAAGCGCTCCTTCCTCCCCGCGCGGCCGGGGAGGCGCGCCCTGGGAAGCCTCAAACATTGGGCGCCGGCTGTCCGGCCCAGAGCACGCTGTCGTTGCCCACGCGGAGCACGCCCTCCCGGGCATGCCTGGCCGCCAGGCTCTCCAGCCCCTCCACAAAGGCCTCGTATCCCTCCTCGCCGGGCCGAAGGGCGTAGGACGAGGACAGGCTGCGCTGCACAAAGCGCTCGGGCGTGTAGTCCAGATCGAAGGCAAAGCGCAGGCAGCGATAGCCCGGCGCGAAGAAGCGCTCGGCGGCCCGCAAGGTGTAGCGGTAGCCGTGGTCCAGACTCTCATAGGCGGGCAACAGGCGGCGGCAAAGCTCGTCCTGCTCCCGGGAGATGGCCTCGTCCTCCCGTCTGGCGTTGCACAGCAGGAACACCCAGCCGCCGGGCCTTAGCAGGCGCAGGCACTCCGCACGGAAGGCCTCCAGCCCAAACCAGTGGAAGGCGGAAGCGGCGGCGATCAGATCGGCGCAGCCCTGGGGCAGGCCGCTGTCCTCCGCGGTGGCGGCGATCAGGCGGCAGCGCGTCTCGCCCTGCAAGGCCTGCCGGGCCCGCTGCCGCATGGAATTGTTCGGCTCCACGGCCAGCACCTCATGGCCCAGGCGCAACAGCTCCCGGCTGAGGATGCCCGTTCCCGCGCCCATGTCCACGGCCACGGGAAAGCGCGACGCAGGCGCCAGGGCCTCCAGGGCCTCCAGGGCCTGGGGCGCATAGCCGGGCCTGCCCTGGACATACGCCTTGCCGCGCCCCTCAAATATCTCCGTATTCTTGTTTATTCCCATAATTTTCCCCCGTTTCTCCATCCTCTCGACAACACAAAAAACCTTCCGCCGGCCGGCAGAAGGTTTTCAAGTGGGCATCTTGTAAAGCTTCCGCCTCATATTCCGGCCGCGCTCCCCTGCCGGGAGCGACCTACGCCGCGGGAATTGGCACCAAGCTCCGCAAATCGACGGCCGGTTGCCGGGTTTCATCGGGCCCGTCCCTCAACCACTCTGTATAAGGCGACAACAGTATACATTTTTCCGCCCATGGCGTCAAGCGGGGGCTTGTAAAGATGGGGTAAACGCCCCGGCGCGGGCGTTGTCCCCTTTTTGCGGCTGGACCGCATCCGGGCCTACTAAAGGCGGCGAACCGCGCATAGAGATGAAGCAAAACGCGCGGCGTTTACAACGCGGAAGGGAAGCGGATGGTATGCAGGAATACATCAAGGAAAGATGCCTTGCCATAGGCGGCTACATCGTGGAGACCGGGGCCACCGTGCGCCAGGCCGCGGACAAGTTTGCGCTATCCAAGTCCAGCGTGCACAAGGACATGGCCGAGCGCCTGCCCTCGATCAACCCGCAGATGGCCGCCCAGGTGCGCCAGGTGCTCAACCTGAACAAGGCCGAGCGCCACCTGCGCGGCGGCCGGGCCACCTGCCTAAAGTACAAGATCGGCCGAAGCCGGCAGCAGATCGATCGGGACTTTCAGGAGCTTTTACAACTCTGACACAACTTGCCTGCCGGCGTTTTGCAGGAAAAATGGCCGGTAAAACCGAATTACCGTAGAAACGGGCATGGCTGTGGGCCGGCGCAAGCGCTTATTAACCGCGCGCCCGGCCCTGTCCGCATGCCCGTTTCAGGGCGGTTAACGCGAAACGACGCAGGTAAGGAGACTTCAGCTTGGCTTTCTTTTCCAAGGACATCGGCATCGACCTGGGCACGGCGAGCATCCTTGTGTACGTCAAGGGCAAGGGCATCGTGCTGCATGAGCCCTCCGTGGTGGCGCTGGATGAGCGCACCCATTCCATCATCGCCGTGGGCGGCGACGCCCTGCGCATGATGGGCCGCACCCCCGCCGGGGTGCACGTGGTGCGCCCCTTGCGCGACGGGGTCATCTCCGACTATGACCTGACCGAGCGCATGCTGCACTACTATCTGCGCCGGGTGCTTGGCCGCTTCTCCTTTTTCCGTCCAAGGGTGGTGGTCTGCGTTCCCTCCGGCATCACGGAGGTCGAGCGCCGCTCCGTGGTGGAGGCCACCTTGGACGCCGGCGCCAGCGACACGCGGCTCATCCAGGAACCCGTGGCCGCAGCCATCGGCGCGGGGCTGGACATCCGCAGTCCCGGCGGCTCCATCGTGGTGGACGTGGGGGGAGGCACCACGGACATCGCCCTGGTCTCCCTCAACAGCCCGGTGCTCATCGATTCGGTGCGCTGCGCCGGAAACAAGGTGGACGAGAGCATCGTCCGCTTTATGAAGAAGAAGCACAACGTGCTCATCGGCGAGAGAACCGCCGAGCAGATCAAGATGCAGATCGGCATCGTATCGCCGGAGCCGCCCGTGGGCACCATGGACGTAACGGGCCGCAACCTGGTCTCCGGCCTGCCCACCACCGTGCACATCACGGCCGAGGAGATCTCCGCCGCCGTGGAGGAGCCGGCCACCCAGATCCTGGAAGCCATCCATTCCGTGTTGGAGCGCACGCCCCCGGAGCTGGCCTCGGACATTTTTGAGCGGGGCATCACCCTCACCGGCGGCGGCGCGCTGCTCTCCGGCCTCTCCCGTCGCATCGGCAGCGCCACCAAGGTCCCCTGCCGGGTGGCGGAGCGGCCCATCGAGTGCGTGGCCCTGGGCACCGGCAAGGCCTTGGAGGATATGGAAACCTACGGCGAGTTGATCCAGGATTACCGCAAGCCCCTGCGCTACGATTTTCGCAGGGGATAGGCTCCGCTTGGAAAGGAAGGTCCTATGCATTTGCGCAAGCGCCGGCGCAGGGCGCCGGTTCTTTGGCTGCTGCTCTGCTGCCTGCTGGCCGGCTGCGCCGCGCCGGGCGAATCGGTCGAGAGCGGCTTTTCCCCCTCCCCCTATGGCTTGGCCGAGGGGGCGCTGGTCTATCGGGAGGACCTGTCCGCCCTGCTGGTGATGGGCATGGCCTACGACAGCCAAAACGCCTCCTACGCCTCCACCCTCACCCTGGTGGTGGTGGACGAACCCAGCGGCCTTGTGTCCCTGCTCTCCATTCCCAAGGACACCCGGGTGCTGCTCAGCGCCTACGACGAGGACGGCCAGACCCAGCCGCCCTACCACGGGGCCATCAGCCAGGCCTACTACCTGGGGGAGGCCCAGGGGCTGGGGGAGAGGAACACCGTGGCCCTGGTGCAGGAGCTGTTGGGCGGCGTTCCTCTGGAGGACTACGCCATGCTCAACCTGGTGCAGCTGCGCCAGCTCAGCAACCTGACCGGCGGCGTGGAGGTGACGGTGGACAGCTCCCTGGCCTCCTCCTATGCCAGCCTTTCCCCGGGGCGGCAGCTGCTCGGCCGCAACCTGGAGACCTATGCCAGCCATAGCTACCTGGTCAGCCAGGACGGCCAGCTGCTCGCGGGCACGGACACGCAGAAGATCGGCCGCCACCAGCGCCTGATCCTGGCCTTCCTGCAGGCTTTGTCCGACACGCTGGACCAAGCCGAGGACCCCGACGCCCTTGCCCAGGAAATCCACGACATCCTGCGCACCAGCCTGGACGCGGATCGCCTGGCGGACTTCATCCACAGCGCCGCCCGGGTGGCCGAAAGCGGCCAGGTCCACTATCAGATCCTGCCCGGGTCGGACGAGCTGATCGGACAGGACACCTACTTCCTGCCCGACAGCGCCCAGACCAAGGCCTGGGTTCTGGAGCGCTTCTACAAGGAGCTTTCCCTCCCTTCCGACTAGGGAACGGCCCCCTTTTCCCGCGTCTTGCCAACGACGCCCGGCAGCAAAACCCCTGCCGGGCGTCGTTCATTGAATACCAAAAACCACTCGCAAGGCGAGTGGTTCAAAAAAGACTAATGTCGATAATGAGAAAAGAAAAACTCCCTTTGCTATACAGAGAGCGCGGTCTGCCAACTGCACAAGCAAGCAAAGGGAGGTCATTCAAAGACGAACGACGTAAATAGTTTATCGCACACCAGTTGGAATTGCAAATATCATATAGTGTTCGCACCAAGATACAGAAGGAAAGTGTTCTTCGAAGAGAAAACAAGAGAAATAAGGAGTATCCTGAGAACGCTGTGTAATTGGAAAGGAATCAAGATCATCGAAGCGGAGGTATGTCCGGATCACATCCACATGCTCATCGTGATACCGCCAAAGATAGCGGTAGCGAGTTTCATGGGATACCTGAAAGGAAAGAGTAGCCTGCTGCTGTACGAGAAGTTTCCGGAACTAAAATATAAATACCGGAACCGGGAATTCTGGTGCCGCGGGTACTACGTGGACGCTGCAGGAAAAAAAGCAAAGAAAACACAGGAGTACCTCCAACGACAGTACGAGCAGGACAAAGCAGGAGAGCAACTGACCATGCCAAACTTCTAAAGCGCCCGTTTACGGGCGGCAAGTAACAGAACTTTCGCGGCTGGCAGACCGTACTTGCGCGACGTGACGCGCACGCTAGTATTCTAGGGCTACGCCCGTATGTGAAAAACCCCCGGCTTGCCCGGGGGATATTTATTTGTTCCAAAGGCCGTATTGCTCCTGGTTGCGCAGGGCGGAGAGCATCTTCTCCCGGGCGTCCGGATACAGCTTGCACAGCCGGTCCAGCAGGCGCTTGGCCTCCTCCCGCTCGGTGTGGCCGTCCGCCGGACAGGGGTTGTGCACCACGGGCAGGTTCAGGACGCGCTGCATGTGGAGGACGTGCTTTTCCGGCAGGTAGATCATGGGCCGGATGACCGTCAGGCCCACGCGGCTTAGGTAGGTCTTGGGGTGGAAGGTGTGGATGCGCGCCTCGTGCAGCAGGCTCAGCACCAGGGTTTCCAGGGCGTCGTCCCGGTGGTGGCCCAGGGCCAGCTTGTTGCAGCCCGCCTCCACGGCCAGCTCGTTGAGCGCGCCCCTGCGCATCTTGGCGCAGAGGGAACAGGGGTTTTTCTCCTTGCGGATGTCGAAGATCACCTCGGCGATGTTCGTCCGCTTCAGGGTGTAGGGCACCTCCAGCTCCTGGCACAGCGCCCGGATGCCGCTGACGTCGAAGGGCTCCAGGCCCAGGGACAGCGTGAAGGCGCTGAGATGGTAGGCGGTCTTGGAAAAGCGCCTGTACAGCGCGAGGGCGTAGAGCAGCAGCAGGCTGTCCTTGCCGCCGGAAACGCCGACGGCCACGTGGTCGCCGTCCTCGATCAACGAAAAATCCTGGTCCGCCCTGCGGATACAGCCCAACACCGTCTTCATGCCCTTGCCTCCCCTTGGCCGTCCCCCACCCGTCCTTATGGTTTCGCCCCTTGCTCCAGCGCCCTTTTCAGCAGCGCCTGGCAGCCGCTTTGAAGCTGGGCATAGGTTGTGTCAAAGTCCCCGGTGTACCAGGGGTCCGCGATATCGCCGGGCCTGTCGGTCAAATCCAGCAGGCGGCACAGCTTTTCCTGCGGGTCGCCGCCGAAGAGGCGCCGCATGGCCTCCACATGGCTTTTCTCCATGCCGACGATGCAGTCGAAGCGCTCGTAATCCCCCTTTTGCAGGCGGCGGGCGCGGTGCTCCGCGAAGGGCACGCCCCGGCGCTCCAGGGCCCGCCGGGCGCCCGGGTACAGGCCGTTGCCCGCCTCCTCGTCGCTGATCCCGGCCGAGTCCACGGCCACCCGCTCCAACCCGTTTTGGTCCAGCAGGTCGCGAAGCATAAACTTGGCCATGGGCGAGCGACAGATATTTCCAAGGCAAACGAACAGCACGCTGCGCATTTTTTCCCCTCCTCCTGCGCGCCGTCCGGGGCGGCGCGGGGTATTTAGCAGTATACCACAGCCAAACGCGCCTTGACAAATCCCTTTTCGCCCGCCCGGACCGGCGGCTGCAACGCCCGTCTTGCATGGTCCGTTATCTTCATGGTACACTAGACATCAGCCAAGCGCGCAGCGCCTGCGCGCGAAAGGAAGAAGGGAGCGCAAGGCTATGGACTTTTCCCAATGGCTACAGGCCGCCGCCACGGTTTTTGGCGTTTCCATGTTGCCGGTTCTCGAACTGAAGGCCGCCATCCCCCTGGGCTTGGCCATGGGTTTGCCCCTTTGGGAAACCTTTCTCATCGCCCTGCTCGGCTCCAGCCTGCCCGTGCCCCTGATCCTCTTCTTTTTGCGGCCCGTCTTTCGCTATCTGCGGCGCTTTCGCTTCTTCGCCCGCTTCGCCGATTGGTTCGAGCGCCATACCCATAAGCGGTCCAAGTCCGTGACCAAGTATCGGGGGTATAGCTTGCTCGGCCTGTTCATCTTCGTGGCCATCCCCTTGCCCACCACGGGGGTTTGGACGGGTTCGGCCATCGCCTCCTTCCTGAACCTGCGCATCCTCTACGCCTTTCCCACCATCCTGTTGGGCAATGCCGTGGCGGGGCTTTTGATGCTCTGCTTCGGCATCATCATCGTCTAATCCGCCGTTTTTCCTCCCCACGCCCGGCCGGGCGGCGCCCTTTCGCCAAGGGACGCCGCTCCTTTTATATGCCAAAAACCCCTCGCTGGCGGTTCAAGAGGCGGCCAATGCCGCTCTTTCGGCGCAGATGGTTGATCGCATGCGAGATGGACTTGCAAAACCATCCCGTGTTTGCGCCGAAAGATCGTAGAACCCCCTTTGGCGGACGGAGACGGCGGAAGAGCGGAGAAACCTTAAGAACGCTGCGCCAATGCAAAAAGCCGAACATCGCCAAGGCAAAAAGGATGCCAGGATCCCCTCCATATGCCGGCGGCAACCCCGCAAAGTGCGCGGCGCCGGGGTTTACGGGATTCTAAATTAAGGAAAAAGCGGCCTAGGGAATTGCGAAAACGCCTAGAGCGGAAAGGCAAATATTGGAAGGGAAAATTCCGGCGCGGAGGGCATGGCGCAGATACGGCGGGCAAAGAAGGGACGGGGGGGAACCGTCGAAGAAACCCGTTGACGGGAGGCGAGCAAGGGGCTCCCGCAGCTGGCAGAGCGTACCAACGCGGCGCGTACGCCGGCATTCCAGGGTTTTTCGGGGGATAGTCATTCCCCTTTTCACCCTTTCTGGCCAATCATGAGCCAAAGGGCGCTGTTTTCTTTGCAATTGGGACATGGATGGGGTATGCTTAAGGGAAGTAAACACCCGAAGGAGGAATCGGCCCCATGCATGAAAGATTCCATTACGCCTCCCTGGACGAGGTGCGTGCCGAGGCCGCGCGGCTGGGCCTGGACCTACCCTTGAGCCAAAGTCTGGACGTCCTGCGCCAGCCTCTGGACCTGTCCGGCCATACCCTGGCCAACCGGCTGACCATTCAGCCCATGGAGGGCTGCGACGGCACGGCCGCCGGCGCGCCGGACGAGCTGACGCAGCGGCGCTACGAGCGCTTCGCCCTCAGCGGGGCCTCCCTGCTCTGGTTCGAGGCCATCGCCGTGGTGCCGGAGGGCCGGGCAAACCCCAGGCAGCTGTATATGCATGCAGGCAGCGTGGACGCCTTCCGCGCCCTCAACGAGCGCGTCCGCTCCCTGGCCGAGCAACGCTTCGGCTTTGCCCCGCTGCTGATCGCCCAGCTCACCCATTCCGGCCGCTATTCCAAGCCCGAGGGCAAGCCGGCGCCCCTGATCGGCTGGAACAATCCCTATCTGGAGGGCGACAAGCCCCTTGCTTCCTCCTGCATCCTATCCGACGACGATTTGGCCGCCCTGCCGGAGCGCTTCGCCCAGGCGGCGCGCCTGAGCGAGCGGGCGGGCTTTGATGGGGCGGACATCAAGTGCTGCCATCGCTATCTGCTCAGCGAGCTGCTTTCCTGCCGCGAGCGGCCGGGCCGCTACGGCGGCAGCCTGGAAAACCGCATGCGCCTGCTGCGCGAATGCGTACAGGCCGCCAAGGCCGCCGTTTCTCCCGGCTTTTTGATCACCTGCCGCCTGAACCTGCACGACCACTTCCCCTATCCCTACGGCTTTGGCGTCAGCCAGGAGAGCGGCGAGGAGCCGGACCTGTCGGAGAGCAAGCGGGTGGTCTCCCTGCTGCACGAGGAGTTGGGGCTGGAGCTGCTGGACTTCACCATCGGAAACCCCTATTCCAACCCCCATGTCAACCGCCCCTACGACCTGGGCGCCTATCGCCCGCCGGAACATCCCTTCCAGGGCTTGCAGCGCATGATGGACTGCGTGGGGCAGGTCAAGGCCGCCTTCCCCTCGCTGAAGGTGATCGGCTCGGCCTTCAGCTATCTGCGCCAGTTTTCCGGAAACCTGGCTGCCGGCGCCGTGGAGCGGGGCGTGTGCGACCTGGCGGGCTTTGGCCGCATGGCCTTTGCCTATCCGCAGTTTGCGGCGGACCTGCTGGAAAAGGGCGCGCTGGAAAAGGGGCGCTGCTGCGTGGCCTGCGGCAAGTGCACCGCGCTGATGCGCGCCGGCGGCATGGCCGGCTGCGTGGTGCGCGATCCCCTCTACACCCGGGAATATAAGCAGCTGGGGCTATAAGCCATGGCTAAAAACGCAAAAGGAGGAAGGGCAATGCGCGAGCAAAAGCTGGCCCTGGTCACCGGCGCGCGCCGGGGAATCGGCCTTGGCATCGCCAAGGCGTTGGCCCAAAGCGGGTATTATGTGGTGCTTTCGGCCGCCTCGCCGGAGGCGGAACAGGCGCTTGCACAGCTTCGGCCCCTGGGCGAGGCGGAATACATTCCCTGCGACATCTCCGACGCCGGCCAGCGTCGGGCGCTCTTTGACGGGGTGCTGTCCCGCCACGGCAGGCTGGACGTGCTGGTGAACAACGCGGGCGTGGCGCCGGCCCAACGGCTGGACATCCTCTCCACCACGGAGGAAAACTTTTCCCGCGTGCTGGACGTGAACCTAAAGGGCGGCTTTTTCATGTGCCAGGCGGGCGCAAGGGCCATGATCGGCCTGCTGGACAAGGGCATCGAGGGATACAGCCCCCGCATCGTGAACATCAGCTCCATCTCCTCCTACACCGCCTCCGTCAACCGCGGGGAATACTGCATCTCCAAGGCGGGTGTGTCCATGACCACGCAGCTGTTCGCGGCCAGGCTGGCGGAGTATGGCATCCCCGTGTTCGAGGTACGGCCGGGCATCATCGACACGGACATGATCGGCTCCGTGCGGGAGCGCTACAAGAACCTCATCCAGGAGGGGCTGCTGCCCACCCAGCGGCTTGGCACGCCCCAGGACGTGGCCGGCTGCGTGCTGGCCGCCTGTTCCGGCCTGCTGGATTACGGCACGGGCCAAGTGCTCAACGCCGACGGCGGCTTCCACCTAAGGAGGTTGTGAGCATGCGTCCCTCCCCCCTGTTTCTCGCGCCCCATCCCCTTTACCGGGTGGACACGGTGGTGTTGGGGTCCGGTTGCGCCGGGTTCAACGCGGCCGACAGCCTGTACGACCTGGGCGTCCGGGACCTGTGCCTGGTCACGGAGGGCCTATCCATGGGCACCTCCCGCAACACCGGTTCGGACAAGCAGACCTACTATAAGCTCACCCTTTCCGGCGGCGAGGAGGACAGCGTGCGCCGCATGGCGCAAACCCTGTTTCAGGGCGGGGGCGTCCATGGCGACATCGCCCTTTGCGAGGCGGCCGGGTCCGCGCGCGGCTTTCTGAAGCTCTGCGGGCTGGGTGTGCCCTTCCCCACCAATGCCTATGGGGAATACGTGGGCTACAAGACGGACCACGATCCCGCCCGCCGCGCCACCAGCGCCGGCCCCCTGACCTCGAAGTACATGACCGAGGCCCTGGAGCGCAGCGTGCGCTCCAAACCCATCCCCATCCTGGACCAGGCGCAGGCCGTGGAGCTGTTCGCCCCCGAGGGCAGGCTGGAGGGCCTGCTCTGTCTCGATAAACAGACCGGCGGTCTGTTTTGTATCCAGTGCCGGTTTCTGGTGCTTTGCACGGGCGGACCTGCAGGCATATACGGCCAAAGCGTGTATCCGGCCAGCCAGCTGGGGGGCAGCGGCCTTGCCATCGCCGCGGGGGCGGCCATGGAAAACCTGGATCTGTGGCAGTACGGCCTGGCCTCCCTGGACTTTCGCTGGAACGTTTCCGGCAGCTACCAGCAGGTGTTGCCGCGCATCTTCTCCATCGACGACAAGGGCGTGGAGCGGGAATTCCTGTTGGAGAGCCTTCGCCCGGAGGAGGCCCTGCTCTATGCCTTTCAAAAGGGGTATCAGTGGCCTTTTGACGTGCGCAAGCGCGATCTCTCCTCCCGCATCGACCTGCTGGTGCACGAGCAGACGCTGTTGGGGCGGGAGGTCTACCTGGACTTCCGAAGGAACCCCAGCGGCTATTCCTTTGAAGGCCTGCCCGAGGAGGCTAAGACCTACCTGGCCAACAGCGGCTGCGTGCAGGAAACGCCCTTCCTGCGCCTGCAACACATGAACCCCCAGGCCGTTGCGCTCTACTTGGACCACGGCATCGATCTGGAGAGCCAGCCGCTGCGGGTGGGCGTCTGCGCCCAACACCAAAACGGCGGGGTGGCCATCGACGCCAACTGGCAGAGCAGCGTGGAGGGGCTGTATGCGGCCGGGGAGGCGGCGGCCAGCTTCGGCGTCGTCCGGCCGGGCGGTTCGGCGCTCAACGCCACCCAGGTGGGTTCCCTGCGCGCGGCGGAGCACATCGCCCGGCGGCCCCGCGCCCCCTTTGCAGACCCCGCGCCCCTGCTGGAGGCTTGCGGCGCGTTGGAGCGGGGCTTGGCGCGCGCCGAAGGAAACCAGGGCCTTGCTTGGTCCCAGGCGTTGGAGCGCCTGCGGCGGGAAATGAGCCTATGCTGCGCCCATGCGCGGGACGAGGAACGCATGGCGGCGCTGCTGGACTGGCTAAACGCCCTGCTCGACAAGCCCTTTGCCAGCCTTTCCCTGCAGCCTGGACAGGCGGCCGGCTACCTGCGCACGCTGGACCTGTGCACGGCCGCGGCGGCCGTGCTGCAGGCCTCCCTGTTCGCGGCCGAGCGCTTTGGTTCCCGCGGGTCCTGTCTTTACGCCGCGCATCCGGACGAGGTCCCCGGCATGGAAGGCTCGCTGGTGCGCACGCAGCGGGGAGAAAGCCGCCTCGTCCCGGTGCGCCCCCTGCCCGAACCGGACGACTGGTTTGAAAACGTGTGGCGCGACTATCGGGCGCGCACCCAGAGGTCCTAAGCGGATTCACCATGGGCGCTTCCGCCCCCTTTGCCGCGCGGCAACGCCCCGCGCCCACAAACAACGATAAAGGTGGTGCCTTCACAATGGATGCTCTGTTCCTAACCGCCGGCGGACAGGCCGCCATCAACAACGCCTATTCTCCCGATTGCCAGCAAATTCTCTCCCAGGAACTGCGCCTTCTCCCGCCGGTCTACAGCAAGCAAGCCCTGCTGGACAACGCGCAAACCTACCAAACGGCATCCTACCTGTTTTCCACCTGGGGCATGCTCCCCTTGACCGAGGAGGAAATCGAGGCGCTGTTCCCAGCTCTCAAGGCCGTGTTCTATGCCGCAGGTTCCGTACAGGCCTTTGCCCGCCCCTTCCTCTCCCGCGGCGTCTCCGTGTTCAGCGCCTGGGCCGCCAACGGCGTCCCCGTGGCCGAATATGCCTTTGCCCAGATCATCCTGGGGCTGAAGGGCTTCTTTCGCTCCAGCGTGCTGTATAAGGCCGGGCAGGCCGAGGCCGCAAGGCAGGTCAACGCCACCGTCCCCGGCGTGTACGGCGCGCAGGTGGGGCTGTTGGGCGCAGGCATGATCGGCAAGATGCTCATCGAGCGCCTGCATACGGTGAACGTCCAGCTGCTCGTCTTCGACCCCTTCCTTTCTCATGCGCAGGCGCAGGCCCTGGGTGTGCGCAAGGCCCAGACGCTGGAGGAGGTCTTTGCCAGCTGCCAGCTTGTCTCCAACCACCTGGCCAACAATGCCGACACCAAGGCCATGCTGCGCTACGAGCACTTCTCCTTGCTGCCGCCCAACGCCGTGTTCCTCAACACGGGCCGCCATGCCCAGATCGACGAACCAGGCTTCCTGCGCTTTCTCGCCGAGCGGCCGGATGTTTGCGCGGTTTTGGACGTAACGGATCCTCACGAACCCCTGCCGTCGGGCCATCCCCTCTATTCCCTGCCCAACGTCACCCTCACCCCTCATATCGCGGGCAGCCTCGGCCTAGAGGTCCGTCGCATGGGCGAATACATGCTGGCCGAATACCAGGCCTTTTCCAAGGGCCTGCCCACCCGCTATTCGGTTTCCTTGGAGATGCTCAAAACAATGGCCTAAGGTTTGTCCCTCTCCTGCCCTGAATTTTCCGGGAAGGCGACGGCCAAGCTTTGGTTCCAAGGGAGGGAACCTCCCTTGGAACTTTTTTCAAGGGCCGCGCTACGCGCGGCCCTTCCGCTTAGGGACCATCCACCCGCCGCGCCCAAATGGGCGCGGCGGGTGGATG
>CALWRM010000037.1 GCA_944383925.1 uncultured Clostridia bacterium
ACCGCTGGCTCGAGCTGCAGGAGAGGCTGCGGCCCGTGCGGCACACCAGCTTTCAAACCACCTTCTACCTGGACTTCCTGCCCCGGCTGCAGGACGGGGCGCTGAGCGCGGAGCAGTGCGCCAAGGAACTGCAGGCGCGCTGGGAGATGTACAAAAAGGAGCGGGGCGGCTGAGCCGCCCCCGGACCTTGGAGGGAGGGGGTCGGATGCGCGCAAAGCGCCTTGCGCCCTATCTGTTCGTGCTGCCAAGCCTGCTGGGGCTGCTGGCCTTTTTCTACGTGCCCTTCCTATGGTCGGCGCGCTTTCTTTTTCTGGGCCAGGACGGCGGCGCGCTGGCCAGCTTTCAAAGGACGCTGCAAAACGAGATGTTCCTGAGCGGTTCGGGCAACACGATGCTCTTTTGCCTGTGCTGCGTGCCGCCGCTGCTGTTGTTGTCCACGGGGCTTGCCACGGGGCTGCGCTATGCCCAGCGCAGCGCCCGGGGCTTTTTGGGCCTGCTGTTTTTGCCCTATGTGCTGCCGGTCTCGGCGGTGGTGGCGTTTTTTAGCTATCTGTTCGACTATCGCGGCCCCGTCAACCGCCTGCTGGCGACGCTGGGGGGCGCGAGGGTGCAGTGGCTGGACAGCGGCGCCATCGTGCTGGTGGTGGTGCTGCTGTATCTTTGGCGGAACACGGGCTTTGCGCTGGTGTTCCTTTCGGCCAGGCTCTCCGTGCTGCCCAAGGAGCTGCTGGAGGCCGCCCAGCTGGACGGGGCCGGCTACTGGCGCTGTTGCCGCCACCTGCTGCTGCCCTATCTTCTGCCGGCGCTCACCTTCGTGGGCGTGATGGCCTTCGTGCAGGCCCAGGACGTGTTCCGGGAGGTATACCTGCTCTCCGGCTCCTACCCGCCGCCGCAGGCCTATACGCTGCAACACTTTTTGTTCAACCGCTTCCACGCGGGGGATTTCGCCTCCGTGACCGCCGCGGCCTACCTGTTTACGCCGGTGGTGTTCCTTTGCGGCGCGATCTTTGCAAGGGGGACGAAAACATGAGGGCGTCCAGTCAAAGGGCCAGGCGCAGAGGCCGGCGGCTGTTTTCCCTGTTCCTATGGACGCTTGCCGGCCTGTTCCTGCTGCCCCTGCTCTACGTGGCCAACGCCTCCCTGCTGGGGGACTGGGAGCTGAACCTGCACCTGCAGGAGATCGGCCGCTACACCGACGGGTATTTTCTGCCCCTGCGCTTCCCGCCCTATGAGCCGAGCCTTGGCCGCTATGGGGAGCTGTTCTTCCGGCGGCCCGAGGTGTTGCAGACCTTCGTCAATTCCTGCCTGTACGCCCTGGCCGCCTGCGCGGGCATGCTGGGCGTGGCCCCGCTTGCGGCCTTCGCCTTTGCCAAGCTGCGCTTTCGCCTGCGCGAGACGCTCTTTTACGCCTACCTGTTCGTGATGCTGCTGCCCTATCAGCTCATGGGCGTGGGGCAGTATATGGCCATGTACTCCCTAAAGCTGCTGGACAACCCCCTGGCCCTGATTTTGCCGGAGATCTTCGCGCCGTTTTCCGTGTTCTTCCTTCGGCAATACATGCGCGCCATCCCCGACGGCGTGCTGGAGGCCGCAAGCCTCGACGGGGCCTCCACGCTGCAACAATACGCCCGCGTGGCCCTGCCCATGAGCCGGCCCGCCCTCGTCGCCTGCGGGCTGCTGGCCGCGGCCAAGTGCTGGAACATGATCGAACAGCCCGTGCTGCTGTTGGAAACCCTGGGGAAATACCCCCTTTCGCTGTATCTGCACGCGATGATGGGCGGCCGCGCCCCGGTGTTTTACGCCAGCTGCGTGCTGGCCCTGTTGCCCATGGCCCTGCTGTTCCTGCTTTATGGCGATGATCTGATGGAAGGAATCGCCCAGACCGAGGAAGGATGAGGGGAATGGAGATGTTCAAACGGCTCTTTGCCCACAAGCGGATCGAAAAGCTGGTCTGCATCGGCTTTGCGGCCTTCGTGCTGCTCTGCCTGCTCTTTAGCCGCTCGCTGCGTTACCTGGGCACGCCCCGCGTGGAGGCGGCCCGGGTGGAGCTGGCCTCCCTGGAGAAGGAGATGCGCCTGACGGGCCGCTTCGTGTGGCAGGATCCGGTGGAGCTGGGCCTGGAGACGGTCGAGGGCCTGGAGAACTACGGGGCCCAGGTGCTGCGCGTGCTGGTGGAGGAGGGCCAGGCGGTGGAGGCGGGCCAGCTGCTGGCGGAGCTTCAGCCGGACCAGAAGCTGACGCAGGCCCTGGAGAGGGCCAAGGCGTCCTTGGACCAGGCCAGGCTTTCCCTGCTGGAAAAGGAGGGGCTGGCGGAGGCCTACGAGGTCTACCTGGCCTACCTGGAGGCCATGGACGCGGAGGCCCAGGACCCCGGCGGCCAGGCCGGCCAGGCCGTGGAACAGGCCCGGGCGCAGCTGATGGAGCAGGTGGAGGCGGGCGTCTCGCTGTCCCAACTGGAGAGCCTGGATCGGGAAAGGCGCAACCTGGAGAGCTTGCAGGCCAAGTGGCTGGAGCTCAGCGGCCTGGCCGAACGGATTTCCAAGCTGTGCGCGCCCGCGGACGGCTACGTGGCCGGCTGTTCGCTGCAGGAAGGGGATGCGCTGGCCCAGGGCCAGACCGCCCTGGTGCTCTCCTCCAGCCCGACGCCCCTGGTGCGGGCGGCGTTGACGGGGGAACAGGCCGCCGCCCTGACCACGGCCCAGAGCGTCACCCGCTGCGAGCTGCGCCTGGGCACGGCCATCTCCACCGTGCGCCAATGGAGCGTGGTGGACAGCGCCCAGGGCGTGTCCCTGCTGCTGGAATCCGGCCTGGATAAGCGGGGCCTGCAGGGGGAGGGCTGCGAGCTGTCCCTGTTTTACACCACCGGCCCCCAGGTGTGCGTTCCCCTCAGCGCGCTACAACAGTGGACGGGCAGCGCCGCCACGGTGTATACCATCCAGCGGACCAACGGCTTCTTCGGCGACCAGGACCAGGCCGCCGGCTTTGCGGTGAGCGTGCTGGACCACGACCACCAGCGGGCCGTCATCCGCAGCCCGCTGGGCCAGGAGCTGCTGGCCGGCACGCTGATCGTCGGCCGCGCCCAGGGCGAGCTGCGGGACGGCGGCGAGATCCTCTGCGTAAACTCCCTGGACCCCTGAGGCAAAACGCCCGCGGCGGCGCGCCGGTTTCCTTCAACGAACCGGCGCGCCGCCCTTGTCTTTGCGCTGGCTGGAAGGAGGGGGCATCGCGGGGAAAAAGGCTAATATATATGGAAGGGAGGCGCTTGGACGGGCAGGGGAAAAGGACGCGCTTTCTTAACAATGGAGATGGATGAAAGGGGCGCGAAAAGGCAGACAGAATGAACGGCGGATTTTGTTGAAGATAGAAATATAGATGCAACGACTTATGAAGAGAAATGATGGATGGATGAAAAATTCATGAAAACACCACATAAAGGAGAAAAAACCATTCAGCGTTGACAGTTTTTATACGAAATGCTAAAATATAACACGAAGTGATGCGCGCAAAGCTCATAGGCGGGGAGGGAAGCGGAGATGAGCATCTACCGCGTCCGAACGCGCCTAGAAGCCAAGAAGCAGGACGGCTCCACGGAGGAGACGGCGCAGGCCCTGTGGTTGGAACGCCTGCGCCGCAACGCCGGCGTGGGCGCCGGCGCCGGCCGGGACCCGGTCTACGCCCTGAGCGAGAGCTTTGCCCAAACCTTCGACCTGGTGGGGCGCCAGAGCGTGCAGCAGACCCAGGAAGGCCGCGAGGCCGCCTTTCGGGGAACGAGCATGCTCCCCTGGATCGCCGACGACCAGGGACGCTTCTTGCGGAGGTTTTCCGAGTACGCCTTTCAAAACGGCCGCCTGGCTTCCGCCATCCTGCAGGGCCAAGGCAACCTGGCCCTACAGGCCTGCCTGCGCAGGGCCAAGGGCTGGGCG
The DNA here is from genome assembly GCA_944383925.1 of uncultured Clostridia bacterium. Lineage (GTDB taxonomy): Bacteria > Bacillota > Clostridia > Christensenellales > UBA1750 > CALWRM01. The sequence continues at coordinate 3,924 of CALWRM010000037.1, forward strand.
CTGCGCTCGGGCGCGGAGCAGGACCGCCGCATCGACAAGACGGCCGAACGCAACCGCGTGCCCTTCACGGACGCCTGGGTGCATTCCGGCGGCGGGGAGCACGCCGCCGTGGCGCTGGTGACCAAGGCCACCAGCACGGCCTCGCAGGTGTTGATGCTGGTGCGCAGGGCTGCCGCCCGGCTGGACGGACTGGACAACCGCACGCTGCGGGAACTCTTTCCCTTCCTGTTCGAGGAGGAGGACCTGGCCCTGATCCACGACCTGCAGGCCAAGCGCAGGCAGCTGCAGCGCGGCGGCGCGTCCGCAGGAGCGGAAAGCCGCGCGGTCAACGCGGCCCTGGACAAGGCGCAGGCCGTGCTGGCCAAAAAACGCCAGGCGCGCCGGCAATTCTTGACCAAGCTGGACACGATGCTGGCCAATGCCCGCGCGGCGGAGCGGTTGTTTGCCGAGCAATGGCCGCAGGCGTCACAAGCCCTTGAGACCGACGTCACACAAACGCCACAAACCCCGGAAGACGCGCAGGAAAATCAGAAAAATGTTGGACAGAGAGCAGGAAACACGACAAGAGACCAAGAATAATGTCGAGTGGCGGCAGAAAATGCCACAGACGCAGCAGAGGACGCCCGCCGTTCGGGCGCTGCGCTCGGCCCAGGCGCTGACCTGGGGCGCGCAGGCTGCGCGGCTGGGCGGGTTGGTCCGGTCCCTGTCGGGGCTTGCGCCCAACGCGGCGCTCAACGCCCTGGCGGCCGCCAGAAACGACCAGGTGCCGCCGGCCCCCTTGCCGCCGGGCTTTGAGGAGAGCCTACCCCCCTTTGCCATGGAGGAGGAGCCCACCGAGCCCGAGACCATGCCCGCGGAGGAGCAGCCATGAACCAGCAGGAGGTCAAGGCCCTCGTGCAGGCGGCGCTGGACGGAATGCAGATTCCCTGGCGCGGCGAGGGAGAATGGCTGCGCCTAACCACGCAGGTGCGTGGAAGAACCATCCCCGTGGCGCTGCATCTGCGGGACGAACGCTTGACCCTGTACGCGCGCTTGCCCCTGCAGGGGGAGGAGGGGCGCATGGCCCTGGCCTGCAACGCCCTCAACCGCGTGCTGGGCGACGGCTGCCTGGTGGCCGACGAGCGGGGCCAAGCCCTGCTCAAGCAAACGCTGTACCTGAGCGATGCGCTCTATGCGGCCCAGGCCGTGGAGCGCGCGCTGGGCCGGCAACGCTTTCTGCTGGGCCAGTGCCTGGGCGCGCTGGAACAGGCGATGCTTTAAGACCCGTGCCCCAGCGGGTTTTAAAGATACCGTTTCCCGCCAGAGCGGGAAATAGAAATAAGGCGAGAGGAGGACTCTGATCCACTCATGCGGCGGGTCAGAAACGAACATGCCAGAATATCTTTCCCCCGGTGTTTACGTCGAAGAATTTGACTCTGGTGCTGTGCCCATGGAGGCGGTCAGCACGTCGACGGCAGGCTTTGTCGGCATGGCTATGCGAGGACCCGTCATCGGTAAGCCCCAGCTGGTGACCAGCTTTGCGGACTACCAGCGCACCTACGGCGGCTACCTTTCCGAGGCCAAGTACGGCGATAAGCGCTTCCTTCCCTATGCGGTGGAGCAGTTCTTCCTCAACGGCGGCGCGCGCGCCTTCATCATGCGCGTGGCGCCCGAGGACGCAAAGCCCGCGACGGCCACGGTGGGCCGCCTGAGCTTTACCGCCGCCAACCCCGGCCTTTGGGGCGAGGCCATTCGCATCCTGGTGGAGCCCGCATCCAAGGCCCGCACCCAGGTGTTCGACAAGGTGGCCGACAACGCCCTGAAGGTGAAGAGCTGCGACGGCTTCAACCCCGGCGACGTGGTGGAGCTTTTCGACGGCAAGGCCTCCACCTACGCGGTGATCAAGTCCTCCCAGGACAACATCATCGTCTTTGAGACGCCCGTGACCGCCGACGTGGTGGACAAGAACCTGCGCCCCGTCAAGTATATCCGCACCGCGGAAATCAAGGTCACGGTCAAGTACGAGGAAACCGCCGAGGAGTACGACTGCGTCTCCTTTAACCCCGAAGCTTCCAACTACATCGTCTCCCGCATGCAAAAGTCCGACCTGGTGAAGGTGGCTTGCGGCGCCGCCTCCGCCCCGGCCGTCAAGGCCGCCGCGCCCGTGAAGGGCAAGGACGGCAAGGAGGAACCCGCGCCCGCGCCCGTGGCCGCCGGCGTGCAGACGCCCTTTGCCTCCCTGGGCGGCAACGGCGGCATGCTGCTGGTCTCCCTGGCGGGCGGCTCCGACGGCAACATCGCCGGCGTCACCGCCGCCGAGTACATCGGCGCGGACAACGGCCCCGGCCGCCGCACCGGCATCCAGGCCTTCCTGGAGAACGCCGTGGTCTCCATCATGGCCGTGCCCGGCGTGACCGACGCCGACGTGCAGCTGTCCCTGGTGGCCCATTGCGAAACCCTCAAGTCCCGCTTTGCGGTGCTGGATATGCCCCTGAGCGCCACCAAGGTGGATGAGCTGCTGGACCATCGCGATATCTTCGATTCCAGCTACGCCGCCGTGTACCATCCCTGGCTGGAGAGCTTCGACGCGCTGAGCAAGCGCAGCGCCTACATGCCGCCTTCCGGCGCGGTGATGGGCATCTACGCCCGCTGCGACATCGAGCGCGGCGTGCACAAGGCCCCCGCCAACGAGGTCGTGCGCGGCTGCACCGGCCTGTCCACCCCCTATAACGAGCGCGAGCAGGATCTGCTCAATCCCCAGGGCGTGAACCTCATCCGCGCCTTCACCGGCCGCGGCATCCGCGTCTGGGGCGCCCGCACGGCTTCCTCCAACGCGCTGTGGAAGTACATCAACGTGCGCCGTCTCTTCATCTACACCGAGGAGACCATCCGCGCCAACACCAATTGGGTCGTCTTCGAGCCCAACAGCGAGGCTCTGTGGTCCAGGGTGCGCCGCACCATCGAGCTGTTCCTAGCCTCCCTGTGGCGCTCCGGCGCGCTGGCTGGAACCTCTCCTTCCGAGGCGTTCTTCGTGGAAATCGGCCGCACCACCATGACGCAGGACGATATCGACAACGGCAGACTCATCTGCAACATCGGCATCGCGCCCGTCAAGCCCGCCGAGTTTGTGATCTTCCGCATCACCCAGCACACCGCTGAGGCCGGCGGCGGCGAGTAAAAAAGGTGCCAAGCGCATCGGAAAGGACGATTTAGCTTATGTCAGAAATTCGTTATCCGTATAGAACGTTCCGCTTCGAAGTGGAAATCGACGGCATGTCCCGCGGCGGCTTTTCCGAGGTTTCGGGCTTTGACCTGAATGTGGACGTGGTGGAATACCGCGAGGGCAACGACCTGCGCAACACCCCCCGCAAGCTGCCTGGCCTGACCAAGTATGGCAACATCACCCTCAAGTGGGGTCTTGTGGGCGATTTCGAGTTCCTGGATTGGATCTACACCGTGGCCGCCAGCGACCAGGCCGGCCCCACGGGCATCGAGCGCCGCAACATCACCGTGCGCCTGATCGACGACGCCGGAAACCCGGGCCCCGAGTGGCTCATCATCAACGCCTGGCCTTGCCGCTATTCCATCCCCGACTTCAACGCCCTGAGCGCGGAGGTCGCCGTGGAGTCCGTGGAATTTGCCCATGAAGGCCTGACCCGCGTCTCCAGCGGCGAGGACGCCGGCACTGCCTCCGAGGTGTAATGCTTCTTTGGCATTCGCCTAGCCGGGGCTGGATGCGTTTAGCAACATTTGAAGCGGTACGGCAGGCAGTATATCGTTGCTTGCCGTACTGTTTTCAATAGGCCAACACCCAGGATTTTGCCATCCAAAGCGAGGAAATGAGCGACATGCAAACGGAATTTGAATTCGTGCTTCCCAAGGGCTATGTGGACGGCGAGGGCAACGTGCACCGCAACGGCGTGATGCGCCTGGCCACCGCGGCCGACGAGATCCTTCCCCTGAAGGATCCCCGCGTGCAGCAAAACGGGGGCTATCTGTCCATCATCCTGCTGTCCCGGGTGATCACCAAGCTGGGCACCTTGCCCTCCATCTCCACCCGCGTGATCGAAAACCTCTTCACCGTGGACATCGCCTATCTGCAGGACCTGTACCAGCGCATCAACATGGAGGATGTCCCCGCCTACCGCATCACCTGCCCCAAGTGCGGCGAGACCATCGAGGTGCCCCTGGATTTTTTAACAGAACAGGTCTGATCCTGTATCCCGCGGACAGACTGTACGAGGAAATGGCCTTTTTGGGATATTACATGCACTGGTCTCACCAGGAATTGATGAACCTGGACCACAAGGAAAGGCGCCGCTGGTGCAAAGAGGTTTCCAACATCAACAAAAAGATCAGCGGAACGCCGGAAAACGTTTTTGACAGGGTTTAACCAGCGCGAAAGGAGGGGGGAGGCGTGTCCAACACGATGCTGCCCAAGCCATACCAGCCGCCGATCTATTTTCAAAGCTATAAGTTCAAGGTAGAGATCGACGGCGTGTTTTCCGCCGCGTTTTCGCGCGTGTCGGGGATTGGCGTGCGCGTGGACACCGTTCCCTATCGGGTGGGCACGGATGCCTCCACCGCGCCCTCGGACGTGCCGGGCCTGACCAACTATGACCGCATCACCTTCAGCCGCGGCGTGGTGGGCGATTACGACATGCTGGATTGGATTTGGTCGGTGTGCGCGGGCGATTACGCGCCCACGGGCGCGCGCATCCACCGCAACATCGTCCTGACGGTGCTCCGGCCCGACGGCAGCGACGGCCCCCGCTGGTTCCTGGGCAACGTGCTGCCCGTGGCCTACCAGATGACCGAGCTCAACAGCCAGGATGGCGAGGTGTTGCTGGAGAGCCTGGAGGTCAGCTGCGGAACCATCTCCAGGGAGACGGTGAGCGGCTATGAAAACATCCAGCGCGAGCAGACCGCCGAAGGCGGTTCCGGCGGAAACGGAGGGGCGGGATGAGCATACAGGCCGAACCTAAGACCAGCTGTTGCTTTGCGGTGCGCATCGGCGCGGACCTGCTCGGCAGCTTCACCGCCGTCTCGGGCATCTCCCACGAAATCGAGATGGAAACCTTTCAGGAGGGCGGCCGCAACACAGGTCCGCTGTTCTTTCCCAAGGGACCGACGGCCCAACGCCTGACGCTGGAGCGGGGCGTTGTGTACGCCGACGCCTACCACATGTGGATGGCGGCGGCCCTGACCGGCAGCTACACCAAGCTCTTTGGCACCATCGAAATGTACGACCTAAACGGCACGCTGCTGCACATGTGGACCTTGAGCGAGGTTTACCCCGTGCGCGTGGAAGGGCCCTCCTTCAACGCCCTGTCCACCGAGCTTGCCGTGGAGCGCATCGAGATCCTGCACACGGGCATCCTGCAGGTGGTTTAGACGTTTTGACACGTTTTTGAGGAAGAGGCATCCATGATCAAGGACATCTCCCAGGTTCAGACACAAAAACCCGTGCTGGGCAAGCTGGCGCTGCTGCGCCAGATGCAGGGAAGGGCGACGCAGCTGGAGATCGGGCTGTCGGCCTTTTCCGAGCGCATCGCCCGGCGCGTGCTTCGTCGCGACCTTCGGGCGTGGAAGCGCTTTTCCCTGGAATACAGGATGGAGCCGGAGCAGGCGGCCCAGACAGCCCAGCCGGCCGTGGAGAACAACAGCCTGGCCCTGGATGTGCTCTTTCAGATCTATGCCGACGCCCAGCGGCCGGCCGCCCTCGCGCCGGCCCTTTCGCAGGAGCTCGAGCGCATCGTGGAGCGCAGGCTGTTCCTGCTGCAGCCGGAACGGATCGCCGCGCGCCATAGGCTGGGCGCAGCAGCCCGGCCTGGCGCGCTTTTTGCCAAGGAGAGGCCGGCGGAGGAGCGCCCGCAGGCCCCGCAAGCCCGCTTTGCGAGCCAGCCCGCCTTCCGCGAGCTGTTGCGCCTGGAACGGGAGAGCCGGCTTCGGGAGACGGAGAGGGCCGCCGCCAGCCGGCCGGCAGCGGAGAGGCCCGGCCCGTTTGCCCACACCCTGGAGCGCCTGCTGCTGGAACAGCGGCTGGAGCGAGAGGGCCAAGGCGTCGGAACAAGGCCCGAGCGGGCGGCCGCGGCGCCCGGAACAGCGCGCCTCCGCCCAATCCCGGCGGCGCGGGAAGGGCGCGTCCCCGCGGCGGACCGGCCCAGGCCGGCGGCGGCGACGGCGGCGTCCGGCATCCGGCGTCCCTCGGGGGTCCAAGCCCCGCAGCAGCACCGTACGTCCGCGTCGGCGGTGGAGCGGGCGGAGACGGCGGCGCCCAAGCCCCTGCTGCAGGCGGTGTTGGAGCGCCGCTGGACGCAGCGGGAGCGCCTTTTCACCCTGGAACGGCGGCTGGG
>CALWRM010000038.1 GCA_944383925.1 uncultured Clostridia bacterium
GGGGCGCAGTGGTTGGCGTCCCCGGCCTTCTTGTGCGTTTGGAAAGATTCGGTCTCCGCGCAGCGGGAAAGGCCCGGGGCTTTTTGTGCGTTGGGAAGGGTTGAACCAGGGGCGGTTCCCGCGTGGCGGGAAAAGGCCAGGGCGCACGGTTGGCGTCCCCGGCCGCTTTACGCGACGGGAAGGGTTGAGCCTGGGGCGATTTCCACGCGGCGGGAAAAGCCGGAGCACTGTGGTTGTCGTCCCCAGCTTCTTTACACGACGAAAAAGGTCGAGCCGGGGGGCGATTTCCACGCGGCAGAGAAAGGCGGGGGCGCTGTGGTTGGCGACCCTGACCTCTTTGTGCGGCGGGAAGAATTAGGGCTTGGGCGGATCCTCCCGCTTGACGGAGATGGCCATCTTGCCCAGCCAGGGCCGGCCGCGCTTGAGGGAGAGGTAACCCGCCGCGCTCATCAGGGCCGCGCCCGCGCAGTCCAGGATCAGATCCTCCATGGTATCGGCCAGGGCCTCGCGGCCGGTCAGGGCGGCGCCGCTTTCCAGGGCGAACTTCTGCATGTTGGTCTGCAACAGGCCGTCCACACAATACTCGTAGATTTCCCAAAGCACCCCGACCGTGCTGGCGAAGAGGAAGGCGAACAGGGCCACGAAGGCCGGGGAGAGCGCCACCCGCACCTCCCGGTCGCGGTTGAGCAGGTTCACCACCGAAAAGCCCAGGGCCCCCAGCATCAGACCGGAAAAGGCGTGCAGGATCAGGTCCCAATTGGGGATGCGGTAATAGAAGGAGCGGACCTCGCCCAGGTAGATGGCGGCGTATAGGAAGAGAAAGTAGAGGATTTCGATGGCGTCGGGCACATCCAGGCGCAGCCGGTGCTCCAGCAGCGAGGGCAGGAAGAGCACGACCACGCCAAGGCCGCACTGCACCAGCATCAGCACGTAGTCGCTCTTTTGCTTTTCCCCCTCCTGGACCAGGGCCTCGGAGTCCGGGGCCAGCAGGAGCTGAACGGCCAGGTAGATCAGGGAGGCGAGCAGGCTGAGCAGCACCAGGAAGAAGATTAGGGTGCGAAGGGGCGGCAGGCGTAGCTTCATCGGCAACAGCTCCTTGTCGGCAGGGCAAAGCGCCCGGGGCGAGGCTCATTCAAAGCCGCGCATGGTGAAGCGGGGGCGGATGGAAAAGGCGCGACCGTCCAGGTAGGCCAGGGGCCCGCCCGCAAAGTGGAAGACCAGCTCCGTGGCCCAGAGCTGCTGGGTGCGGACGTGGAAGGCGCGGTTCTTGGCGCGGTCGCCGTAGCGGTCGTCGCCGCAGACGGGGAAGCCCGCCGCCGCCAGGTGGGCGCGGATCTGGTGGGTGCGGCCGGTGATCAGCTCCACCCGCAGCAGGCTGACTGTTTCGCAGCTGTCCAGGGTTTCATAGGCCGTTTCGATGGGCAGGGCGCCGGGCGTTTCCCGCTCGGTGACGCGCACCAGGGCCTTGTCGGCCTCCTTCTTCAGGTAGCCGCGCAGCAGGCCCCGGCCGGGGACCGGCTTGCCGAACACCAGGCAGCGGTAGAACTTGTTCAGGCTGCGGTCGCGGAAGGCGGTCTCCAGGGCTAGGCGGCTGCGCTCGTTGAGGGAAAAGACCACAAGCCCGCCGGTGTAAAAGTCCAGCCGGTGGCAGGCGCGGGCGCCGGGGTATTCCTGGCGGACCAGGGCCTCCAGCGTGCAGGCCCCCGCCTTGTCCTCCGTGACCGAGATGCCCGGCTGTTTGACGGCCAGCAGCAGGTTCTCGTCCGCAAAGAGGATCTCCGGCCTCGGGGCGGCGAGGTAGCGCTCGTCGATGAAGACTTGCAGCCGGTCGCCCGGAAAGACCAGGTCGCCCGGCCCAAGGCGCCGGCCTTCCCGCTTGACATCCCGGCGGTCCAGGGCGTTTTTCAGCTGCCTTTGGGGCAGAGAGGGAAAGCTCTGCCGCAAGAAGAGGGACAGGGCCAGGGGTTTGGCGATGGTGGCGACGAGCTCTCGCATGGGCAGGCCTCCTTGCCTCAACGGCGGTTCCCCTCCCCGCGGTCGCGCGAGGACGGGGAAAATTTCTGCTACATTCGCCGTCGGGGGCAAAAAAACCTCCTTTGATTCCCTGCGGTTTTCGCCGGGGTCGCTTGCGGGATGGGGCCGGCGGCCGGGCGCAAGGGGCGGATCGTCGCGGTCGCGGCGAGCGCGGGGGCTTCGGGCGGCGTTCCTCCCCGAGGGGCCTGGGCTGCCGGGCCGAGAAAGCGGCCCGCCCGGTCCGCGAAGGAGGCTTGCTTCCAAGCGCCGGTGGAAAGGGCGGGGCTTGAGGGAGTAGAGCAGGATGGACCAGCCGAAGGGGTCCTCCGTGCGGCCGTGCTGGGGCCTGAGAAAGCGGCCCGTCCGGTCCGCGAGGGAAGCTTGCTTCCAAGCGCCGGAGGAAGGGGCGGGGGCTTGAGGGAGTAGGGCAGGACGGACCAGCCGAAGGGGTCCTCCGTGCGGTCGTGTTGGGGCTTGAGAAGGGGGCCCGTCCGGCGAGAGAAGCAGATCGCCCCCAAGCGCCGGTGGAAGGGGCGGGGGCTTGAGGGAGTAGGGC
>CALWRM010000039.1 GCA_944383925.1 uncultured Clostridia bacterium
TCATGTTGTTGCTGCGGTTGGCAAACCCGCTTCTATTTTAACATGAAGGAGTTTTTATTTCCTACTCATCGGCTTCCGCCTTTTTTGAACCATGGGCATAGCCCATGGTTTTCGGATTACAAAAAAGAGCCGGAGAAAGCGAACTTTCTCCGGCTTGGTGGAGCATAGGAGACTCGAACTCCTGACCTCTACACTGCCAGTGTAGCGTACTACCAACTGTACTAATGCCCCGCAACGAAAATTATAATACCATAGACCCCTCTTACTGTCAAGTACTTATTTCAATTTTTCCTCCATAAAATTCCTTTCCATCACGCTGCTCCTTGGAGCGATCAAGCCGGGGGCTTTTCTAAGCCGAAAGCCGCCCCAAGGGGCGGCTTTCGGTGCGGAAAAAGAACCGCTAAATCTGCTTCTTCATCCGGTTGAGAGCCGATTTTTCCAACCTGGACACCTGGGCCTGGGAGATGCCGATCTCCTCGGCCACCTCCATCTGGGTTCGTCCCTCAAAAAAGCGCATCTTGACGATCTTCCTCTCCCTTTCCCCCAGGTGCTCGATGGCCCCTCGGATTGCGATGCCGTCCAGCCAGGCGTCGTCGTTGTCCTTGTCGTCATGGATCTGGTCCATGACATAGAGGGCGTCGCCGCCGTCGTGGTAAATGGGCTCGAACAGGGACACAGGGTCCTGGATGGCGTCCATGGCCAGCACCACATCCTCCTGCTTGATCTCCAGCGCCTTGGCGATCTCCTGCACCGTCGGCTCGCGGCCCAGCTCGCTGGACAACCTATCCCGCATCTGCATGGCCTTATAGGCGGTGTCCCGCAGGGAGCGCGAAACGCGGATGGCGTTGTTGTCCCGAAGGTAGCGGCGGATTTCGCCGATGATCATGGGGACCGCATAGGTGGAAAAGCGAACGCCCAGGCTCGTGTCGAAGTTGTCGATGGACTTCATCAGGCCGATGCACCCCACCTGGAAAAGGTCGTCCATGCTCTCCCCGCGGCCGGCAAAACGTTGCACCACCGACAGCACCAGGCGCAGGTTGCCGTTGATGAACTCCTCCCTCGCGGATGCGTCGCCCGCATGGATGCGCTCAAAAAGCTGGACCATCTGTTCATGCTTGAGCACCGGCAGCTTCGAGGTATCCACGCCACAGATTTCAACCTTGTTGAGTGCCATTCCTTTTCCCTCCGGTCAACATGGATTTTGCCTTTCTAGTGTTGCCATGTGGGAATGGCTTTATGTATGCAGTTACCCACCTGGGCGCGCCTACAGCTTTGCGCCGATTTCGGACCTGAGCCGCTTGATGATGCGCTTTTCCAGCCTGGAGATGTAGCTTTGCGAGATGCCAAGGGCGTCCGCCACCTCTTTTTGCGTCTGCTCCTTGTGGCCGCCCAGGCCAAAGCGCATGCGAATGATCTTCTTTTCCCTGGCGCTAAGGCGCGAAAGCGCCTCGTTGAGCAGGGCCTTGTCCGCCTCCTCGTCCAGGGCCTTGCCCACAAGGTCCGGCTCCGTGCCCATGATGTCCGAAAGCAGCAGCTCGTTGCCGTCCCAATCCACGTTCAGGGGTTCCTCCAGGGAAACCTCCATCTTCATGCGGCTGGACCTGCGCAGATGCATGAGAATCTCGTTTTCGATGCAGCGGGACGCATAGGTGGCCAGCTTGATCTTCTTGGCCGGGTCAAAGGTGTTCACCGCCTTGATCAAGCCGATGCTCCCGATGGAAATCAGGTCCTCAATGCCCACGCCCGTGTTCTCAAACTTGCGCGCGATATAGACCACCAGGCGCAGGTTGTGCTCGATCAGGCCCTGACGGACGCTCTCGTCCCCTTCCAACAGCCTTTGCATCAGCCGTGCCTCCTCTTCCTTTGTATAGGGCGCCGGCAAGGAGCCGCCCCCCACGTAGTGCAGGGGCCTTGCAAACAGCAACAGCAGCCTGCGCCAACCGTTGCGCAGCCAATGGATCATGCTTTCACGTTCCTTTCCTGCTCCAGGGGCAGCAGCGCCCCGCATGCAAGGCGGCCGGGATAGACCGCCACATACCACTCCCGCGGATGGCCGTCCACGCACAGCTCGTCCGGAAAAAAGGCGTCCAAAATTCCCCGTTCCCCCATCGCCTCAAAGGGCACGGGCCGCAGCTTCGCGCCCTGCGGAAGGCGCAACAGCTCCTGGCTGACCAGCATCACCGGCAAGCCGGACAGGGGTTCGAGTAGGGCGTTGCCCGTATCGGTGAAGCCTTCCAGGCAAAGGGTTTGTCCCTGCCAACGCAGGCGTACCAGATGGCGCAGGCGCAGCGCCTCCGGGGACCTGCGCAGCGGAAGGGCCAACGCCACCAGCCCAAGCCCGCCCAGCAGCGCGGTGAGCAGCGCCTGCAACAGGCCGAAGCCCCTGGCTCCCATCAGGCCCATCAGCCCAAAGCCCGTGCCTCCCAACAGCGCCGTGGCCACGTAGCAAAAGCCGGCAAGCCGCAGGAAGGACCGGGGACGTACGCTGCCAAGGACGAGCAGGCACATGCACAGCACGCAAAGGATCTGGAACGGCACGCCCCGCAGAAACGCCGCCCGTTGCAGGCAAGACAGATAGGCGTAGGCCGTCCCCAAGCCCGCGGCCAGCGCCAGCCGTCCGGGCTTTAGCCGGCGGCCAGCCAAGCGCAGCGCCAAGGCCAGGACCAGGGCGTTCATCGCCAGGTTTTGCAGCAAAAAGCTTTCCAAACACACCACCATCGCTACATCCCTCCCTCGGCCCCTTCCGCGTTTGTACCAGTATAGATGCATCCGGCCCGCGCTTAACGTCGAACGGGAATGCGAAAACTGGCAAGCTATCGACACCGAAGCCCTTGCGTTCCCCTTTCCAGCGCCAAGCGTCCAGCTCGATAAAAAAGGCCCCCCGAACGAGATTTGCTCGTTCAAGGAGCCTTGGGATCGATAGCTTATTCCTTCCCCGTTAGAAAATCCTGCTCCGGCAGGCAATCCAACAGCGCCAACGCCGCCTGCTGGGCGTGTTCTGCCTCCAAGCCGAGGGTGGAGGCCAGCAGGCCTTGCAGCTGTGCAAGGCGGTCTTGGCAGCATTCGGCTACGCGGCAACCCTTGGCAGTGAGGTAAACGCGGCCTCTGGGCGCAAACTCCACCAGGCGCAGCGTCTCCAGCCTGCGCGCCATTCGATGGGCAGAGGGTTTGGAGACCTTCAGAGCACGGCTAATATCCGTGATTCTAGCGCCGTTCCCTTCCTCTGCATGCAGCCGTCCAATCGCCAGCAGATAACGCATATGGCCTTGGGTCAACGGTGCTGGAAGCTCCGCCTTGGGCCTTAGGTACGTTCCCGACATCCTTGTCCATGGGGGCAAGAGGCGCAGCCGCAACCGCAGCCCCCTGTCTTGCGCTTTTTCCTAAGCACCATGCTCGTCACCGCGGCGCCAACGGCCAGCAACACGAGGCTTAGGACCAGGATGTTTGAAAGGTTATCGCAAATCAACGACCACATGGTTTTCCCTCCCCTTCGAAAGCCCCGCCGCCCAAGGGCTGGTTATTGCCCGAGCGGCGGGTTGGTTCTTGGCTTTGTTGCTCGATGGGATTTCTACGCCCGCACCTGGACGTTCAGCCGCTTGGGTTCCCGATACGGCCTAAAGAGCAGGTACAGCAGGAACGCCAACAGGAGCAGGGCGACGAAGCTGGCGATGGTGAAGCCGCCGCCGGAAAAGAGCAGGCCAAGCTGGTAGACAATCATGGAGATGGCATACGCGAAACCGCACTGATAGCCGATGGCAAACCAAGTCCATTTGGGTGAATTCATTTCCCGCTTGATGGCGCCGATGGCCGCAAAGCACGGAGCGCAGAGCAAATTGAAGACCAGGAAGGAATAGGCGGAAAGGGTGGTGAAATGGGCGGCGATGGGGCTTAGGCCTTCAAGGGCGCCCTCCTCCACCATTTCCAGCGCGTCTCCGGCAACGCCATAGAGGACGCCAAACACGCCGACCACCTCTTCCTTGGCCACCAGCCCCATCACCGTTGCCACGGAGGACTGCCAGTTTCCAAAGCCTAGGGGCGCAAAGATGGGGGCCAATACGCCGCCCAGCGCGGCCAGGACGGAGTGGTCCATGTTCTCCACCATCTGCAGGCCGCCATCCACCACGCCGAAGGACTTCAAGAACCAAATCAACACGCTGGCGGTCAGGATGACGGTCCCCGCACGCTTGATGAAACTCCAACCGCGCTCCCACATGCTGCGAAGCACGTTGCCAATGGTGGGGGCATGGTAGCTGGGCAACTCCATGACAAAGGGAGCCGGATCGCCCGCAAACATCCTGGTTTTCTTCAGAAGAATGCCGGAAACGATGACCGCCGCCACACCGATGAAATAAGCGCTGGGGGCCACCCACCAGGCGCCGCCAAAGATCGCCCCGGCGATCAACCCAACGATGGGGATCTTCGCGCCGCAAGGGATGAAGGTGGTGGTCATGATGGTCACTTTGCGGTCACGGTCGTTCTCGATGGTACGGGATGCCATGATGCCCGGCACGCCGCAACCGGACCCGATTAACATGGGGATGAAGCTCTTACCGGAAAGACCAAACTTGCGGAAAATGCGGTCCATGATAAAGGCCACGCGAGCCATGTACCCCACATCCTCCAAAAGGGCAAGGAACAGAAACAGGATGAGCATCTGCGGCACAAATCCGAGCACAGCGCCGACGCCGCCCACGATGCCGTCGGCCACCAGGCCCACCAGCCAGTCGGCCGTTCCCAAGTCGCTCAGCCACTGGGTCAGAGGGGCGATGATCCACTCGCCAAAGAGGGTATCGTTGGTAAAGTTGGTGACGATGTCGCCGATGGTGGTAACCGATATGTAGTACACCACGAACATCACGGCCGCAAAGATGGGAAGGGCCAGGAAACGGTTGGTGACCACGCGATCGATCCGGTCGGACACGGAGAGGCTTCCGGCCTTGCGCTTTTTCTGGGTGCAAGCCTTCACAACGCGGCTAATATACGCATAGCGCTCGTTGGTGATGATGCTTTCGGCGTCGTCGTCCAGTTCCGCCTCGCAGTCCCGAATATGGCTATCCATGTGCGCCAGCAGGCCGGCATCCAGCTTGAGTTGCTCGATCACCTTCTCGTCGCGTTCAAACAGCTTCACCGCGTACCAACGCAACTGCCCTTTCTCTACCTTGCCCTCCAAGGCCTCTTCGATGTGCGCGATGGCATGCTCTACGCTGCCGCCGAAGACGGAGGGCTGCTCCTGGGGTTTGCTTTGCCCGGCCACCTGCAAGGCCCGTTCCACCGCGACCCTGGATCCTTCTCCCTTGAGGGCGGAGGTCTCCACGATGGGGCAACCCAGGGCGTCGGATAGCTTTGGAATATCGATGACATCGCCGTTTTTTCGCACAAGATCGATCATGTTCAGCGCGATGACCATGGGCAGGCCCAATTCCATCAGCTGCGTGGTCAGATAAAGGTTACGCTCCAGATTGGTGCCATCCACGATGTTGAGGATCACATCGGGCCTCTCTTGGAGAAGATAGTTTCTGGAAATGACCTCCTCCAGCGTATAGGGCGAGAGGGAATAGATGCCCGGTAGGTCTTGAATGATGACATCCTTGTTGCCCTTGAGCCTACCTTCCTTTTTCTCCACCGTAACCCCCGGCCAGTTTCCAACATATTGGGCGCTGCCGGTCAAGTCGTTGAACATGGTTGTTTTTCCGCTGTTTGGGTTGCCCGCCAGGGCGATCTTGATAGCCATGCCTTTCGTCCTTTCTTCCTTCGATTTGGAAGTTATATTCAACTAACTACCTGCCCGAAAAAAGCGCGCCTCCACGCGCAGCTTTTCTAATCGATTTCGATCATTTCGCAATCAGCCTTGCGAACGGACAACTCATAACCGCGAATGTTGACCTCGATGGGATCCCCCAAGGGCGCCACCTTGCGCACAAAGACGTCCACGCCCTTGGTAATACCCATATCCATGATTCTCCGCTTCACAGCCCCTTCGCCGTGCAGCTTGACCACGCGAACGGTCGAGCCAACCTTCGCGTCCCGCAGCGTTTTCATCCGTACTCCCTCCTTTTCATCTAGACCATGATTCGATTCGCCATTTCCCTGCTTAGGGCAATGCGGCAATCCTTGATGCCCAGGATCAAATTGCCGGAAATCTCCGCAATCACCTCCACGGGCTCGCCCACCACAAAGCCCAACTCGGCCAAATGCTGGCGAACCTCTTCCCTTCCGGTAATTTTCACAATGGGGTTGCATTCGCCCTTTTTTGCCATGACTATGGGCAGCATTCCAATATCCCTCCTCCGTGGCATAGGATTAGTTGCAGCTAACTACCTGTCAAAGAGTTTACCACCCTTAGCAATAGGTGTCAATCCCTAATTGCAGAACGGGTGTGGAAAAGAATAGTTGGTCCCAGGATAGCTACCATTGTGAACAGAATGTGAGATTTACTTCTTGATGAATCGAAACATGTCGAGTATGATAGTAGAAAGATCGTTGCCTATCTTTTAGCCATGTCGTAATATATATCGATATGCGCTGGATCGGTTGCCATTGGCGGGAGTTTGATGTTCATGAAGGTCCATTTTAAAGCAAGTAAATTCATCCTGAAAAGGGCTTTTTTTGTATGCCTGTTTGCTGTACTCATATTGCTAACCGTAGCGGCTTCCGTGCGTTATTCCATCCCTGTAACCGGCTTGCTAAATACCCAGGCCACAACACTGAATCAGGGGTGGTCCTACGAGGCAAACGGCGATCTGGTGGAGCTTAATTCGCTTCCCTGCCGTGTGACCTTGGATGAGGAAAATCTGATCCTGGTACGGGATATCAAAAGCGCGGCGCTGTATCCCGAATATGTATTGGCCATCCAAACCAGGTACCAATCCATCCGCGTCTGGGCGGACGAAACGCTGATCTATGAAGCAGCCCAGGGCGAGGCGCACGCGCTTGGAAGCATATGGCATTTCGTGCCAACCCAAACATGGATGGATGCCTCCATCCTACGCATTGAGCTTACGAGGTACGACCAAGGTCAAGACTGGGAACTTACCACCATTTATCAAGACCATCCAGCCGCTATACTGGTGACTCTGTTTTGCGAATACCTTCCAACGGTCTTGGTTTTCTTGTTTTGCATGCTCTTTAGCGCATTGCTGCTCCTGGCTCTGCTTTCGATGCGGATCCGCAACATTCAGGGTCATTCCATCCTGCTGGCGCTGGCTGGGTTCATCTTTCTCTCCGGATTATGGATTCTTCTGGATTCCAAAATTACAACGATGACAGGCGGCAACTTTGCCTTCACCTACTTTTTAAGCTACATGGTTTTTTATCTGCTTCCCCTGCCTCTTTTGTATTATTTTCACTTAATGCTAAAGCCGAAGCACAATCTATTTTTGATGTTGATATGGATCACAGCCGGCAATGCCGCTCTTTGGATGCTCTTGCACCTTCTGGGCGTCGTCTCCATACGCAACACGACCATCAGCGTACATTTAATCATCCTATCGTTCCTGATCGTCTTTGTTCGAGAGATATTTGTGCAAAAACGCCGGCAAAACAAGCCCCTGCTCTTCACCTTCTGGGGTGTTTTGTTCATATTCGCCATTGCCATCATTTCCATCGCTTTATACTACTTTGGCCTTCTCCCCCCCACCAACAGTGCCGTCCTATATGCCTGGGGGCTTCTGGGCCTCATTGTCTGTCTGGTGATGGACATGTTGGGAATGTTCGGCCGCATATGGAAAGAGAAGCAAACGGTAGACTTATATAAAACGCTTGCCATAGTGGACGGGATGTCGGGCCTTGGCAACCGAAATGCCTATGAGCTCAAGCTGCAAGAGCTCATAGCCTATCCGCCGACGGAGCTTTGCCTCATTCTATTCGACATCGACAAGATGAAACGAATCAACGATTCCTATGGCCATCATGCCGGCGACCAGGTCATCATATTGACAGCCTCCTGCATACGTGAGATCTTTGGCTCCTGTGGCCACTGCTACAGGATTGGCGGCGATGAGTTTTGTGTGCTTTTGACCGATCCATGTGATGTGCGCAACAAACTCAAGCAATTTGATAGGCTGCTGTATAGCCGAAACCAACACCCTTTCCCCGTAGAGGTCTCCCATGGATGGAAAAAGCGCAGCATTCCGCCCGAAACATCCATCACCCTACAAGATCTCATCCGTCTGAAAAAGTCGGCCGACGCCCTCCTCTACCGCCATAAGTACTCACAAGTCTCGTACTGAGCGAAGTTCATAGCTCCACCGGGCGACCCATTGGGAAAAAGCAACCCTTTCCTCTTCCCGTTCGGCATAAAGTGTGATAGAATTTCCTGGATATCACACACATAGAGGTATGGCTATGACACTAAAGGAAAGATTCCGGAGCATCCAGGAACATCCGCTGATTCGCGTATTAAGGGAAAACGGAGGCAACCCGCGCACGCTTGTGCTCATCGAACCGCTATGGGGGATTCCATATAATCTCATAGCGCCCTTTGCGACCCTGTACATGTATACCCAGGGCATCACGGACGTGCAGATCGGCCTGATCCTGTCCATCACCATGGTCGTGCAGGTATGCTTCTCGTTCTTTGGCGGCATCTTGACGGATAAGCTTGGACGAAAAACCACCACCATGCTGGGCGATTTCTTCGGCTGGGCCATCGCCTGCCTCATTTGGTCCGTCTCGAACAACTTCTGGCTCTTCCTGATCGCGGCCGTGCTCAACTGCTTTGAGCAAATCAACCAAACGGCTTGGTACTGTCTGCTCATCGAGGACGCCCATCAGAAGGATCTGGTTAGCATCTACACCTGGGGCACCATCGGCGGCTTGGTTGCCGTGTTTTTTGCGCCGATTTCCGGCCTGTTTGTCAGCAAGTTCTCGGTGGTCCCGGTGGTGCGGGTGTTGTACTTCTTATTCTCCATGACCATGATCACCAAGACGCTCATCACCTTTCGCTTTTGCCATGAGACCAAGCAGGGACGCATCCGCCGGGCGGAAACCAAGAACGTTTCCATCCTGCACATGCTCGGCGATTACCGCCATCTGATTCCAAGCCTGCTGCGCAACAAGGGCCTGCTCAAGGCCGTGTCCGTTTCCGTTCTTCTGTACATCACCAACATGGTCAGTTCCAACTTCTTTAGCCCCTATGTAACCCAGCGCCTTGGCCTGGCGGAGGATCTGCTGGCGATGTTCCCCATCCTCAACGCCATTGTCATGCTGGTCTTCATGCTGGGGATTCAGCATCGCTTAGATGCGGCGAAATTCCGCGTGCCGCTGTGGATCGGCTTGACCCTTTACAGCATCGCGGCCCTGGTGCTGATCTTCTCCCCAAGCGGCCATTTGGGCTTTGTGCTGCTGTATGTGTTCTTGGGCGCCGTAGCTTCGGCGCTGGTTGGGCCCCGAAAGGATGCGCTGCTGCAGCTAAATCTGGACCCGCAGGAGCGCGCGCGCCTAAACGCGCTCATCATGGCCTCCACGGTGGCCCTCACCTCGCCCTTCGGCTACCTGACCGGATGGCTTTCCAGCATCGACCGCCGCCTGCCCTTCGCCTTTGCCTGCCTGCTGTTCATCGCGGCGATGCTGGTCATCCGCACCATCCAAGAACCCAGCGTTCAGGAACAGTCCGCCCCGGGGCAAGGCGCTTGAGCGCCCTGCCCTTGCGAGTGAATCCCGCTCCGCCTTCCTGTCGCGGACGCTTGTGCGCAGATCGCCTTTTTTTCACATAGCAGGCCCTGCTTTACAGGGCGCGCGGCGCTTCCAAAACGCAAAGAAAGGCCCCCGAAAGGCTTATCATCCAGCATTCGGGGGCCTTTGGCGGAGAAGCCGGGATTTGAACCCGGGCGGCACTTTCGCACCCTACTCCCTTAGCAGGGGAGCCCCTTCGGCCTCTTGGGTACTTCTCCATGCCGATCTATTGGGTTGTATTGGCGGAGAGAGAGGGATTCGAACCCCCGGTGCCTTGTGGGCATCACTGGTTTTCAAGACCAGCGCCTTAAACCGCTCGGCCATCTCTCCATGGCAGAAGAACCAGCGAAGATCATTATACCAGCCTTACACGGTTTCGTCAATCCGTTTTGGAAAATTTTCCGGCCAATCCGTACTTCTGCCGCCAGTCGGCCTCTTTGGAGAAAATCCCCTTGCCCGATGGACAAGCGAAGGCTGCCGTGATACAGTATAAGCAAGCGTCGCTGGCAGAGGTAGGGATCTTTTTTCTTAGGCGAGGCAGCGCCGTTGCGCACCATCTGACCTTTGGGAGCAGTACCTTTGGGCTGCAAGCGATTAAAGGAGGCTAGTTCGATGGCATTTTGTTCGAATTGTGGCGCCAGCGTGCCTGATGGCGCAGGCTTTTGTGTAGAATGCGGCGCCCCCATGGCCAGGGATGCCGTCCCCTCCTCTGCGCGTCAGGTTTCCCACCACGCGCCTTCGACAGGCTATACACCGCCCGCCCAGGAGGCTTACCACTCGGAAGCTCCCCGCGATGTGCTTGGCGTCGGCGCGTATGTGGGCTTCTTCTTGCTGATGATGGTTCCCTTGGTAGGCCTGATTTTTGCCATCGTCTGGGCATGCGGGGCGCGCAACCCCAATTTGAAGAACCTTTCCAGAGCCTATCTCATCCTGACGCTCATTTCCATCGTGCTCTCCATCTGCCTGTTCGTGGCGTTAAGCGCGTTGTTCAGCCAGCTGACCTCCGTCAGCGGCCTATCCGTTCTCTCCTGTTTGATGCAGCCCTAAACCCGATCCCTCGCAACCCTCATGGCCGCCTAGGAGCGCAAGAGCGAAACGGAAGCGAATTTTTCTCGGAAAGGAGAATCGTTCATGTCTTTTTTCGATAAAATCGGCGATTATGCCCGCACCTTGGGCGATCGAACCAACGACGCGCTGGAAATCGGACGCCTGAACATGCGGATCAATTCGGAAAACTCGACCGTCTCGGAGCGGATGCGCCAATTGGGAGCTTTGCTTTACGAAAAATACTGTTCCGGCGAGCCGGTGGATGAAAGCGCCCTGACGATCTGCCAGCAAATTGACCTGCATAAGCAGCTCATCCAGGATGCGGAGGCGGAGATTGCGCGCATCCGGGCCGAAAACGGCGGGGAAAAGGCTGGGCAGGAGGAAGCGTTCTCTGGCCGAGCGGCCGCCGAACAGACGGCCGTCTGTCCCAAGTGCGGGGCGGCGCTGGCCGCGCACGCGCGTTTCTGCTCGGCCTGCGGCGCCGAAGTGGAGCAGGCCGAACCCCAGCCGCCCACGCAGCGCCGCTGCGCCGCCTGCGGCGCGCCGCTGTGCGCGGGCGCAAAATTCTGTCCCACATGCGGATCGCAGGCACAATAGCCGCTTGCCGCCAAACAGGCGAGCCGCCCCCTCGGGCGGCTCGCCTTTCTCTTTCCCGCAACCAGGCGTTTCCTTTTCCGCTCAGCGGGCCAAGTACAGCTGCAGCTCCAGGAACCAGCGCCAGATGCGCGGGTATTTTTCCAGCACCAGGGCGCGCAAAGCCTCCGCATCCGCGCCCTGCCCCGCGCGCATGGCGAACTGGCCTGCCGCGTCTTCCCCGAGGGCGATGGTTCCCTTTGCTATGTCCCCGGCTGCAAATCCTGCGGCAAACGCCCCGCCGCCCAGGGCGTGCAGCCCACAGGCCAGGCCGCCGATGGCATAGCCGCCCACGGCCAAGCCGCCCAGGGCCAGATACCCCAGGGCCAGGCCTCCCAGGGCCGCAGCCCCCGCGGCCAAGCCGCCCAGGGCGAACGCGCCAAAGGAAACGCCGCCGATGGCCAGCACCCCGGCGCTGACCCCGCCGATGGCCACGCCGCCCACGGCCACGTTTCCGATGGCCAGGACGCCCCTCGCCAGGCAGGGGCTCCCGTTTTGCGCCAGATGGATGTGTACAAGAGGCATGCCAAAGAGCTCCCTCTTGCTCCGATACTCCAGGACGGGTTTGCCGCGATCCCGCGCCGACTTAGGCATGCTCAACTCCCCTTTATCTTCGCGCCCTCGCTTCCTCCCCTCCCATCCGGAGCGGCGCAAGGGCCGTTCCCCGTCTATTCCTCGAACAGGCGGGCCTCTACCTTGGCGCACAGCTCGTGGTACAGGCGGATGTGCTCCTCCTGCACCCGAAAGGTCTCGTCCGCCTCGGCGCAAAGCAGGCAGTCGCAAAGCGGGCGCATCCGCCCCCCGCTGCGGCCCGTGAGCCCCAGGGTTTCCAGCCCCAAGGCCTTGGCGGTTTGCAGGGCCAGGCAGACGTTTTTTGCGTTTCCAGAGGTAGAAATCCCCAGCAGCACGTCCCCAGGCCGGCCAAAGGCAAGCACCTGCTGGGCGTAGATGCTCTCCCCGCCCAGGTCGTTGACGATGGCCGAGATGGCCGCGCCCTGGGCGCACAAATCGATGGCCGGCAGCCCCCGCTGCAGGCGCGCGTCCGCAGGCAAGGCCTGCCTGATTTTCTCGGGCAGCGGACGGCGAAGCAAGAATCCTTTGATCAGCTCCCCAGCTATGTGGCCGCAATCCGCCGCGCTCCCGCCGTTTCCGCAGAGCAAAAGCTTGTTTCCCCTGCGAAAGCAGCCGGTCAACAGCTCCACCGCCCGTTCCTTCGCCTCCAATAGGCCCTTATCCATGCGCTCTCCTCCATCCGTCCACAGCCACCGCCAAGGCGGCGACATCGCCGATTCCCTCGCCCAAGGCGCTTGGCAGCAGCTCCACCGCCGCCAAGCTCTCCGCCAGGCACTCTTCCCGCATCACCCGCAAAGCCTCCTGCCGGAACCAGCGCTCCGCCCTTGCGTACACGCTGCCGATGACGATGCGTTCGGGGTTGATCAGGTCCACCAACAGGGAGAGTCCCTGGCCCAAGCGGCTGGCGCTCTCGCGCAGCACGCCCGCAGCCGCCGCATCCCCGGCGTCCGCCCGCTCCACCAGCTCCTTGGCGCTCAGCTCCTGGCCGAGCCGCAGCCCGGCCAGCTTGGCCAACCCTCCGCCGGAGCAAAAGCCCTCGAAGGAGCCCGCCTTGTTGTAGCCCACGGGCCCTTTCCCATCCAGGCGCAGGTGACCAAGCTCGCCCGCCATGCCGCTGGCGCCCTCGTATAGGGCGCCGTTGAGGATGAGGCCCGCCCCCAGGCCGGTGCCAAAGGTGAGGAAGGCCATATGGCGGCAACCCTTGCCCGCGCCGTACCTCCACTCCGCCAAGGCGCAGGCGTTGGCGTCGTTCTGCAGGTAGCAGGCCAAGCCCAGCCGCCCCTGCACATGGGCGCAAAGGGGCGCGTTTTCCCACCCGGGCAGGTTGGGCGGCGCAAACAGCACGCCGCGCCGGCTATCCAACGGTCCTCCGCAGCTGATGCCCACGCAGCGGGCCCGCCGCCCCTCGTCCCTCTGGAGCCGTTCCGCCGCCTCCAGCAGCAGCTCCAGCATGCCCTTCCACCCCGGCGCCTCGCCGGTGGCAAAGGCCTGTTTGCCCAGCACCCGTCCCTGGGCGTCCCCCAGCACGACGGCGCACTTGGTGCCGCCGATGTCCAATCCCAAAAACCGTTCCTCCGCCTCCACGAAGCGCGCACCTCCCCGCCAAGGGTCTACATACATCGATTGCCCTTCCTTCCCAGCGCCGCTCCATGTCCATCTCGATGGCGCGACCGTCCGGCGGGCGCTCAAAGCGCCCAGTCAAAGGGTTCCGGCAAGGCCCGGATTCTCTCCACCCAGCGCAGCATCGTTTCCTCGTCAAAGGGGGGAAATCCGCTGATGTAGTGGTTGGCATAGTCCGTTCCATCCACCGTCCAGCGCAGCACGAACAGCCTTTGCTGGCCTGCGAGCAGGCGCAGGGAACCCAACGTCAGGTTCTCGTTGGCCGGCGAGAGGGCCTCCCCGCTGAGCAGCACCTGGCCGCTGTCGCCGTCCTCCACCCGATAGGCCACGCTCTTGCTTTCCAAGCTGTCGTTGCCCAACACCAGTGCATGGCTCCAGTTCTCCTGCTCGTCCATCATCAGGCAGATGGGCCGCTGCACGCGCCGGATATAGTGAAACGCCAGCTTCTTCGTAAAGTAATAATCCACCACGGCGTCGGAAATTTGCGGCCAACCGTCGAGCATGTTCCACCAAATCACGCCGGTTCTGCGCCATTTTTTCAGCCGGACCATCTCGATGAAGAACTTCTTGGCCTCGGCCTGGGAAATCTGGGACAGCTGTGCGAAGCGTTCCAGGGATTGGGGCTGGCTGCCAAAGAGGATCTGCACCTGTTCGGCCATGAGACGGTTGCGGCTGTACCCCCGCCTTGCGCGGCGCAGGTTTTCGGTGCAGTGGGTGTCCCAGGCGCTGTTGTCGAAGGGCCAAAGCTGGTCCTTCGGCAGAAATTTCGCCAGGGAGGACGGCGCCGGGCAGCCATGGTAGCCGATTTCGGAAATGAAGTGGGCGCTGCTGTGCTTGTAAAAATCCCCCTTGAAGTAGTCTCTCGGTCCCCAGTTGTGCTGCTCGGGCACCTGATACCGCTCCAGGTTTTCCGGGATGTAGGGCGAGGAGGCCACATAGGGCCGCATGGGATCGTGATCGCGCACCACCCGGGGCAGCAGCTCGCGGGAAATGCGGTTATAGCGGTTTTCCTTGGGGAAGTTGTAGCCGCAAAAGCCCTCGTCCACCTCGTTATCGCCTGCCCAGAGCAGCAGACTTGGATGGTTGCGCAGCTTGCGCACGACGCTGGCCGCCTCGCGCTCCATCACCGCGGCAAAGCGGTCGTCCTGGGGATAGCTGGCGCAGGCCAGGGCGAAATCCTGCCAGACCAGCATGCCCCGCTCGTCGCACAGGTCGAAGAAGCGGTGGTCCTCGTACACGTTGCCGCCCCAGCAGCGCAGCACGTTGCAACCGGCCTCCTCAAACAGCGCATGGGCCTGCGCGAGGCGCTGGGCGTCGCGGGAATGCAGCGCATCCAGGGGCACATGGTTGCAGCCCTTGAGCAGCACCGGCTCGTGGTTGACCAGCACGCGGAACTGGCCCGCGTCCCCGGGCAAATAGCTGCGTTCCAGGGTGATTTCCCGCAGGCCGATCCGTTCGCTCCGCTCGCAGACCAGCTCGCCCTGCCGGAAGAGCTGAAACCTCACCCGATACAAGGCGGCCCGGCCATAGCCCTTTGGCCACCAAAGCTTGGCGTTTTCCACGCGCAGTTGGATCTCCCCGCTCTGAAAGCCGGCAG
Source organism: uncultured Clostridia bacterium (assembly GCA_944383925.1). Classification (GTDB taxonomy): domain Bacteria; phylum Bacillota; class Clostridia; order Christensenellales; family UBA1750; genus CALWRM01. The sequence continues at coordinate 15,143 of CALWRM010000039.1, forward strand.
GCTGCCGCAGCTGAAAAACGGAGTCGCCGCATTGCCCGATCAGCGCCACCTCATAGCCAAGGGGGAGGGCGTCGTCCGTGACGAAGCGGTAGCGGCAGAGCAGCTCCGCCTCGTAGCCGCCGGCCGTCCGCCGCACCCGCTTGGTGGCCAGGTATAGCTGCTCGATCCGGCAGGGGCGCTTAATGTACAGCTCTACGCCGCGCCACAACCCGGCGGAGAGCAGCCTTGGGGCGATGTCCCACCCAAAGCAATGGGGCGGCTTGCGCAGGGCCACCAGCTCGTCCGTCTGTTCCCCGCCGCGCGCCAGGATGGGCAGCTCCGCGCGCCTTGCCACGTTCATGGCTCCGCGGATGTGTACGGCCAGCTCGTTTTCCCCCTGACGGAGAACATCCTGGCAGTCCCATTCGAACTCGATGAAGGCGTCGTCCGTCTCGCCCAGCTTGATCTGGTTGAGGTATACCTCCGCATAGGCGTCCACGCCTCGAAGCCACAGGCAAGCCCTGCCGTCCTGGGGCAGCGCGTCGACTGTAAAGCGACGCACATACCACCAGCTATAGTAATTGTACTTCTCAAAGGCATAGAGGTTTTCCCCGTAAAAGGGATCCTGCTCCAGGCCGGCCCGCACCAGGTCCAGCTCCACGTTGCCGGGCACCCTTGCCTCGATGGGCTCGATGCCACGCTGCCGAAGCTCCTGCAGCGTGGTCGGCGCGCCAGGCTCCTCCAAGTAGCCGTACAGCTGCCAGGAACCGTTGAGATCGATGGCATCCATGGTCCTCTCTCCTTCCGGCGCAAGCGTTTTTAGGGACGCCTCCATGATACCTAAGCTGCGGACAGAAAGTCAATCGTCCTATGCGCTCCGGCGCACATTCTTTATTTTTATGTAATCCCAGCCGGAAATCTGAGTGAATTTGTCGGAAATGTGGTATACTCTGATCAACGGCGTTTCCCACATACCCTGCTTGTGGAGGATACATAGATGCTTAAGGTAGAAAACCTGACCTTTGAGGTCAATGAAAACGGCGCAAAGCGAGACATCATTCAGAACGTGAGCTTCCAGCTGGACGATGGCGAGATGCTCGTGGTGACCGGGCCCAACGGCGGCGGCAAATCCACGCTGGCCAAGGTGCTCATGGGCGTGGAGCGAGCCAGCGCCGGCCGCATCCTGCTGGACGGCCAGGACATCAGCTCCCTCTCCATCGACGAGCGGGCCAAGGCCGGCCTTGGCTTTGCCTTTCAGCAGCCGCCGCGCTTTAAGGGCATGACCGTAGGCCGCCTGGTGGGGCTGGCCGCCGGGCGTCCGCTCAGCGACGACGCCTGCTGCGAGATCCTAAGCCGCGTGGGGCTGTGCGCCCGGGAGTATCTCAAGCGCGAGGTGGACGGCACCCTGTCCGGCGGAGAGATGAAGCGCATCGAGATCGCCACCGTGCTGGCCAAGGAGCACAAGTTGGCCATTTTTGACGAGCCGGAGGCCGGCATCGATCTATGGAGCTTTTCCCTGCTGACGCAGGAGTTCGAGCGCCTGCACAGGCGAGGCGGGCAGAGCCTGCTGCTCATCTCCCACCAGGAGCGGATCATCCGCATGGCGGACCGCATCCTGGTAATCGAAGGCGGGCGCATGGCCGCCCTCGGCTCCAGGGACGAATTGTTGCCGGGGCTCATCGGCCAAGGAAGCTATCAGGACTGCGCAAGGCTTTCCTGCGCGGAAGGGGAGGAACAACATGGCAATCCTTGACACCATCACCAAGGGCATCCTTCAGCAGATCGATCCCAAGGGTTTTTTGCAGCAAGGCGCCTTCAACCTGCGCTACAACGGCTCCTCGCTCTGCCACGGCGACAGCGAACACGTCAAGATCGTGCGGAAAAAGGACAAGCCGGGCATCGACGTCTACATCGATGCCGGCGCCCAGGGCGAACAGGTCCACATTCCGGTGGTGCTGAGCGCCTCCGGCATGGTCGATATCGTGTATAACGATTTCTACGTCGCCGACGGCGCGGAGGTCACCATCGTTTCTGGCTGCGGCATCCACAACAGCGGCTGCGACGAGGCCCGCCACGACGGCATCCACGCCTTCCACATCGGCAAAAACTGCATCGTGCGCTACGAGGAAAAGCACTACGGCGAGGGCGAGGGCACGGGCAAGCGGATTTTGAACCCCGTCACCCAGGCCGAGGTGGGCGAGGGCTCGGTGCTCTATTTGGACACCGCCCAGATCAAGGGCGTGGATTCCACCGTGCGCAAGACGGAGATCGACCTGGGTCCGGACGCCAAGCTAAACCTAACCGAGCGCCTGATGACCCACGACAACCAGATCGCCCAAACGGGCATGGAGGTGCGCCTCAACGGGGAGAACAGCTCCGCCCAGCTGGTTTCCCGCTCCGTGGCCCAAGGCCGTTCGCGCCAGATCTTCCACCCCAGGGCCGTGGGCAAGAACAAGTGCAAGGCCCATATCCAGTGCGATTCCATCCTCATGGACGGGGCGGAGGTGGCCTCCATCCCCGAGATCGACGCCAAGCACCTGGACGCGGCCATCATCCACGAGGCGGCCATCGGCCGCATCAACGACGAGCAGCTGCTCAAGCTGCGCTCCCTGGGCCTGAGCGAGCAGGAGGCAGAAAACGTGATCATCGAGGCCTTCCTGCAGTAGGCTCTCCCCTAAACACAAAGAAGGGAACGCCCCGCCGGGGCGTTCCCTTCTTATGTCCTGCGCTTTCGCTATGCGCCAAGGTCGTACTGTGCCAGCACCCGCATGAAGACATCGCCCACATAGAGCGTATCCCCATCGATCCACAGCCCGCGCGGCGAGACGGGGTAAACGTCGTCCCCCTGCGCCTGCAGCACGGTGGTCACGCGGCCATCCTGGATCCTGCGCACGGCTCCGTTTCCGGTATCCGCCACATACACCGTGCCGTCCTCCGCCACGGCGATGCCCTGGGGATTGGAAAACGCCGCCCGCTCGACGCTGCCGTTCAGCAGGTCGCCCGCTTCGGCCAGGTCCTCGCTCAGGCTTGCCCCCGCGACCAGGCGAACCTGTCCGTCCTCGATGGCGACGATGCGGTGGTTGCCAGAGTCGGCCACGTAGAGCACCCCGTTCGCATAGCACAACCCCGTGGGCTGGGAGAACCTAGCCTCCTCCAGGGTTCCCAGGGCGCAGCCCTCCTCCCCGCCGGCCAGGGTGGACACGTTGCCCTTTTTGTCCATCACGCGGATCGCATGGTTCCCCGTATCGGCGATGTAGACCAGGTCGTCCTCGCCCAAGGCCAGGCCCGTGGGCATGTTGAATGCGATGCGCCTATTCACGCTGCCGTCCTGAAAGCCGGCCTCGCCCGAGCCCGCCGCCGAATACACCTTGCCGTCCTCCAGGTCCACGTAGCGAAGCACATGGTTGCCGGCATCGGAAACCAGCAGGCCGTCCAAATAGGGGATCACCGCCCAGGGCTCCCCAAAGAGGGCCTTTTCCATGTCCCCGTCCAGGTAACCGGTCAGGGGCCGGCCGTTCTGGTCCAGGTTCTCGTTGGAGCCGGTCAGCAGCTCGGCTTGGTCCCCGTCGATCTTCCATATCCCGCGCTGGTAGCTATCCGCCACGTACAGCGTGTCCTCCACCTGCGCGATGCCGGAGGCGGCCAGGCCAAGCTCGCTCCCCGTTTCCGGAAGGGCGGGCGCATCCAGCGCGGGCACGCCGGCCAGCGCGCCGGCCAATAGCAATGCAATCAGCTGTTTGATCATGTTTTGTCAAGGCCTCCATGTTCTCTCATGCGATGCCATCCAGCAGATAGATCTCCATCTTGTTGGACTTTCCCTTCAGCGCGATGCCGTCGCCCAGGGATGTGGTCTTGATCCGATCGCCCAGGCGGTTGACCACCTCCTGGCTGATGTAGATCTTGCCAGCGGGCGCGTTGGCTTCCAGGCGGGCGCTGGTGTTGACGGTATCCCCGATGGCGGTGAAATCCATGCGCATCTCCGCGCCGATGTTGCCGACGACGGCGCTGCCGCAATGCACGCCGATGCCGAAGGAAACCGTGCGGCCGAACTTATCCAGCAGCTCCTGGGAAAGGGCTTTGGAGCCCTCCACCATGTCCACGGCGGCCTTGCAGGCGTTCATCACGTAGTCCTCCTGGGCAATTGGGGCGTTCCAGATGGCCATGGTGCAATCCCCCACGAACTTGTCCAATGTTCCATGGTTCTTCATGATGCAGGCCGTGGTCAGGGATAGGTAACGGTTGAGGATGGAGACCACCTCTTCCGGGGTTAGCAGCTCGCTCATGGGGGTAAAGCCGCGGATATCGACGAACAGCACGGCGATGTCGCACAGCTTGCCGCCAAGCCCCAGGGCGTCGGTCCCCTCCCGCAGCAGCTCGCCCACGATCTCCGGCGCCACATACCGCTTGAAGGTGTTGGAGATCTTGCGCCTATCCATGGCGGCGCGCACGTAGTTGACCGCCACGGCGCCGACGTAAAACACCGTCACCGTCAGCGTTAGCCAGAGCGGATGGAGCACATAGCCCACGGTGTACAGCCACAGGCAGAGCAGCAGGCCGCCGCCGGCCACGGCCAGCCAAAGCAGGGTGGCCACCAACATCTTTCTATCGATGAACAGATATAAGCACACGGCCGAAATCACGAAGAGCAGCGCGGCCTGGAGCGCGTCGGAAACCTCCGCCTTGAACTCGCCCCGAAGCATTTGCTCGATGACGTTGGCCTGGTACTCCACGCCATACATCAGGGAAGCCCGGGCGATGGCGGTGGTGACATAATCGGACAACCCCGCCGCATACGGGCCGATGAGCACGATGGCGTCCTGGAACAGCACGGCGGGGAAATCGCCCGACAGCAGGTCGGAGACGGAAATCTCCTCGTAATACCCGCCGGGCAGGGCCGCAAAGTCCACATAGAACCTATGCAGGGAGTCCGTCGGGATGTCCAGCTCCTGGGGCAGGCCCATGGCGGCGGCATACATTTGGTAGATGGAATAGGCAAAGGAGGGAATGGTCCTGCCGTCGGGCAGGTCGATTTCCAGGATGCTGTGGCGCAGGACGCCGTCCTGGTCGTACATGGCGTTGATATGTCCCTGTTTTGTAACGGCCTTGAGGGCCTCGTAGGGTTCCTCATAGGAGAGGACGGCATAGTCCTTCATGTAGAAATTGCCGCTCTCCTCCGTCACCAGCTCGCTGCCAAAGTTGGCCACGGAGGCGACCACCACGTTTCCATAGGCGCCGGCCGCTTCCGCCAAATAGGCGTCCAGCTCCGGATCGGTCTGGCCGGTATACAGCACGTCCACGCCGATGGCCGCCGGCCGGCAGGTTTCCTCGGCGTTGAGCGCCTCCAGCGCCATGGCCATCACGTCCCTGCCCCAGGTTTGGTAGGGGCCTATGTCCTCCATGGCCCGCTCGTCAATACCGACGACGAAGATCTTTCCCTCCAGCGCCTTGGGTTGCTGATAGAGGCTGTCGGAAAGCATCTGGTCCGCCTGATAGAAAACGCCCAGCAGCGCTGCAACGGAAAACGCTGCAGCGCACAGTAGGGCAATCAAGAGTTTTTTCAATGCTTTTCGCTTCATGCTCGCTCCTGTTTTCAAGCGCTAGGCCCCTTGCGAGCCCAGCCTTCCATGGACTTCCCGACGCGCCCAGAGACCGCCATGCCGGCATTGGGCGGCGCCATGTCCGCAACCCGTTCAGGGCCGCGTTGCGGGCAGTGCTTCAAGCGCGGTACCCCGGATTGTTAACCGCTGGTTCACGTCGTTGTCGTGTCCGTAGTCGATGGCGTTGATGTATCCGTAGTCGATGGCGTTGTCGTGTCCGTAGTCGATGGCGTTGATGTATCCGTAGTCGATGGCGTTGATGTATCCGTAGTCGATGGCGTTGATGTATCCGTAGTCGATGGCGTTGATGTATCTGTATTCGTATTCGAAGGTCTTCGCGTAGGTCTTGGCGTAGGTCTCTGCGTGGGTACGGGGGTCGGTTCCGGCGTCGGTTCCGGCGTCGGTTCCGGCGTCGGCTCCCGGAACTCCGCCGCCCAACTGGTTCTCTCCGCCTGCGCGGCGGCAGCCTGGGAGACAGCCTGTAGCAGGGCCGCGAGGGTATCCTGGTCTGCCGTCAGCCTCTCGTCCGCTAAGGCCGCAAGCTCCTCGGTGGACCAACCGGTCGCCTCCTCAATCCTCTGGGCCAATGCTGGATCCTTTTCAATCTCCTTGAGCACGAAGCCGGGAATATCGTCCTTGATCAGCGTCCGGGCATTGATCTGCCAACCCTCTTGGTTCCTGGATGCAGCGGCGCTCTGGCCCGCCTGCACCTGCGCCGTCTGGTTTCCCTCTTCGTTCAGGGCCATCACCTGCACCGTGCCATCCAAAATGGCCGTGCTGGAGCTCTCCGCCCCGTCCACGCGCACATAGCCGGAGGTGCCGCGAATGCCCGTGACCATGGTGGAGGTGCGGATGTTCATGGACTCCTCCTCCGTCAGCGGGCTGGAGACGTTGAAGAACAGCTGGCCGCTATGGAGCAAAAGCTCCAGCTTGTTTCCGTTCTTTCGCAGCTCCACCTGGGTGCAGGCATCCAGCTTTACCACCTTGGAGCCGTCCAGGCTCACATAGGCATAGCTCTTCTCCTGGGTGGTGATCGAGTAACCGTTGTACAGCTTCATCCCCTCGCGGTAGGAGATCTCCTTGCCGTTGAGGTTCTTCAGCGTCGCCTCTCCCTCCACGCTCTCCAGGCGCATGTCCGTAGCCGTGGCCGTCTCGGCCGCCCATGCGGGCGTTGCGGCGCATAGCAGCAGCAGGGTCGCCAGCAACAGCACGCCAAATCTTTTCAACATCTCTATTCCTCCTCCAACCGGCGGTTCCCCCAGCCTTGTCTACAGGCAAAGCGCCTCTCCCGCCCGGCCGAACGCAATGTTTGGATACTCGGTCTGGACCTGTCGCTCCAAGGCCAGCAGCTGCTGGTCCGTCCGTCCGGGCGCATGGTGCACGAAAAGGGTCCTCTTCGCCCCACAGGCGGCAGCCAGCTCCGCCGCCTGGTCCACGGGCATATGGCCAAAGCCCTTGGTGGAGGCGTACTCCTCCCGGGTGTACTGGGCGTCCAACAGCAGCAGGGAACAACCCTGGGCAAAGGTGCAAAACGCCTCCGTCCGCTCCGGGTCTGGCTCGAAATCCGTGGCATAGACCAGGGAAGCCTCTCCACTCGTCAGCTTAAAGATGGTCGCTCCGCCCGGATGGATGGCTTCCATGGTGCGCACCTGCACATCGCCGATGCAAAAGGCGCTCGGCACGTCCTGAAAGCGGATAGCAGCCTGAAGGGCTGCGGGCCCCACCGGCCACAGGGGCGGCGCCATCAGCGCCTCCACCTGTTCCTTGGCCGAGCGGCCCTGCCTATACTTGAGGTATACATCGCATTCATATGTTTTGTCAAATAGAGGCGCGAACATGGGGAAACCCAGGATGTGGTCCACATGGGCATGGGTTAGGAGCACGGAAAAGTGCTTTTCCGGCAGGGCTTGGGGAAGCTCCTCCCAGAGCAGGCCGGAGCCTGCGTCCAGGAGGATCGCCTCCTTCCCCGCCAAGCAAAACACGCAGCTGGTCGCGCCTCCAAAGCGGGCGAAGGCGGGCCCGTGGACCGGAACCGACCCTCGCACGCCCAAAAGCCGAATTTGCAGGCTTGCCGTCATGCTCGTCTCTCTCCTATCTCCGCGAAAATCTCCGTCAGTTTGCGGATACGTTCGTCAGATTCAGGTGGTTAATCTTTCGCAGGGCGATTAGGTTCACGACCAGCGCCAGCAACGCTCCCACCGCACAGGCGAACAGACAGGCCCCGAGGTTTGGCGTACGGATGTAGCGGCATGCGCCGATTTCCACCACCCGGATGACCACATAGGACAGAGCCACACCTATGCCGCATCCGGCCAGCAGGCCGATGATCGTTAGGATGATGTTGTCCTTGTACACAAAGGCCTTGGTTTGCCGGAGGGTGTAGCCGTTGATGCGCATCACGGACAGTTCCCTGGCCTTCTTGTTGATTTGCAACACGATTTGGTTGAGCAGCACCAGCAGCGCCATGACGATGGCCAGCAGCAGGCAGACGATGATCACGCTATTGAGCTCCACCGTGGTGGACATATAATCCTCGCGGTCCTGCAGGGCGATGTAGCCCGTCTGGCCCACAAGTTCCGTCTCCAAGCCCGTTACATCGCCGGTCGTCAGGTACACGCACAGGTCCGCTTCCTCGCCCATCACGGATTCGAAATAGGACTGCGAGCAGACAAAGAGGTGATAGGGCAGGTAATGCTCGATGATGCCGGCCACCTGGCCCTGGACCACGCGGCCCTTGGAATCCATCAACTCGACGGGGCTACCCTCCTCCAGGCCGAAGATCTCGGCCACGCGGCGGGAGATCAGGAAGCCTTCCTCCGGTACCTCCAATTCCTCCCGGCTATGCACGTCCTCCAGCTTCACGAATTCCTTCCAGGCCTGCGCGTCGCTGGGAATCATCACATGGGTGGACTCCCAGCCCTCGCCCACGGGGCGGAAGGACAGCAAGCGGTCCTGCACCAAGGTGTAGGAGAGGCCGTGTTCGTCCAGGACCTGCGCAAAGCTCTGGGCATCGCCCTCCTCGCTGTCAAACACGAGGCTGTTTTGGAAGTAGAAGTAGCGGTCAAATTGCATGCCCGCAGCGTTCTCGATGGAAAGCTTCATCGACAGGCAGATCACCAGAAGCGAGATGCTGCCGACCACGCCGATGATGGTGGTCGCCATGCGGCCCTTGTCCTGCAAGGCGTTCTTGATAATGGTCTTGGTATACAGGCTCATACCGGCGAAGCCCTTAAAGCCCGCGCCGTTCTTGCCGGCCTTGGTGGGCACCTCGCCGCGCAGCAGATCCACGGCGGGTTGCTTGACCAGCTTCCAGCAGGCCAAATAGGTAGTCAGCAGGAACATCGCCAGGCAAATGGCCGCGGTGATCAAGCCGTCGCTCCAAGAGAAAGCCCATGGAATGGAACCAATCAGGAACGTATCCTTAAAGATATACAGGGCCAGGTTCTCCACCACCACGAGCGTCATCAGATAGCCAAGGGCGATGCCAAGCAGGGCGCAAAGGGTGTTATAGCTCACATAATGGACCAGGATTTCCTTGGAGGAAAAGCCCAGCGCCTTTTGCGCGCCGATGATGGCGATTTGTTCGTTGATCATCTTGGTGATGGCGGCATAGCACACCACGCAGGCCACCAGCAGGAACACGCAGGACAGGGACAGGCTCAGGCCCTTGATGGTGTCCACGACGTTCTCGATGGCGCGCAGGTCGCCCACATCGTTTCTGCCGGAAAGGATCCAATCCTCCAGCTGTAGCTCGGCCACGTCGGCCTTGGCGTCCTCCAGCTCGATCCTGGCGTCCTCCAGCTCCTTCTCCGCCTCGGTCACGTCCAATCGGGCGTCTTCCAGCTCGGCCTTGGCGTCCTCTAGCTCGATCCTGGCGTCCTCCAGCTCCCGGCGGCCGTCTTCCAACTCGATCTTGGCATCCGCCAACTCGACCCTGGCGTCCTCCAGCTCCCGACGGCCGTCTTCCAGCTCCCTACGCGAAGCGTCCAACTGCGCGTTTGCCTCGTCCAGGGCTGCCTCGTTGGCCTGGTACTCTAGGATGGCTGCCTGCAGGGGCTGGCCAGCGGAGCCCAAGGCCGGAAGCTGCTGGAGCGCGGTGTAAAAATCGCTGCTCAGGCCAAGAGCGCTGAGCTGGGCCTGCAGCTGCAAGCGAGCCTCGCGCAGTTCGCCTTGCTTTTCCTGCAGCTCCTTCTCGCCGTCTTCCAGCTCCTTCTCGCCGTCGAGGATCTTCTGCTGGTTATCCTGAAATTCCTTTTCGCTGTCCTGATACTCCTTCTCGCCGTCTTTCAGCTCCTGCTCCGCATCCTGGAGCTCCTTTTCGCTGTCGTTGACCTTGAGCTGGTTATCCTCGATCTGCTTCTGGGCATCCTCCAGATCTAGCTGGGCCTGGTCGATATCCCCCTGTGCCTCGTCGATTTTCTCCTGCGAGTCGGTCAACAGGGTGTCATAGCGCAGCTCCGCACGCTCCTGGGCCAAGGCATCCAGGCTGTCCAGATAATCCTGCTCCTGGGTCTCGTATTCCTGGGAGAAGTAGTAGATGCCGTCGAGCACATCGCTATCGACATAGGCCGTGGTGAAACAATCCTCGTAATGGTCGGTGTTGAAGGCATCCTTCCTTAGTTCGACAAAATACTTATTGGAGCCGGTGCCCACCGTCCCCCGTCCCCTGGTGTCCTTGATGTTGGAACAGCAAAACACAGGATCGTTGACGATGGCCGTAACCACAAAGGTGTCTGACACAAGGGCCTCGTCGTGGTCCAGGGTGATGGTGTCGCCCAGGGCGATGTTCAATTGTTCGGCCATGTCCCGCTCAATGGCCACCTCGTCGAGGGTCTGGGGCAGCTGGCCTTCCTCCACGGTGAGGATGTTCATCCCATCCAGCATGGAACGGGCCTGTACCGGGACGCGCTCCCCGCCAAGGTCTAGGAGCATGGACTGGGAATAGCCGCCCTCCACGTTGCGGACGCCCTCCCAGCCGGCGATGGCCTCCAGGTCCTCCTGGGTGATGCCGTTGGCGCAGGTGATTTCAAAGGTTTCCAGCTGGCTTTCCTCGAAGTAGCGGTCGGCGCGGTTCAAAATGGCCAGGCCGGTGGACTGAAAGCCCACGTAAATGCACAGGCAGACGCTGGCGATGAAGGCGGTGGCAAAGAACGTGACGCCCGTCTTCTTGATGGTTTGAAACAGATGCTTAATGCCGGTTTTCTTCATCACCAAACCAACTCCTTTGCGCTGGCAGGATGGCGGTTCACGATCACCTCGGCCACCACGCCGCCCTTCATGCGGATGACGCGATTGGCCATTTTGGCGATTTCCTCGTTGTGGGTGACCATCAGCAGGGTGGTGCCGGCCTTGATCACGTTTTCCAGCACGGTCAGAACCTCAATGCTGGTTTCATAGTCCAATGCGGCGGTGGGCTCGTCGGCCAGGATGAGGCGGGGCTTTTTGATCAGCGCTCTGGCGATGGAGACGCGCTGCTGCTGGCCGCCGGACATCTGGGAGGGATAGTTGTTCTTGCGCTGCAACAGCCCCACGCTTTTGAGCGCCTCGGAGGCGTCCATGGGTTTCTCGCACAGTTCGCCGATGAAGTTGAGGTTTTCCTCGGCGGTGAGGGTGGGCATTAGGTTGTAGGCCTGGAAGATAAAGCCGACGGAGTTTCTGCGGTACATGGTTAGGCTATTTTCGTCCAGGTGGGAATAGTCCTTGCCGTCAAAGAGGAATTGGCCCGTCGTCAGCTGATCCATGCCGCCAATGATGTTGAGCATGGTGGACTTGCCGCAGCCGGATTCGCCCAGGATCACCAGGAACTCGCCCTCGCGCACGTCCAGGTTGACGCCCTTGAGGATCTGCACCTGCGTTTCGCCCGAGCCAAAGGTCTTGGTCACGTTGCGCAGGGAGATGATGGACTTCTTTTCTTCGGCAAAGCCGAGGTTGAGGCCGTTTTCGTCGATGGCGATGGCGCTGAGCATGGCCAGGTTTTCGCACAGGCTCACGTCCTCGTCGTTGTAGAGTGTGCCGTCCTTCTTGTTGATGATCTGGATGCAGCCGATGACCTCATACTTGTTGGCCAAGGGCACGCAAACCATGCTTCTGGTTACAAACCCGGTGGCCTCGTCGAAACGGCCGGCCCAGCGGGGGTCCTTTTGGCAATCCTTGACCACGGTGGTCTTGCCGCTTTGTACCACGGCGCCCGCGATGCCCTCGCCCGCAGCCAGGCTCAAGCCGGTTAGGTCCGCCCCGCCGATCCAGAAGGAGGGGTAGATGCGCTTATCTCCGGAAATGTTGTAGGACCAAATGGTCCCGGCCTCGGCGCCAACGGCCTTGACCACCTCGCCAAGGCTTGTGCGCAGCGCGTCCTCCAGGGATTCGGCTTCCTGGAGCAGGCGGGTTATTTCCCATACCACCTGCGTGTAATTGATCCTGTTGTTTTCCATGCAATCACCCTCGTTTCATCAAAATGCAGCGTCCGACAGCAAAATGAGCTTTTCCGCATTGGAGGCAAAGTTGGATTGAAGAGCGGACTTCTTTGTGCTATCCTAATTATATTAATACACTCCTATGCCTATGGCAGGATAGCCCAAGAACGACGCATGTGGCGCCGATACCGGCGCGCGGTCCACACACAAACACCCAAACCGTTGAAGGCTCAACAGTCTGGGCAATATCATGTCAATTTTATGGATCTGGTGGCATCTGTTCAAGTCATTTGTCACAAGCGGCACCAAAACGACGCAAGCGGCATAAAGGTTCAACCGGTGTTTGGAGGGATGGGCCATACAAGCTTCCAATCGGATCGCCATCGTGGATGATTGTTTACAGGATCGGGAAGCGCTGAGCGTCCTGGTTCGGACGCGCGCCCAGCAAAGAGGCCTTTGCTGGGAACTGGAGAGCTTTGCCAGCGGCGAGGCCCTGCTCCGCTCTTCTAGCGCGCAGACATACGATCTAATCTTTCTCGACATCCTGATGCCGGGCCTTGACGGCTTGGAAACGGCGCGGCGCTTGCGCGCGAGCGATTCGGTAGCGTTGCTGGTCTTCGTCACCACGGAAGCCGATTTTGCTCTGGAGGGATATGAGGTGGAGGCCGCCGGCTTTTTGCTCAAGGCGCCCAACATCGATCCGGCGCGCTTTGCCCGATTGATGGGTCGTCTGGAGCGCCGGATGGGGTCGGAACGGGCCCTGGACCTGTCCCCTTACGGGATACCGCTACACCTTCCTCTGGGCAACGTGCTCTACGCCGAGGTATTGGGCCATCGGATGCTACTGCACACACAGGCGGGCGCGCATAGCCTGCGTCTACCCCTGGAGGAGCTCAAACCGCGGCTGGACCACCGCTTTTTCGAATGCCACCGGGGCATCTTGATCAATCTGGACAAGGTGGTCAAGCTGGACGGCGACACCGTAACCCTCGTCGGCGGGGATACCCTGCCGGTAAGCCGTCGCAGGCGCAAAGCCCTCATGGAGGCCTACGCCGCCCATAGCGTGGAACAGTTGAAAAGAGGGGGATAACGTTTCCCATGGAAACCATCTTGTTCGTGCTGATTACCACGTTACCCAGCCATATCATCGCCTTTTATCAATTCTGGGACTTTCCCTGGCGCTCGAGAACGCTTGCCCTCGTCCTCGTGGCGCTGCATGTTTGCCTCAAAACCTTCGCGGTATACCTGGCGCTATGCGGCGGCCTCCATATTCGGGTGTTGGAATTCGCCTTTTCCCTGATCGGTCTGGCCATTTACCTCTGCTTGCTTCGGACGGATATCAACGCCACGCTGTTCTTCTTCGTTCTGGTGATGGATTACCTCATCGTTGTTCGAGGCATCGCCACCTTTGCCAGCGCATGGGCGTTTCACTCCTCCTCCCAATCCTATGTCAGCAGCCTGATCTGCCTCTTGCTCTATCTACTCACCCTCCCCCCTGTGCTTTCTCTGTGCCGCCACCGGACGGAGATTTTGTTTCAGCATCGGGCGTCGGGCCTCTGGCGGGGTTTTTTCCTGTTGCTACTCTCGATGACCGCCATCATCCTGCTCTTTACGGACGCCTTTGACGCATCCAGCGTGCAAAGCTGCTCCTTCTTCTTTGCGCGCATTGGCCTGAGCGCCTGCATTCTCTTTGCCTATGCGTTGATGCTCAAAGCTCTTGAAAACATCCGACATCAGGCCGTGCTTGAGGAACAGGCCAACCAGATTCAGCGCATTTTGCAAACCCAGCGTTCCATGTACGCCCACCAAAGCGCCTATTTGGAAGAATTGCGCCGAGCCCGGCACGACCTGCGCCAACACGAATACATGATTCAATCCTACCTGAACAGCGGCGACCCGAGCAGGCTTCGCCAATACCTGCAAACCTACTTGGCAGATCTGCCGCACGTGGCCGACCAACACTATTGCAAGAACCCCTCCCTGGACGCCCTGATGCGCTTTTATGCCGGCCGCATCCGAGAGGCGGGCATACGCCTTGAAGCGGAGTTCTCCCTTCCGGAGGCCCTCCCCTTCCCCGAGCCGGATCTTTGCGTCGTGTTGGGCAACCTACTTGAAAACGCCCAAGAGGCCTGCCCCGGCCTGGAAAACCCATACATCCGTGTCGCCGCCAAGCTCACCGCCGCCAACGCCTTCGTCCTCCTGGTGGAGAACAGCGCCCCGACTCCCCCGCGCCAGCGGGCGGATGGCAGCCTTCTTTCCACCAAGCGCGAGGGCGCGGGCATCGGCACTGGATCCGTGCGCCTGCTTGCCCAGGAGCATGGGGGTATGGCGGAGTTTCGTTGGGAGGAGGGGGTCTTCCAAGCCAGCGTCTTCCTCCCCGGTTAAGCGGCTTGGTAACAATGCAAAGCGCCCATCCGGCATTATTTCCGGATGGGCGCTTTTTTGGCAACGGCGCCTGATGGCAAGCCCCGGCTCAGACCTCCAGCAGGATGGCTAGGGTGGGGCTGTTCTGGGTGTAGCTCGCCCCCGCCACGTCGCCAAAGATCTCTACGGTTCGAAAGCCCGCGGAGGCGGTTTCCTGCCGGAGGCTTTCCCGGCCAAAGTAGGTGTTCCATATGTAGTAGACGGCCGCCTCGCCTTCCTGGGGAAGGACCACGGTCTGTTCCAGGCTAACCCGGTCGGGATAGCGGACGTTCCGATGCAGGGCCAGGTGGGCGTCCGGCCTCCAAAAGCCGCCGTGGGGACAATGCTCCCAGCGCTGTCCCTCCTCGAAGGCCTCGTAGCGCCGCATGGAAAAGACATCGAACAAGAGCCTTCCGCCTGGCCGCAACAGGCCGCGTACCGTGCGCAGCAGCAGCAGGCGGTCCTGCGTCGACAGGGCGCCATAATCGCAGTAGATCATGGTGGCCAAGTCGAAGCGGCCGTCCAAGCGCAGGCGCAAATAGTCCTGCAAGGAGTAGCGAATGT
>CALWRM010000040.1 GCA_944383925.1 uncultured Clostridia bacterium
TTCGTCACCCTGCCCAACACCGTGGAGGGCCTGGTGCATATCTCCGGCCTGGACGACGACTACTACGTCTACGACGAGAAGAACTACCTGCTGGTGGGCGAGCGGCGGCGCAAGCTGTACCGCCTCGGCCAGCGCCTGCGGGTGCGCGTGGAGGGCGTGGACCCCAGCGCCCGCCGCGTGGAGCTGGCCCTGTGCAAGGAGCAGCCTGCCTAGGCGCAAGCTCGAGCGACGCCAGAAAGCGGCGGCCCGTCCAAGGGGCCGCCGCCTCTTGTTGGGACAGGCCGACGCGCGTCCGGCTTTTCCGGCGTCCGCGGACCTTTTTTCCTCCGGAGAAACACAAAAACGGTTAAGAATCGGTTTTGTGCATCTTCCTATGGCAAAAAACGTTTCACCAGGCAAACCGCGTGCGCTTTTCCAATCTTCTATTCTTGACGCGGCCGCGAGAAAAAGAGTACAATGGGTTATAGTGCCGAGGGGCCTGTCCCCTCCTGCATCCAAAGGGAAAGGAAGAAGCTCGGGACATGTATACCATCTTGAAAAAACAGGCCTTGAACCCCACCGTGACCCTCATGGAGATCGACGCGCCCCCCATCGCGAAAAAGGCGGAGCCAGGCCAGTTCATCATACTGCGCGTGGACGAGGACGGCGAGCGCATTCCCCTGACCATCGCGGACTTCGACCGCCAGCGGGGCACCGTCACCATCATCTTTCAGATTGTAGGCGCCACCACGGAGCGGCTGAACCACCTGAACCAGGGCGACTGCCTGCAGGACTTCGTGGGCCCGCTGGGCGTGCCTTCCCACACCGAGGGCCTTCAAAAGGTCTGCGTCATCGGCGGCGGCGTCGGCAGCGCCATCGCCTACCCCATCGCCAAGAAGCTGCACCAAAACGGCTGCCAGGTGCATGCCATCGTGGGCTTCCGCAACAAGGATCTGGTGATCCTGGAGGAGGAGTTCCGCTCCGTCAGCCAGCGCTTCCTGCTCATGAGCGACGACGGCACCGCCGGAGAAAAGGGCCTGGTCACCGACGCGCTAAAGAAGCTGTTGGACGCCGGCGAGCAATACGACGAGGTCATCGCCATCGGCCCGCTGGTGATGATGAAGTTCGTCTGCAAGCTGACCAAGGAGTACGGCGTCAAGACCGTGGTTTCCATGAATCCCATCATGATCGACGGCACGGGCATGTGCGGCGGTTGCCGGCTGAGCGTGGGCGGCCAGACCAAGTTCGCCTGCGTGGACGGCCCGGATTTCGACGGCCATCTGGTGGATTTCGACGAGGCCATCCAGCGCGCCGCCATGTATAAGGCCTTTGAGCAGCAAAGGCGCGAAGAAACCTGCAAGCTATTTGAGGGGGTGTAAGGCCAATGCCCAACATGAGCCTAAAGAAAAACGAGATGCCCGTGCAGGCGCCGGAAGAACGCAACCGCAACTTTGACGAGGTGGCCCTGGGCTATACCCTCGAGCAGGCCATGGACGAGGCGGCCCGCTGCCTCAACTGCAAGCACAAGCCCTGCGTGGGCGGCTGTCCGGTGGCCATCGACATCCCCGCCTTCATCCAGGAAATCAAGGTGGGCAACCTTGCCAAGGCCTATGAGATTCTCAGCGCCTCCACCTCCCTGCCCGCCGTCTGCGGCCGGGTCTGCCCCCAGGAAACCCAGTGCGAGCAAAAGTGCGTGCGCGGCATCAAGGGCGAGCCCGTGGCCATCGGCCGGCTGGAGCGCTTTGTGGCCGATTGGCACATGCAAAACGCCAAGGAGCCGCCCGCCAAGCCCGCCGCCAACGGGCATAAGGCCGCCGTCATCGGCGCCGGTCCCGCCGGCCTGACCTGCGCGGGCGATCTGGCCAAGAAGGGCTACCAGGTCACCATCTTCGAGGCGCTCCACCTGGCCGGCGGCGTGCTGGTGTACGGCATTCCCCAGTTCCGCCTGCCCAAGGAGATCGTTCGCAAGGAGATCGACAACCTCAAGGCCCTGGGCGTGGAGATCCAGACCAACATGGTGGTGGGCAAGGTGCTGACCATCGACGAGCTCTTCGAGCAGGGCTTTGAGTCGGTGTTCATCGGTTCCGGCGCGGGCCTGCCCAACTTCATGCGTATCCCCGGCGAAAACCTTAAGGGCGTGTACTCCGCCAACGAGTTCCTCACCCGCATCAACCTGATGAAGGCCTACAAGGCCGACAGCCAGACGCCCATCCTCCACGCCAAGAACGTGGCCGTGGTGGGCGGGGGCAACGTGGCCATGGACGCCGCCCGCTGCGCCAAGCGCTTGGGCGCGGAAAAGGTCTACATCGTCTACCGCCGCTCCCTGGAGGAGCTCCCCGCCCGCAAGGAGGAGGTGGAGCACGCCATGGAGGAGGGCATCGACTTCCGCCTGCTCAACAACCCCACCCGCATCCTGGGCGACGAGCAGATGAACGTGCGCTCCATGGAATGCATCCAGATGGAGCTGGGCGAGCCCGACGCCTCCGGACGCCGCCGCCCCATCGCCAAGCCGGGCTCCGAGTTCCAGCTGGACGTGGATTGCGTGATCATCGCCATCGGCACCTCCCCCAATCCCCTGCTGCGCTCCACCACCAAGGGCCTGGAGACCAACAAATGGGGCTGCATCGTGGCCGACGAAAAGACCGGCGCCACCTCCCGCGAGGGCGTCTTTGCCGGCGGCGACGCCGTGACCGGCGCGGCCACCGTCATCCTGGCCATGGGCGCGGGCAAGGCCGCGGCCAAGGCCATGGACGAGTACATGCAGGCCAAGCGGGCCTGAGCGCCTTCCCCCAACCAAACCAAGCCCCGCCCGAAGTTTCGGGCGGGGCTTTTTTCTTGCGGCCGCGGGCCTTAGCGGATGAAGTTGGTGCCGCGCTTGGGCTGCTCCGGCTGCGGGGCCGGCAGATTGGCCTTGTGCAGGCTCTCCAGCAGCCAGGCCATGGAGGCGGCCGTCTCCCGCAGGGTCTGCATGCCCTCCAGGTCCTGGGCCAGCTCCTCGGGCGTGTTGCCGTGCACCGCCTGCCAATAGCGGGTGGGCGCCACCACCATCTCGCTGAGCTGCAAATAGCTCAGCAGCTGGTCGTAGGCGGCGATGCCGCCGCCGCGGCGCAGCGTGCAGACCGCCGCCCCCACCTTGTAGCGGGGCGGCTTGCCCGCGTAGAAGAGGCGATCCAGGAAGCACTTCATGCCGCCGGCAATGGCCCCGTAGTACACGGGAGACCCCAGCACCAGGCCTTCCGCCTGGGCCAGCTTTTCCCGGCAGAGGTTCACCCCGTCCCGGTCAAAGGCGCAGCGGCCAATCTTCTTGCAGGCGCCGCAGGCCGTGCAGCCCTGGATGGGCTCCTTGCCGATCCAGAAAATTTCCGTCTCGATGCCCTTCGCCTGCAAAACGCCCGCCATCTCGCTTAGGGCGGTATAGGTGCAGCCCCGCTCGCGGGGGCTGCCGTTGATGAGCAAAACCTTCATCTTCGCATTCCTTTCCTTTCGGTTGCCCTGCATTTGGGTGGCTAGCTCAGCCTTTGGTAGCCAAGGCCCTGCGCGAAGCGCAGGAAGCCGCGCTGGCCGGCCTCGTCCAGCTTGAACACGCCCGCGTCCTCCAGCACCCGCTGGCACTTGGCCCCCAGGGCCCGGCGGATCACCTGGCTTGCCTGGCTGGAGCTGAGCACGCCGTGCTTCTTGTGCAGGGCGTTGAACCAATCCATGTGCTTGTACAGGGGCATGTCCGGATCCAGGTTGGCGGGCCGGTCGCCGCAGAGCATCAGCTCCAGGGCGGCCAGCTCCTCCTTGAGCCGGCCCGGCAGGATGAACAGACCCATCACCTCGATCAGGCCGATGTTCTCCCGCTTGATGTGGTGCAGGTCCGCATGGGGATGGAACAGCCCCAAGGGGTGCTCGGCGGTGGTGCGGTTGTTGCGCAAGGTCAGGTCGAACACGAAGCTCTCGCCCTCCTTGCGCAGGATGGGCGTGATGGTGTTGTGGGGGGCGTCCGTGCGGCAGAGGATGTCCAGCTGTTCGTCGGAATACTGCCGCCAGGCGGCCAGCACGTCCTCGGCGGCGTCCAGCAGGGCGGTCCGGTCGGCTCCGCGCAGCCGCAGGGTGGACACCGGCCAGTCCAGGATGCCCGCCTCCACCCCGGCATAGGGGCTCTCGAGCGGGGTCTTGATGGGCGCCACCGTCATGGGGAAGACGAAGTTGCCCCCCTGGAAGTGGTCGTGGGACAGGATGGAGCCGCCCACGATGGGCAGGTCCGCGTTGGAGCCGATGAAGTAGTGGGGAAAGCGCTCCACGAAGTCGAAGAGCCTTGCAAAGCTGTCCCGGCCGATGTGCATGGGCCGGTGCTTTTCGCAAAGCACGATGCAGTGCTCGTTGTAATACAGGTAGGGGGAGTATTGCAGATACCAGCGCTCCCCGCCAAGCTCCAGGGGCACGATGCGGTGGTTTTGCCTGGGCGGGAAGCCCGCCCGGCCCGCATAGCCCGGGTTCTCCGCGCAGAGCATGCAGGGGGGATAGCCGGCCGAGGGCCTTTGCAGGGCCAGGGCGATGTCGCGGGGGTCCTTTTCGGGCTTGGACAGGTTGATGGTGATCACCAGCTCGCCGTAGGCGCTCTCCTCCCGCAGGATCTGGTTTTGCGCGATGGCGTCCACATGGATGTAGTCGTTGTCGCGGCAAAGCCGATAGAACCAATCCGTGGCCGCCCGGGGACCGCCCTCCCGGTAGTTCTGCCAAAACGTGCGGTTGATCTCCGAGGGGCGGGCGGTCAGGCAGCCCATCAGCCGGCCGGAGAGCAGCTCCCTGGAACCGGCCGAGTCGGGAATGACCTTGCGAAGCACCGCGTCCTCCAGCAGGACGGACAGAAAACGCCCGGCGGTCTCCGGCGCCTCCTCCAGGGGAGCGCCGTTGAGCCGGTAGCCGTCCCCGGGCGCGTCCAGCTGCAGGGCGTCCAGCAGCAGATTGCGGCAATAGGGCACGTCGCTTTCCTCCACCAGCCCCTTGCTCAGGGCAAAGCCCAATAGGTCCTCCAAGGCCTTGTTCGCATCCATGGTTGCCCGCCTCCTCCGTTTGCGTATTGTTTCCTCCATTATAAACAAAAATTGCCGTTTTGAAAACCCAAGTCTTGCGAAACGGACCGCCAGCGCTCATAATATGGGTATGGACGCGCCCCCTACGAGGCGCGCAGAAATGACTCAAGCTTTGCTTGATGAGGAGGTTGGAACAAAGATGGGCATGGATCTGGCCGCGCGCCTGGACGCGCCAAGGGCGCAGCAAGCGCTCAAGACCCTCTATGGCGCCCACGAGGGCGTGCTTCTTGGGCAAAGGGAACGCTACCTGGCCCTGGAGCGGGAGCATGCAGCCCTGTTCGGGCCGAAGGAAACCCACTTCTTCTCCTCCCCCGGCCGCACGGAGATCGGCGGCAACCACACCGACCACAACCACGGCCGCGTGCTGGCGGCCGCCGTCACGCTGGACATGCTCGCCTGCGTCTCCGTCAGCGGCGATTCCCTCATCACCCTGTATTCCAAGGGCTACGACAAGCCCTTCGTGGTGGATAGCCGGGACACCGACTACCGGCCCGAGGAGGAGGGCAGCACCCAGGCCCTGATCCGCGGCGTCTGCGCCCAGCTGCGGCAAAGGGGCCTTGCGGTGGGCGGCTTCAACGGCGTGATGGTTTCCGACGTGCTCTCCGGCTCGGGGCTTTCCTCCTCGGCCGCCTTCGAGGTGCTGCTGGCCGCCATCCTGGACGGGCTGTTCAACGGGGGAACGCTGGACCCGGTGGAGCGCGCCAAGCTGTGCCAGTTTGTGGAAAACCGCTACTTCGGCAAGCCCAGCGGGCTGATGGACCAGAGCGCCTGCTCCGTGGGCGGCCTGGTGGGCATCGACTTTGAGGACGTGGACGCCCCCCGCTTTGAACAGCTCCAATACGATTTTGAGGCCAAGGGCTACAGCCTCGTGGTGGTGGCCACCCGCTCCTCCCACGACGACTTGACCGACGAGTACGCCTCCATCCCCAAGGAGATGAAGCAGGTGGCCGAGGCCTTCGGCTGCCAGACCCTGCGCCAAGTGGATCCGGCGCTGTTCTACCAGCATCTGGGCCAGCTGCGCCGGAGCCTCAGCGACCGGGCCCTGATGCGCGCCATGCACTTCTTTGGCGAAAACCAGCGCGTGTCCGACCAGCTGCAGGCCCTCCAGCAGGACCGTCTGGCGGACTTCCTCTCCATGGTGGTGGATTCGGGCGAGAGCAGCTGGCGCCTGCTGCAAAACCTGTACGTGGGCGGCCAGACGGCCCAATCCCTGGCCCTGGCCTGCGCGCTGAGCGAAAAGCTGCTCAAGGGCCGCGGCGCCTGGCGCGTCCACGGCGGCGGCTTTGCCGGCACCATCCTGGCCTTCGTGCCGGAGGCGCAGCTGGCCGCCTACGTGCAGGCCATGGACGGGCTCTTCGGCGCCGGAGCGGCCACGGTGTTGGGCATCCGGCCCGTGGGTCCGGTGGAAGTGGCCCTCTAACCCATCCGCAAGGAGGAATCGCGCGATGCTGCTCATTCAAAACGCCTATGTGATGCCCATGGACGGGCCGGACCTGCCCGGGGCCGACATTCTCGTGGAGGACGGCAAGATCAAGGCCGTCGGCCACTCCCTTTCCGCGCCCGGGGCCAAGACCCTCAACGCCACGGGCCTGTACGCCCTGCCCGGCTTCATCGACGCCCACTGCCACGTGGGCATCGCCGAGGAAGGCATGCGGGACGAGGGCGAGGACAGCAACGAGTGCAGCGACCCCCTCACCCCCGGCATGCGCGCCCTGGACGGCATCAACCCCTTCGACATCGGCTTATCTGAGGCCGCCCAAAACGGCGTCACCTGCGCCATGACGGGGCCCGGCAGCGGCAACGTGCTGGGCGGCAGCTTCGTGCTGATGAAGACGCACGGCCGCGACCTGGACGACATGGTGCTCAATCCCTGCGCGGCCATGAAGGCCGCCTTTGGCGAAAACCCCAAGCGCGTCTACGGCTCCCAGAAGAAAACGCCCATGACCCGCATGGCCATCGCCGCCCTGCTGCGCCAGGCCCTGACGGACGCGGGCCTGTACCAGGAAAAGGACGGCAAGCGCAACCTGGGCATGGAAACCCTGCAACGGGTGGTGCGACGGGAGATCCCCCTGAAAATCCACGCCCACCGCGCGGACGACATCCTCACGGCCCTGCGCATCGTCAAGGAGTTCAACCTGCTCTGCAGCCTGGACCACTGCACCGAGGGCCACCTGATCCTGCCCCAAATCAAGGCCGCCGGCGTGCCGGTCATCCTGGGGCCCTGGATCTCCTGCCGCTCCAAGATCGAGCTGGCCAAGCAGAGCATGCAGGCGCCGGCCCTCTTTGCCCAAGCGGGCATCCCCTTCGCCTTCATGACGGACCACCCCGTCTTTCCCCTGATGTACCTGTCCGTGGAGGCGGCCATCGCCGTGCGCGAGGGTCTGCCCGAGCGCGCCGCCCTGGAGGCCCTGACCATCCACCCCGCCCGCATCGTGGGCATGGCGGACCGGCTCGGCAGCCTGACGCCGGGCAAGGACGCGGACCTGGCCCTGTACGACGGCCATCCCTTGGACATGCGCTCCAAGGTCCGCTTCGTGCTGATCAACGGCCAAACCGTCGTCGAATAGAATAAACCGCCGGCTTTAGGAGCGAGCCTGGGGGCCGGCGCCCCCGCAAGGCCGCTCCTGCCTTTTTGCACACATCCACAAAAGGAGGCCTTGCCCCATGGCGGAATCTCCCGTTGCAGCCGTTCGCCGGCTGATGCACGCCGCGCATCTGGACATGGACGCGCCCTACCAGCACTACCGCCACATCGACCAGCCCTTGTGGACCCAGCGCATCCTCTTCGAGCTGCTCTACGCCCTGCGCGTCTCCGAGCAGGCGGGCGGACGCTACGACCCGCTGATCGCGGAGGCGGCCTCCCGGCTGGAGGCCGCGCTACAGGCCGAGGGCGCCTTCACCCGCCAGGCCGCCCTGCAGGCCGAGGAAGCCCTCTCGCCCATGGCCGATCCGGCCAAGGCCTACACCGTGCACCTGGTGGCCCACGCCCACATCGACATGAACTGGCAATGGCCCTTCCATGAGACGGTGGCCGTCACGCTGGAGACCTTCCGCACCATGCTGGACCTGATGGACGAGGACCCCGACTTCACCTTTGCCCAGTCCCAGGCCTCCTGTTACCGCATCGTGGAGGAATACGAGCCCGCCATGCTGGAGCGCATCCGCCGCCGCGTGGCCGAGGGCCGCTGGGAGGTCAGCGCCTCCACCTGGGTGGAGGCCGACAAGAACATGCCCAACGCCGAGAGCATGGTCCGCCACCTGCTCTACACCAAGCAATACCTCTCCGGCCTGCTGGGCCTGGACCCCGCCACGCTGAACCTGGACTACGAGCCGGATACCTTTGGCCATGCCTGGTCCGTGCCGGAGATTCTCCAGGCGGGCGGCGTGACGCGCTACTACCATTGCCGGGGCTACGACGGCCATGCGGTCTACCGCTGGCGGGCGCCCTCCGGCAGGGAGCTGCTCTGCTATCGGGAACCCACCTGGTATTTGGGCGACATGAACCCGGGCTTTGCCCAGTATGTGCCGGGCTTTTGCGCGGGCCATGGTCTGCGGGATGCGCTGAAGGTCTACGGCGTGGGCGACCACGGCGGCGGTCCCACCCGGCGCGACCTGGCCTACATCCGCGAGATGATGTCCTGGCCCATCTTCCCCACCCTGCGCTTTTCCAGCTACCGGGCCTTCTTCGACCATCTGGAGGAGATCTACCCGCAGCTGCCCGTGGTGGACCAGGAGCTCAACTGCGTGTTTACCGGCTGTTACACCACCCAAAGCCGCATCAAGCTGTCCAACCGGGTGGGCGAGGCCGCCCTGTACCGGGCGGAGGCCCTCTCCGCGGCGGCCAAGGCGCTGACGGGCAGGCCCTATGAGGCCCCGGTCTTCGCCAAGGCTTGGGAGCAGCTGCTGTTCAACCAGTTCCACGACATCCTCACCGGCTCCGGCGTGCGCGACACCCGGGAGTACGCCCTGGCCCAGTTCAGCCGCTGCATGGCCGCCGCCGGCACCCAGTACGCCGGCGCCATGCGGGCCCTGGCCGCCGCCGTGGACAGCTCCGGCATCGTCGAAAAGGGCGACCGCTGCTATTCCTACGCCGAGGGCGCGGGCGTCGGTTACGGCTCCATGCGCTACCTGCCGCCGGTGAGCGTGCGCGGGGGCGCGATCACGCGCCTGTTCCATCTGTTCAACCCCCTGGCCTTCGACCGGGAGGAGAACGCCACCCTCACCCTCTGGGATTGGCAGGGCGACCGCCAGCTGCTCTGCGTGCGGGACGGCCAGGGCCGCCCGCTGGATTTCCAGCTGCTGCGGGACGGCGTGGACCAGGGATACATGGGCCATCGCTACCTGGAGCTGCTGGTGCGCTGCCCGGTGCCCGCCCTGGGCTGGGCCACCGTCGTGGTGGACGAGGCGGAGCCGGCCCTGCGTCCCCTGCCTCTGCCCAAGGACCCCCGCGTGCACCATCCGGACCGGTATGCGCTGGAAAACGAGTTCCTGCGGGCCGAGTTCGACGTCTCCTCCGGCCAGCTGACCTCCCTCTTCGACAAGGAGCTGAACCAGGAGCGCCTCGCGCCCGGCGCCGGCGCGGGCTTCTACTACATCGAGGAGGACAGCGACAAGGGCCAAACCTCCTGGGTGGTGGGCCGCTACCTGCTCCGCCAGCCCGTGGAGGGCAACGTCCGCCTGCGTCCGGGCGAGGCGGGCCCCCTGCGCCAGAGCCTGCGCCTCAGCTTCGAGTTCGGCCGCCGCGCCTCCACCCTGGAGGCCGAGATCAGCCTGGACCGCGGCGCCCGCGCCCTGCGCCTGGAGGCTTCCTGCGTCTTCCACGAGTACGGCCAACGGGGCGGCGTCATGCCCCAGCTGGCCTTCGCGGCCTGCGTCCATGGCGGCTTTGACCGCGCCCTCTACGACATCCCCGCCGGCTGCATCCGCAGGCCCCAGCAGGGCTTGGACGTGCCCGCCTGCAGCTACGCGGCCGCGCCGCTGGCCCAGGGCGCGCTCCTGCTGGCCTCCGACAGCAAGTACGGCTTCCGGGCCGACCAAAACGCCCTGCAGCTGACGCTGATCCGGGCGGGCTTCGATCCCGACCCCTACCCCGAGCGCGGGGAGCACCGCTTCTCCCTCTTCCTGGGCAGTTCCCCCAGCGCCTCGCCCAAGGCCCTGGCGGACGCGGTGCAGGCCCTTTGCCAGCCCCTGTCCTCCCTGGCCGTGCGGCCGGGCAAGGGCAGCCTGCCCCTGCAGGGCAGCTTTCTGCGCCTGGAGGGCGAGGACCTGCGCCTGAGCGCCCTCAAGGCCTCCGAGGACGGGCAAAGCCTGGTGGTCCGCCTGTACAACCTGGCCGGCCAAGCCCGGGAGGCCGGGCTGCGCTTCGCCCTGCCCGTGGAATCCGCCTGCCTGAGCGACAACTGCGAGCGGCCCGGCGCGCCCCTGCCCCTGCAGGAGGGCGCGGTCGCGGTCCGCCTGGAGCCCAAGGCGCTTTGCACCCTGCTGGTCCGCCTACATCCATGAAAAGGAGCCTTTGATCATGACGAGCATCCGACTGACCCAAGAAATCCCCCTGCGCGGCAGCTACGACGTGGTCGTCTGCGGCGGCGGCGTGGCCGGCGTTGGCGCGGCCCTGAGCGCCCGCCGGGCCGGCAAGCGCGTTCTGCTGCTGGAAAAGAGCCTGTTTCTCGGCGGCCTGGCCACCCTGGGGTTGATCAACTTCTTCGTGCCCATGTGCAACGGCCGGGGCAGGCAGATCGTCACCGGCCTGGCCGAGGAGCTGCTGCGCCTGTCCATTCGCTATGGCTATGACACCCTGCCCGCCGAGTGGGCTTCGGGCGAGCCGGGTCCCGGGGCCAAGACCCGCTACGTCACCCGCTTTTCCGCCAACATCTTCGCCCTGACGCTCATGGAACAGCTGCTGGACGAGGGCGTGGAGCTGCTGCTGGACACCGTGGTCTCTTCCCCCCTGATGGAGGGCGGCCGCTGCCGGGGGCTCGTGGTGGAGAACAAGACGGGCCGCGGCTTTTACGAGGCGGGCATGGTGGTGGACGCCACGGGCGACGCGGACGTGCTGGCCCGGGCGGGGGTGCCCACGGTGCTCGGCCAGAACTTCTTCACCTACACCGCGGCGGGCATCACGCTGGATAGCTGCCGCCGCGCCGCGGAAAGCGGCCGCATCCAGGACGCCCTGGTGAACTTCTCCGGCGGCAAGGCCACCCTCTACGGCCAGAACCAGCCCGTGGATGAAAAGCTCTATACCGGCGTCACCGCCGAGGAGGTCAGCCAGTACGTCACCCGCAACCAGCGCCTGCTGCTGCAAACCCTCAAGGCCCAGGACCGCGAAAGCCGGGAGGTGGTCGCCCTGCCCGGCATGGCCCAGCTGCGCACCACCCGCCGCATCGCCGGCGACTACGCCTTGACCACGGCGGACCAATACCGCCACTTCGAGGATTCCGTGGGCGCCATCTGCGACTTTGACAACCGGGACTTCCTCTACGAGGTGCCCCTGCGGACCCTGTGCATGGACGGCTTCGACAATCTGCTCACCGCCGGCCGCAGCGCCGCCGCCACCGGCTATGCCTGGGACGTGCTGCGGGTGATTCCCCCCGCCATCCTCACCGGCCAGGCGGCCGGCACGGCCGCCGCCCAGGCGTTGGACGAAAACAAGCCAGTCTCCCGGCTGAACGTCGGCCGCCTCCAGGCCTCCTTGGCCGCCCAGGGCGTGCTGGTCCACTTCCCAGACGAGCTGGTGCCCGCCAAGGAAGCCCCCCAGGGCGAGCGCTTCGACACCGGCCATATTTAGCCTTCCCGCTCCACATGGAAAAAGGGGGGAGGCCGCGCAACGCGCGGCCTCCCCCCCCTTTCCTTATGCTTTTGCCTTTACGCCCTAAGCGCCAAGCCTTTGCAGGCCGCCCGCCTGGCCGAAGTCCTCCACGGAAGCGGCATACAGGCCCTGGCTCGGGTCGCTCTCCTGGGCCAGGAAGTAGAGCCTCTCCCCGTCCGTGCCCAGGCAGCGGCTGGCCTCGCCCGGCAGGCTGAGCCGGCCCTGCAGCTCCTGACCGGCCTCGTCCACGGCCCAAAGCTCCCTGGTCTCGGGCCTTTCCCAGCCGGCAGGCCGGTATGCCTCGTCGATCAAGTACAGGCCGGCCGCATAGCTCGCCATGGGGGCGTGGTCAAAGCCGGTCCATTCCCGCACCAGCTCCCCGTCGCCGTTTAGCAGGGGCAGGCTGTGGCTCTTGTCCCCCTCCCGGTGCACGGCCAGGCAGCCGCTGGCCCCCACGGCCGGCGAGCCGCCGTAATGGGCGCTGCCCTCCACCAGGGTGCTCGCCTCGCCGCCGGGCAGCTGGATGCGCAGCACGTTCACGCCGCCTTCCGTCCATTCGCTCAGCACCAGGCCGCCGCCCACAAGGTTGGGATAGTCCAGCATGCAGCCCTCGCCCAGGCGCTCGTAGACGGTCCTGGGCTCCGCCTGCAGGTCGTTGAGATCGTAAGCCAGCAGCTGCGCGCCCTGGTTTTCGCTCTCCCGGCTGTTGTCCAGGTTCCTTGCCAGGTACAGCGTGCCGTCCTGGTCGATGGTAAAATAGGGGAACAGGCTCTTGGGCTGGATCAGCGTCTCCACATCGCCCGTGGCCGGGTCGATGGCCGCAATGCCGATGTCGCTGGTCATATCCGAGGCATACAGCCTCTGGCCATAACCCGTCAAACAGCTCCAGCTTCTGGTCTGTAGCAGCTCGTTTTCGGCTGCCAGGACGACGGTCTTCCCATCCTCCTGCAGACAATACAGCCGTCCATGGACTTTGTCCAGCCAATAGAGGCTTCCATTCAGCTGGGCCAGCTGCCCGCCTTCTCCGCGGGCGCTCCGGGGAGGTGTTTGCTTTTCCTTCGATCCTATCGTACCATTATTTCGTCAGCTTGTCAAATTTGCTTTATTATGTAAATCATCTGCATTTCATATAGATTTCGTTTCTGGGTTTTCCCGGATTTAGGCCGCTTCCCGGCCCTTTTTGGCGCGTGGATCCGCCCGAAACCGGCCCGTCCGGCGCCGGCGGCGGCCTTGCTTAAATTTATTGTAAACCCATTGCGTTTTACCGCCCGGGTCGCTATACTAATTCCCAACAAAGACGATGAAGGGGCAGCGCGCCCCGGGCCAGCGTTTTTTCAGAGAGCCGGCGGAAGCTGCGAGCCGGCAGCGCTCCCGGAAAGAGGCGCCTTCTCACCCCGGAGTTGCCCGCTTGAACCGCGCTTTTTTCGCGCCTAGGGCGGGACGTCAAGCCCACGTTACAGGGCAGGGTCTTTTTCGAGGCCCGCAACGAGGGGCGTCGCCCGGGGAGTTTCCCCGCAAATGGGCGCGCCTGAACAAAGGGTGGTACCACGCAATAAGCCTTCACGCTTATTTCGTCCCTGCGGCAAACGCTTGCCGCAGGGCTTTCTTTTTGCCTTTTGTTCCCCTGGCGGGCAAAACACGCACACTTGAATTTGGAGGGAAACAGTCATGAAAATCGCGTTCTCTACCCTGGGCTGCCCGGATTTTTCCTGGACGGACATCTACCCCATGGCCAAGGACTTCCACTTTGACGGCATCGAGATCCGCGGCCTTGGCCAGGACATCTACGCCGTCAAGGCCCGTCCCTTCGTGGGCGCGCAGCTGCCGCGCACGGTGAAGAAGCTGGCCGAGCTGGGCCTGGAGATCCCCTGCCTGTCCACGGGCAGCCCGCTGTACGACAAGGAGAAGCGCGAGGAGAACATCGTGGAGGTCTGCCAGTACATCGCCCTGGCCCAGAAGCTCTCCACCCCCTACATCCGCCTGCTGGTGGGCACCGAGCCCGGCCCCGTGGGCCATCCTGTGGACGATGCGTACATCGTGGACCTGCTCAAGGAGCTGGCCGAAACCGCCAAGGACGCCGGCGTGACCCTGCTGATGGAGTCCAACTCCGACTATGCGGACACCGCCCGGCTGCGCAAGGTGCTCGACGCGGTGGACAGCCCCTTCGTGGCGGCCCTGTGGGACATGCACCATCCCTACCGCTTCTTCCACGAGACCCCGGAGCAGACGGTGAAGAACCTGGGCCAGTACATCAAGTACGTGCACGTGAAGGACTCGGTGATGGAAAACGGCGCCGTTCGCTACCGCATGATGGGCGAGGGCGACCTGCCCATCTACGCCATGTTCGACGCCCTGGAGCTCATCGACTACGACGGCTACATCTCCTTTGAGTGGCTCAAGCGCTGGGCCAGGGATCTGACCGACGCGGGCATCGTCTTCCCCCATTTCGCCAACTACATGGCCACCTACTTTGCCGACAAGCTGCAAACCAGCAACAACGGCCAGGGCAAGTACATCTGGAAGAAGAACCACCTGATCGACCTGACCTTCCCGGAAGTGCTGGACCGCATGGTCAAGGAGTTCCCGGACCAGTACGCCTTCCGCTACACCGAGTGCGACTACACCCGCACCTACGCCCAGTTCCGCGACGACGTGGACGAGTTTGCCCGGGCCCTGATCGCCATGGGCGTGCAGAAGGGCGACCACGTGGCCATCTGGGCCACCAACATCCCCCAGTGGTACATCACCTTCTGGGCCACGGTGAAGATCGGCGCCGTGCTGGTGACCGTCAACACCGCCTACAAGATCCACGAGGCCGAGTACCTGCTGCGCCAGTCCGACACCCACACCCTGGTGATGATCGACGGGTATAAGGATTGCAACTACGTGGAGATCATGCACGAGCTCTGTCCGGAGCTGCGGCTCTCCTCCCCGGGCGAGCTGCACGCCAAGCGACTGCCCGTGCTGCGCAACGTCATCACCGTGGACAGCGAGCAGCCCGGCTGCTTCACCTGGGAATCCGCCCTGGAAATGGCCCAGAACGTTTCCGTGACCGAGGTGCACCAGCGCGCCCGCTCCATCCACAAGGACGATGTGTGCAACATGCAGTACACCTCCGGCACCACCGGCTTCCCCAAGGGCGTCATGCTCACCCACTACAACGTGGTCAACAACGGCAAGGCCATCGGCGACTGCATGGATCTTTCCACCGCCGACCGCATGATGATCCAGGTGCCCATGTTCCACTGCTTCGGCATGGTGCTGGCCATGACCGCCTCCATGACCCACGGCACCACCATGAGCCCCATGCCCGCCTTCTCGCCGCGCAAGTCCCTCGCCTGCATCAACAAGGAGAAGATCACCGCCTTCCACGGCGTGCCCACCATGTTCATCGCCATGCTGGGCCACGAGGACTTCGAAAAGACCGACTTCTCCTACATGCGCACCGGCATCATGGCCGGCAGCCCCTGCCCCGTGAAGGTGATGGAGGACGTGATCGAAAAGATGCACATGTCCGAAATCTGCATCACCTACGGCCAGACCGAGGCCTCCCCCGGCTGCACCATGAGCAAGACCACCGACTCCATCGAGGCCCGCGTCAACACCGTCGGCGCCGCCATGTTCGGCGTGGAGTGCAAGATCGTGGACCCCGAGACCGGCGAGGATCTGCCCGACAACACCGACGGCGAGTTCGTCGCCCGCGGCTACAACGTGATGAAGGGCTACTACAAGATGCCCGAGGCCACGGCCGCCGTCATCGACGAGGACGGCTGGCTGCACACCGGCGACCTGGCCCGCAGGCTGCCCGACGGCTACTACAAGATCACCGGCCGCATCAAGGACATGATCATCCGCGGCGGCGAAAACATCTATCCCAAGGAGATCGAGGACTTCCTCTACACCCATCCCGACGTCAAGGACGTGCAGGTCATCGG
This sequence comes from uncultured Clostridia bacterium, assembly GCA_944383925.1. GTDB lineage: Bacteria > Bacillota > Clostridia > Christensenellales > UBA1750 > CALWRM01. The sequence goes on from CALWRM010000040.1 coordinate 15,798, forward strand.
CGTGCCCGACAAGGCCTACGGCGAGGAGATCATGGCCTGCATCATCCTGCAGGAAGGCTCCACCTGCACCCAGGAGGACATCCAGGACTTCTGCCGCAGCCGCATCGCCAAGCACAAGGTGCCCCGCTACGTGCAGTTCGTGAAGGAATTCCCCATGAACGCCGCCGGCAAGATCCTCAAATACCGCATGCGCGAGCAGGCCGTGGAGCTGCTCAACCTCCAGGCTGAGGCCAAGATCGTCACCGCCTAACGCCTTCTTTCCTCCCTATGGACAAAGGGGAGCGCCGGCCGCAGGGCCGGCGCTCCTTTTTGCTCTTTTCTCCCCCCAACGCCCCTTCGGTGCAAGCGCGAGCGTTTTTTTCATGAAACGGGCACCTTTTTCCCCGCTTTCTCGTCACAAAGAGGAAGGGGACGGCCCGCTGCGCCGTCCGCCGGCAAGGAGGTTTTGCCCATGAAGCGCGCCGCCCTGTTGCTGCTCCTCGGCTGCCTGTTTCTCAGTTCCTGCATGGAAGCCCCGGGTCTTTCCTTGGAGATCGACCCGTCCCCCACGGCGCAGGCGGTCTTGCGCCCCTCGCCTACCGCCTCTCCCTCCAAGGAGGCTGCGGAAAGCCCCTCGCCCGCCGCCTCCCCCTCCAAGGAGGCTGCGGAAAGCCCCTCGCCCGCCGCCTCTCCCTCCAAAGAGGCTGCGGAAAGCCCCTCGCCCGCCGCCTCTCCCTCCCGGGAAGCCGAGCCGGAGGCAGAGTCCTTGCCTCTTGCGGGCGTCGCCATCGGCCTGGACCCCGGCCACCAGGCCCACAGCAACAAGGCGCCCGAGCCCGTCGCTCCCGGCTCCAGCCAGACCAAGAAGAGCGTCTCCTCCGGCACCCAGGGCAGTTGGAGCGGCACGCCGGAGTACGAGGTGGTGCTGGCCGTCGGGCTGAAGCTGCGCCAGCTGTTGGAGGAAAAGGGCGCCACGGTGTACATGACCAGGGAGACCAACGACGTGGACATTTCCAACGTCCAGCGGGCGCAGCGGATGAACGAGCTGGGCGTGGACCTGGTGCTTCGGCTGCACTGCGACGGCAGCGAGGACCCGGAAAAGCACGGATCCTCCATGTTGGTTCCCTCCAACGATTGCACCCAGGCCATCAACGCCGAGAGCGAGCGGGCGGGAGAGATCCTGCAAAAGGCCTACATCGAGGCGACGGGCCTGCACGATCGGGGGCTGAAATACCGGGAGGACATGAGCGGCTTCAACCACTCCACGGTCCCCGTGGTGCTCTCGGAAATGTGCTACATGACCAACGAGGAGGAGGACGCCCTCATCAACACCGAGGACTTCCAACAAACCTGCGCGGAAGGGCTGTGCCAGGGCATCCTGAACTACATCGCCCAGCGGGACGAGGCCTAGCGCCGCCTTCCGCCGCGCAAGAAAAAAGGCCCGGGGCATAGCGCTCCGGGCCTTGGCGTGCCGGAAACGCCGGCGCGCCTTGCAAAAGCGGGTCGTTTCCCCCCTGGAAAGCGCGGCCCTCGCCGAAATAGTAAACGGCGGCCCGGTGGGCGGCGGCGTACCGGCGGGCGCCCGGGCGCGACGCCTTCGGGTTCGGCCTCCCGTGGTTCGGCGGCGACGGGGCGGCGCCGCCTTTCGCCTTTCTCCTCCGTGGTTCGGCGACGGGGCGCACCGCCTTCCGCCTTTCTCCTCCGTGGTTCGGCGGCGACGGGGCGCGCCGCCTTCCGCCGCGCAAGAAAAAAGGCCCGGGGCATAGCGCTCCGGGCCTTGGCGTGCCGGAAACGCCGGCGCGCCTTGCAAAAGCGGGT
>CALWRM010000041.1 GCA_944383925.1 uncultured Clostridia bacterium
CCCTTGCGCGGGGGATGCAGGGGGGCGGCGCCCCCCGCCCTCGCCCTACCTTCCAGCCAGCGCCCGGCCTCGTCCCTTCTCTCCCACGCCCCGCTTCCCCTCCGTCCGGGTTTCGCAAGGGAACCTCCCTTGCGCGGGGGGTGCAGGGGGGCGGCGCCCCCCGCCCTCGCCCTGCCTTCCGGCCAGCGCCCGGCCTCGCCCCTTCTCTCCCACGCCCCGCTTCCCCTCCGCCCGGGTTTCGCAAGGGAACCTCCCTTGCGCAGGGGGTGCAGGGGGGCGGCGCCCCCCTGCCTTCCGTCCCCAACCAAACGCCCCCCTCGCGCCGGCATCCGCCTGGCGCGAGGGGGGCGTTCCTCTCTCCCACGTTCTCGTTCGATTGCTCTATTGCAGATAGATGCGCAGGGAACCCAAGCCGCCCTGAACGGTCAGGCGGTCGGCCGCTTCCTCGTCCCCATACGCGCAGCCCTGACCGCTGATCCCGCCCCCCTGCCATTGCGTGGCGCCGCCTTGGTAAATGCGCACGTCCCCGATGCCCGTCTCCACGGACACAAAGCTTTCCTCCGCGGCGTTGTCCAGCTCCAGAGTCACCGTCCCGATGCCCTGTTCCATGTAGGACTGGCCCTTCAACCCGCCCTGCATCCGCAGCTCGCCCACGCCCATGTAAAAGCTGGCGTTGGTCAGCTGGCAATCCTCCAGCTCCAGGTTTCCGGTGCCGCCCTGAATGCGCGCCTCCTGCGCCACCGTCACGGAGCGCAGCTCCGCCTCGGCAACGCCGCCCTCCAGCTCCAGCCTCTCCAAACGGCCTTCCTGCAGCCGCACCCTGCCCACGTCGCAGTGGATCTGCACATTCCCAGCCGTCAGGGAGCGCAGCTGGCATTCGCCCACGCCGCCCTTCAGGCACAGGCTTTCAAACTCGCCCGCCTCCAGCGTGAAGTTGCCTACGCCGCAGCGGATGTTCGCCTGGTCCGCCGTCAGGGAGGCCAGGTTCACCTCGCCCACTCCGCTGTTCAGCTCCAGCTTCCCGGCGTGCAGGGCCAACTGGGCCTGCGTGGTGCCCACGTCCAGGTTCAACGTCAGCGCCTCCAGCTCCCGTTGGGGCAGGTACAGCGTTAAGGTGAGCACGTTCGTCAGGGCGTTGTCGTCCAGGCGCAGGCCGTCCGGACCGATGTGCAGCGGCCCGATATGGATGCCCAGAAGCCTGGAAATGGAAAGGCGCTCCCGCACGGTCAACGTGCCGTCCTCCAGCCGGGTTTCCACCTCGTCCTCCCGCAGGCCCTCCGCCACCAAATAACAGCGGCCGTCCGGGCTTTCCAGCAGGCGCAGGTTCGCCACGCCGCTGTCGATCTCCAGGGCGCGCACCTCGCCTGCAAACTCCCGCTCAAAGCGCAGCTCCAGCCGTTCGCCCACGGTCAGCCCGCCCAACAGCTCCTCGCCCAGGCCGTCCCGCAGCTGGCCCGAGGCGGAAACAAGGCCGACGCCTCCCAGCAGCAGGCCCGTCAGCAACAGGGTGAGTCCCAGAATGAGAAATACCTTCGTGGTCTTGTTCATGTGCGCGTCCTCCTTCATCGATGCGGTCCGATGGCCTCAGGAAGCCTTGGACCCGTTTGGCGCCGGCTTCGGTCCGGCGGGCCGGCGGCGCCGCCTGCCCGCCCGGAATAGGGCGCGCAGCAGGCAGATCAGCCCAAGCCCCGTCAGCAGGCCCGCGCCCGTCAGCGCCAGCCCGCCCCCAAACAGGCAGAGGAAGACCCCGCCGGAAGCGGGAAGCAGGTAAAAGCTATACACGCAAAACACCACGCCGGCCAAAAAGACCGCCAGCACCGCCGCGAACAGGCCCACCACCAGCCCCAGCGCCCCCGCGCCCAGGCCGATCACCAGGGCCAGCGCGGCCAAGCCAAGGCCCAGGGCGCAGGCCGCCAGCCCCAAGGCCAAGGGCAGGGTCACCGGCAGGGTGAACACCACGCACAGCCAGAACCACACGGACCTATAGAAGGGCGCCGGCTTCGCAGGGACCGCAGCCCCCGCCTGCGGCGCCTGCTTGGGCGCCACCACGCCGCTATCCTGCAAGATGCGCTCCACAATGTGCCGCACATCCCCCAGCTCCTCGATGGCCACGCCCTCGTCCTGGGCCTCGTCCAAGAATTCCTCGTAATAGCGCACCGCGGCGTCCCTCTCCTCCTGGGACAGGGGGGACAGCCCCTCCCGAAGCGCCCTTAAAAACTCCTCGCGGCTCATTCGCCACACCTCCATCCTTCCCTTTGCGGACCTGCGCGGCCCGCGCGCGTTTTCGGACCATCCGCCTATCGCGTTTCCTCGGGCGCCGGCCCTTCCCCCTCCGTTCGCAGCAGGATCTCCTCCACGCTTTGCTTGTAAACCTCCCACTCCGCGCGGTAGGCCTCCAGCAGCTGCTCGCCATGGGGGCTGAGCCGGTAATACCTGCGGTTGCGGCCGGAAATGGCCACGTCGTAGGTGGTCAGCGCCCCATCCTTTTGCAGCCGTCGCAGCACCGGATAAAGGGCCGACTCGGATACCCCCAGGCTCTTGGTCAACGCCTGCGTCAGCCGGTAACCATAGGTGTCCTCCCGGCTGAGAATGGCCAGCACGCAGGCCTCCAACAAGGAGGCGCTCACGGGCAACAACAAGCGGCTCCCCCCTTTCCTCTCAAGTTCATGCATATTATAAAATCTATAATATTATTTGTCAATACAGTATTATCGATTTTAGGAATATCGGTTCTCCCCGCAGCTCCCCTTGCCGCCTCGCGCGGCCGGGCGCGGCGCTTTTTCACAAAAGCGGTTTCCCGGGCGGACCAAGCTATGCTATACTAGCGGCAAGGGCTTGCGCCTGCCTTGTGGCTGGGCGCGGCCCAGCAGGGGGAGCGGGCGCGTCGGCGACGCCGGGGTCCGCGCCCCGAGAAAAGGAGGCGGCCGAACGTGCAAAGTCGCAGTTTTTCCCAATTGCTGCTGGAGGGATTTCGCCAGTACCGCCGGAGCCTGTCCACGAACCTGGCGCTCTCGGCGCTGTATCTGGGCCTACCCAGCCTGCTGGTGGTGCTGGCGGGCTATCTTTGGACCGCGCCGCTATGGGCGGAGCTGTCCAGCGTGCTGCGGCAGGCGGCGGGGCTTGGCAGCCTGAATCCCTCCAACCTGCTCTACGCCTTTGGAGCCGCGATGATGGACTTTTTTTCCACCCAGGGCTTCTTGCAGAGCTCGTCCCAGGCCGCGATGTTCTCCTTGGGCGTGATCCTGCTGGCCCTGGCGCTGGGCATTGGCTATACCTTCGTGCTGGCACCCCTGATGGACCTGCGCCTGCTGTACGTGGCCGCCGAGGGCTGGCATGGCCGCCGCTGCTCCCTGGGCCAGGCCCTGCGCAGCGCCCAGGGCCATCGCTGGCAGGCCATCGTGGCCATGCTCTGCCAAATGGTGCTGACCCAGGCCGCCGGCGGTCTGGTGGGCGTCCTGTTCGCCCTGCTGATGCTGCCGCTGCTCTCCGGCCTGCTGTTGCCGCGAATCGGCGCGGGGCTGTTGCTGGGGTTGTACGCGCTGATGTGGCTGATCTGCGTGGCCCTGGGCCTGCTGTGCGTGCTGCTGTATTTCGGCGCCCTGCTCGGCGCCCAGCGGGAAGGCCGCTGGGGCTTTGTGGCCATGTGGCGGGGCATCGTGCTGGTGCGCAGGCGCCTGGGCGGCCTGTTGGGCGGCCTGGCCCTGCTATCGCTGGGCCAAATCGTCTTGCAGCTGCTGTGCCTGGCCTTGGACCTTGCCGGCCTGCTGTTCCTCGGCACGCCGCCGCTGCTGTGCATTTGCGCGGCCGTCTTCTGCTGGCCCCTGTCCCATAGCTTTTATACCATGGTCTACTTCGACCAGCTCGTGGTGGAGGGCGGCTACCGGCCCTTGCCCACGGACCGGGCTTTTGCAGGCGGCCAGGCCCTGCCCCCGCAGGAGGAAGCCCAACCGCCACAGGACGAAACCCAACCCCCGCGGGACGAGGCCTAGCTTCCCCCGCGAATGTGGGCGGGCGGCCCCACGGACCAGGCTTTCGCAGGCGGCCAGGCCCCGCCTCGGCAGGGCAAAACCCAGCTTCCCTCGCGAAGATGGGCGGCCGGACGCCGCCGTCGCCATAGATACGGAAAGGATGGAAAAAGAAGGATGAAGGCAGTCATTACCGTGCTGGGCAAGGACCGCACCGGCATCATCGCCAGCGTGTCCACCCTGCTCTACGAGGAGGACGTGAACATCTTGGACATTTCCCAGACCATCATGGGCGGCATGTTCACCATGATCATGCTGGTGGAGCTCTCCGACCAGGGCGCCCAGTTCGCGAAGGTTCGAGAAAGGCTCATGGCGCTGGCCGAGACCATGCGGATGGAGATCCGCATGCAGCATTCGGACATCTTCGACGCCATGCACAGGGTATAGGCCATGCTGAATTTGAGCGATGTTTTGCAGACCAACAAGATGATTTCCGAGCAGAAGCTGGACATCCGCACCATCACGCTGGGCTTGTCCCTGCTGCCCTGCCTCAACGCAAGCCCCGAAGCCCTGCCCACCAGGGTGTACGACCGCATCTGCCGCATGGCGGAAAATTTGGTGCGGGTGGGCCAGGAAATCGAGATGGATTACGGCATCCCCATCGTCAACAAGCGCATCTCGGTCACGCCGGTTTCCCTGCTCATCCAGGACGTGGACCCCGTGGCCGTGGCCGTGGCCATGGATCGGGCCGCCCAGGCCGTGGGCGTCAACTTCATCGGCGGCTATTCGGCCCTGGTGCACAAGCGCATGGGCCAGAGCGACGAGCGGCTGATCCGCTCCATTCCCGAGGCCCTGTGCCGGACGAAGATGGTCTGCTCCTCGGTGAACGTGGGCAGCACCCGCGCCGGCATCAACATGGACGCCGTCAAGCTCATGGGCCAGGTCATTCGCCAGGCCGCCGAGCAGAGCCGCGACCAGGACGGCCTGGCCTGCGCCAAGCTGGTGGTCTTCTGCAACGCCGTGGAGGACAACCCCTTCATGGCCGGCGCCTTCCACGGCATCGGCGAGGGCGACGCGGCCATCAACGTGGGCGTTTCCGGCCCCGGCGTGGTGGCCGAGGCCCTCAAGTCCGTCCGGGGCCAGCCCTTCGACGTGGTGGCCGAGGAGATCAAGCGCACGGCCTTTAAGATCACCCGCATGGGCCAGCTGGTGGCCCGGGAGGCCTCCAAGCGGCTGAACCTGCCCTTTGGCATCGTGGACCTTTCCCTGGCCCCCACCCCCGCCATGGGCGACTCCGTGGCCCATATTCTGGAGGAGATGGGCCTGGAAACCTGCGGCACCCACGGCACCACCGCCGCCCTGGCCCTGCTCAACGACGCGGTGAAAAAGGGCGGCGTCATGGCCTCCTCCCACGTGGGCGGCCTTTCGGGCGCCTTCATCCCCGTCAGCGAGGACATCGGCATGATCGACGCGGCCAGGGCCGGCGCCCTGACGCTGGACAAGCTGGAGGCCATGACCTGCGTCTGCTCCGTGGGGCTGGACATGATCGCCGTGCCCGGCGACACGGACGAGAGCACCCTTTCGGCCATCATCGCCGACGAGGCGGCCATCGGCATGGTCAACAACAAGACCACGGCCGTGCGCATCCTGCCCGCCATCGGCAAGGACGTGGGGGACGAGCTGGTCTTCGGCGGGCTGCTGGGCCAGGCGCCGGTGATGCCCGTGCACGGCCAGAGCGCCCGGGCCTTCATCCAGCGGGGCGGCCGCATCCCGGCCCCCATCCATTCCCTGAAAAACTAGCTCCCTTCGCCGCCCTTCCCCGCAACAAAACATTCGATCAGAGGTGTTTCATCATGCAACAAAAGACCCGTCAACAGGCGGACCCACGCTATACCTGGCGCCTGGAGGACATCTACCCGAGCAACGAGCGCTGGGAAGAGGACTTCCACGCCACCCAGCAAGCCCTGCCCTCCCTGGCGGCGCTTTCCGGTACGCTGGACAGCCCCAAGGGCCTGTTGGCCGCCCTTTGCGCCATCGAAAAGCTCGGCCGGGCCTGCGAGGCGCTGTTCACCTACGCCAAGATGCGCCGCGACGAGGACAACGGCAACGGCCTGTACCAGGCCATGACCGACCGGGCCATGGGCCTGCTGGTGCGCTTCGAGTCGGAAAAGGCCTTCTTCAGCCCGGAGCTGATGCAGCTGGGCTCGGCCAAGGTGCGCTCCTTCCTGGCGCAGGAGCCGGGGCTGGCCGGCTACCGGCGCTACCTGGAAAAGGAGCTCTGGCTGGAAAAGCACACCCTCTCCCCCGAACAGGAAAAGCTGCTGGCCGCCGTCGGCGAGCTGACCGCCGCCCCGGACACCATCTATTCCATGTTGGCCGACGCGGACCTGCGCTTCCCCGTGATACAGGACGAGCAGGGCCAGGATGTGGAGATCACCCACGGCCGCTACATTCCCCTGCTGGAAAGCCGCGACCGCCGCGTGCGCAAGGACGCCTATGAGGGGCTCTACTCCACCTACAAGGCCTTCTCCAACACCATCGCCGCCGCCTACGCGGCCTCCGTCAAGGGCGACCAGTTCTACGCCCAGGCCCGGGGCTATGGGTCCGCCCTGGAAGCCTCTCTGTACCCCAACGCCATCCCGGTGTCCGTCTACGACTCCCTGGTGGAGGCGGTCCACCGCCATCTGCCCGCCCTGCACGCCTATGTGGCCCTGCGCAAGAAGGCCCTGGGCTTGGACAAGATCCACTATTACGACCTATACACCCCCATCGCGCCGGAAGCGGAGCTGGGCGTGCCCTATGAGCGGGCGGCCCAGATCGTGCAGGAGGGTCTCAAGCCCCTGGGCGAAACCTACCTCAAGGACCTTTCCCAGGCCTTCCGCGACGGCTGGGTGGACGTGTACGAAAACCAGGGCAAGACCTCCGGCGCCTACTCCTGGGGCGTGTACGGGGTGCACCCTTACGTGCTGCTCAACTACAACCAGAACCTGGATTCCATCTACACCCTGGCCCATGAGCTGGGTCACGCCATGCACTCCTACTACTCCGACCGCAACCAGCCCTATTCCTGCGCGGGCTATCCCCTGTTCCTGGCGGAGATCGCCTCCACCACCAACGAGGCCCTGCTGCAGGCCCACATGCTCAAGACCCTCACCGACCGCAAGAACCAAATGGCCCTCTACAACCACGAGCTGGAGCAGATCCGGGGCACCGTGTTCCGCCAGACCATGTTCGCCGAGTTCGAGCGCAAGGCCCACGAGCTGGCAGCCGCCGGCGAAAGCCTCACCCGCGAGCGCCTCAACCAGATCTACGCCGAGCTGAACACCCTCTATTACGGCCCGGACATGGTGATGGACGACTTCATCCCCTACGAGTGGATGCGCATCCCCCATTTCTACCGCGCCTACTACGTCTATCAGTACGCCACGGGGTATTCCGCGGCCGTGGCCTTCTCCAGGTCCATCCTGGGCGGCGGCCAGGCGGAGCGCGACCGGTACCTGTCCTTCCTCGCCGCGGGCGACAGCAAGAACCCCTTGGACATCCTGCGCGACGCCGGGCTGGACATGGAAAAGCCCCAGGCCGTGGAAAGCTGCATGCGCAGCTTCGAGGAGGCGCTGGCGGCCTTGACCCGGCTGATGGAGGCGTAGACAACCATGCAGGGATACGATATGGACGAAGCCGTGGCCTTCTTTTGCAGCCACATCGACGAAAAGGCCCACAAGGCCTTCACCCCCACAGAGCTAGCCTCCCTCTTGCGCCTGGCCGCCGAGGCGGACCTGCGCTTCATGGAGGAGAGCGGCGTGCTGAAGGACGGCCTGGCCGGGGACAACTACTACGATGACGACGAGGCCTTCGAGTACATCGACAACGCCCTCTGCCGCCTGACAGGGGCAAACGAGGAAAAATCCATGCAAATCGCCGCCCTCATCGACGATTACATGGACCTGCAACAGGCCTATCTGGAAAAAAAGGGCCTGCTGGATTGGGATTGAACCTGAACCACGCGCAGACGCCGGCCCGCCGTTCTAGGCGGGGCCGGCGTTTTTTCCCCGGCCGCCAGCCGCTTCCGCCTTCCGGGGCGGGCCGGTTCTCTGGCCGGCGATAGGTCTGACGCGGGAACCCGGCAGGTCGCCGCCTTCCGGGGCGGGCCGGCGTTTCTGGCCGGCGGCGGGGCCTTCGATGCGAGAACCCGACAGACCGCCGCCTTCCGGCGGCGAGGCCGGTGATTTTTACCGGCGGCGGGGCCGCTCCCCTTGTTTCGCAAAAAGAAGCGGCGGGGTTCTCCCGCCGCGCTTTCCGTTTGCTAGTCCCTTTCCTCCAGCCGCCGCCGCAGGGCGGCCATGTTTTCCTCGATGCTCCCGGGCGCGCGGACCACCGCCGAGGTGCCGGCCACGTAGATGTCGGCCCCCGCGTCGCGCATCTTCACCGCGTTTTCCGGGCTGACGTTGCCGTCCAGCTCGATGAGCGCGTCCTGGCGGCCCGCCCGGTCCAGCAGCTGGCGCGCCCGGCGGATCTTGTCCAGCACCTGCGGCACCAGCTTCTGCCCGGCAAAGCCCGGGTTGACGCTCATGAGCAGCAACATGTCCAGGTCCGGCAGCAGCTCCTCCACCATGCACAGGGGCGTGCCCGGGTTCAGGGCGACGGCCGGATGCGCGCCCAGCTCGCGGATGTGGCGCAGGGTGCGCTGCAGGTGGACGCAGGCCTCCTGGTGCACGCTGACCACGTCCCCCTCCCGGATGGGAAACAGGGAAAGATGGCGGTCCGGCTCCTCCACCATCAGGTGGATGTCCGCCGGCACGCCGGAGATCTGCCGCACGGCCCGGATCAGGTCCGGCCCCAGGCAAAAGTTGGGCACGAAGCGGCCGTCCATGACGTCGAAGTGAAAATAGGCGCTGCCCGCCCGCTCCAGGGCGCGGATGTCCCGCTCCAGGTGCAGCGGATCCGCGCACATGATCGAGGGGGCGATGCCCCTTTGCATCTTCAAGGGTGTTCCTCCCTTCCGGCCGCGTCCGCCGCGGCCTACAGCACGGATTGCAGGAAGACCCGCGTCCTTTCCCTCTGGGGATTGGAAAAGATCCGCTCCGGGCTTCCTTCCTCCAGTATACACCCATCGTGCATAAAAAGCACGCGGTTGGCCGCGTCGCGGGCAAAGCCCATCTCGTGGGTCACCACCACCATGGTCATGCGCTCCCGGGCCAGCTCCTTCATCACCGAGAGCACCTCCCCGGTCAGCTCGGGGTCCAGGGCGGAGGTGGGCTCGTCGAACAGCAGGATTTCCGGCTCCATCATCAGGGCCCTGGCGATGGCCACCCGCTGCTGTTGGCCGCCGGAAAGCTGGCCGGGAAAGCTGCTCGCCTTCTCCGCCAGGCCCACCTTGTGGAGCAGCTCCAGGGAGCGCCCGCGCAGCTCCGCGCCCCTTAGGCCCTTGACCAGCTTGGGGGCCAGCTCCAGGTTGTCCACCACGTTCAGATGGGGATAGAGGTTGAACTGCTGAAACACCATGCCCATGCGGGCGATGATGGGCCGGGTCTTGGCGGCCGGGGCGTAGATCCCCCGCTCCACCAGGAGCTGGCCATGGATGCGGATGCTGCCGCCGTCGGCGGTTTCCAGCTCGATGAGACAGCGCAGCAGCGTGGACTTGCCCGAACCGGAAGGGCCGATGATGGCCACGCAATCGCCCTGCTCCACCTGGAAGGAGATGTCCTTGAGCACCTGTAAGCGGCCGAAGCTCTTTTGCAGGCCCTCCACCTCGATCACGCTCACCGCAAGCCGCCCCCTTCCCGACCGGCGTAGGCAAAGCGCCTCTCCATCTGCTGGAAGGCCAGGGCAACCACCAGGTTGATCAGCAGATAGATGACCGCCGCCACCACGAAGGGCGCGGTGGTGAAGTCCCTGGTGACCGCGCCCTTGGCATAGTGCAGGATCTCCGGCAGGGCGATGGCGGTGACCAGGGCGGTGTCCTTGACCAGGGTGATGGCCTCGTTGCCGATGGAGGGCAGGGTGACGCGGATCATCTGGGGCACGATCACCCGCAGCATGGTCTGGGCCCGGCTCAGGCCCAGCACCTTGGAGGCCTCGTACTGCCCCTTGTCGATGGACAGCAGGCCGCCGCGGAAGATCTCGGCAAAATAGGCGGCGTAGTTGAGGGTAAAGCTCACGCAGGCGCAGGGAAAGGCCGCCATGGTGAGGTATTTGCCGATCCAGGGCACGAAGGGCAGGCCGAAATAGAAGAAGAACAGCTGCAACATCAGGGGCGTGCCCCGCATCACGAACACATAGCCGTTGGCCAGCCAGGCCAAGGGCCGAAAGCGGCAGCGCTGCAACAGCGTGGTCAAAAAGCCCAGGGGCAGGGACAGGGGCAGCACCACCGCAAACAGCCCCAACGTGACGCCCGCGCCCCGCAGCAGGGCGGGGGTGATCTGTAGGATGTACTCCATGAACGTATCCAACGCCTTTCGCCAAGAGATTGATTTCGCCGTCGGGCGCGCCTAAGGCGCGAAAGGGAAGGGGCGACCGCCCCTTCCCGCCTGCTTTTTCACACGCGCGCTCCCGGCCTAGGGCTTGAGCACGATGTCCTTGCCAAACCACTTTTCGGAGATCTCCGCGGCCTTGCCGTTCTCGATCAGCTTGTCGAAGCCGGCTTGGATGGTCTCCTTCAGCTCGGTGTTGCCCTTCTTGATGCCGATGGCGTATTGCTCCGCCGCGAAGGACTCGTCCAACACCTTGTAGGTGCCCGCGTCCTTGGTCTCGTAGTAGCGGGCCACCACCTCGTCCATCACGACGGCGTCGATGCGGCCGATGCTCAGGTCCGTCAGCGCGGCCACGTTGTCGGCATACTCGTTCAGGCCGGCCACCTTGCCGGAGATCTCGTTCTTGTTGAAGGCGTCCAGCGCGGTGGAGCCGCGCTGAAGGCCCACCGTCAGGCCCTCCAGGTCCGCGATGCCGGAGACCGTGGAGTCGCTCAGCACGATGATCAGCTGCTCATTGGCCAGATAGGGGCGGGTGAAGTCCATCTCCTCCTCGCGCTCGGGGCTGATGGACAGGCCGTTCCAAATGCAATCGATGTTGCCGGCGTCCAGCTCCATCACCTTGGCGTCCCAATCGATGGGCTTAAACTCCACCTCCAGGCCCAGCTCCTCGCCCAGGGCCTTGGCCAGATCGATGTCAAAGCCCACCAGGTTGGAGTCGTCGTCCCGGAAGCCCATGGGCGGGAAGCTGTCGTCCAGACCGACCACCAACTTGTTGTCCGCCTCGCCCTCTCCGGCCGGCGCGGAGCAGGCGGTCAGCAGCAGCAGGGCGAGCAACAGCAGGGCAAACGTCTTCTTCATCACAAACGGTTCCTCCTTCTTTTTGCTTGGCTCGCGGCCGCCGGCCTCTCCGGACGGGCCGCGAATGAAGATCGGAACCATTATATACTTTATCACGTTAAACCGCCACGGCACCGCAGCGTCAAAAGCCACCGTCTTTTACCCGCAACCGCCGCCGCGCCGCTTTAGCCCC
>CALWRM010000042.1 GCA_944383925.1 uncultured Clostridia bacterium
AGAAGGCGCAGGTCTTCCCGGTCACCTGGTTCTGAATTTCGTCCAGGGTGAAGCCGACGGCGATCTGCGCGGCCACCTTGGCGATGGGATAGCCGGTGGCCTTGGAGGCCAGGGCGGAAGACCTGGAGACGCGGGGGTTCACCTCGATCACCGCGTATTCGAAGGATTCCGGATCCAGGGCAAACTGCACGTTGCACCCGCCGTTGACCTTGAGGGTGGAGATGATCTTCAGCGCCGCGGAGCGCAGCATTTGATATTCCTTGTCCGCCAGGGTGAGTGCGGGAGCGACCACGATGGAGTCGCCGGTGTGCACGCCGACCGGGTCGATGTTTTCCATCGAGCAGATGGCGATGACGTTGTTGTGGCTGTCGCGCATCACCTCAAACTCGATTTCCTTCCAGCCGGCCACGCTCTTTTCCACCAGGATCTGGCGGATGGGCGAGGCGTCCAGGCCGGTGCGGGCGATCTCGTGCAGCTCTTCCTCGTTCTTGGCGATGCCGCCGCCGCTCCCGCCCATGGTGAAGGCGGGGCGCACGATCACCGGGTAGCCGATCTGCTCGGCAAACACCAGGGCGCTATCCACGTCGTGCACCACGTCGGAGGGGATGCAGGGCTGGCCAATGGACTCCATGGTCTGCTTGAAGAGCAGGCGGTCCTCGGCCTTGTCGATGGTCTCCAGGCTGGCGCCCAGCAGCTCCACGCCCATCTGCTTGAGGAAACCCTCCCGGGCCAGCTGCATGGATAGGGTCAGGCCGCTCTGGCCGCCCAGGGTGGAGAGTAGGCCGTCGGGCTTTTCTTTTTGTATGATGCGCTTGAGCACGTCCACGCTCAGGGGCTCAATGTAGATGCTGTCGGCGATGGCGTTATCGGTCATGATGGTGGCGGGATTGGGATTGACCAACACCACCTCCAGGCCAGCCTGCTTGAGCGCCTTGCAGGCCTGGGTGCCCGCATAGTCGAACTCGGCGGCCTGGCCGATGACGATGGGACCCGAGCCGATGATCAGAACACGCTTGAGATCCTTTCTAAGTGGCATTTAGTTTTTCCCTCCCTGGATGAGCTTAAGGAAATCGTCGAAGAGAAACGCCGTGTCCCTGGGACCGCCGCTGGCCTCGGGATGGAACTGCACGGAGAAGGCGGGCCGATCCGTATAGATCACGCCCTCCAGGGTGTGGTCGTTGGCGTTGATGAACAGGGGCTTGGCGCAGGCCGGCAGGGAATCGATGTCCAGGGCGTAGCCATGGTTCTGGCTGGTGATGAACAGCCTGCCGTCCCTCTGGTCGATTACGGGCTGGTTCTCGCCCCTGTGGCCGAACTTCATCTTGGAGGAGCTTGCCCCCATCGCCAAGGCCATGAGCTGGTGGCCCAAACAGATGCCAAACATGGGCAGCTTCTTGTCCATCAGGGTGCGGATGGTCTGGATGGGCTTGATGTTGAGGGCCGGATCCCCGGGGCCGTTGGAAAGCATGACAGCACGGGGGTTCATGGCGAGGATCTTCTCGGCGTCCATGTCCGCCGGCACCACCTTCACGGCCAGGCCCCGGCTCTCCAGGCAGCTGAGGATGCTTTCCTTATAGCCAAAGTCCATCATGACCACGGGGTTTTCCGGGGTCTCCTCCTTCAGACGCAGGCCCGTCACCTCCGGCACGGAGTTGAGGGCCGGCGTGTCGGCCAACTTTTGCAGCAAGGCGTCCATATCCTCCGGCAGCTTGGACAGGATGCAGGCCTGCATCACGCCGCTGGAACGCAGCAGCCGGGTGATGGCCCTGGTATCCACCCCGCAGATACCAACCACGCCGCTCTCCTTCAGGTACTGGTCCAGCGTTTTCTGGCATCTAAAATTAGAGGGCACATCGCAAGCCTCCCTTACGATGTAGCCGCTCAATTGGGGGTATTCGCTTTCAAAGTCCTCTTCCATGACGCCCACGTTGCCGATGAGGGGAAACGTCTGCACGACCAGCTGCCCATGGTAGCTGGGATCGGTCAGGGTCTCCACATAGCCGGTCATGGCGGTGGTGAACACGGCCTCGCCGTACACGTCCCCCACGGCGCCAAAACGCCTGCCCTCAAACACGCGTCCGTTTTGCAACACCAGATAGGCTTTCTCTCTCATGTTGTACCCCTTTACTTCGGATTGTCCAAGCGTTGTTTTTTTCCACAAACAGGGGGCGTATTCCGCCCCCTTGTCGTCGCAATTCCTTTAGCCCAGGCACAGCACCAGCACGGCCTTTTGGGCATGCAGCCTATTTTCCGCCTCGTCGAAGATTTCCTGCGCATGGGCCTCGAACACCTCGGCGGTGATCTCCTCGCCCCGGTGCGCCGGCAGGCAATGCTGCACCATGCAGCCGGGATTTGTCTTTGCCATCAGCGCCTCGTTGACCTGATAGCCCTGGAAGGCCTTTTCGCGCACCTTCTGCTCGCTCTCCTGGCCCATGGAGGCCCAAACGTCGGTGTAGACCACGTCGGCGCCGCTGGCGGCCTCCAGGGGATCCTGCGTCAGGCAGAAGCGCTCGCCATAGGCCTTGGCAAAGTCCAGCACCTGCGCGTCCGGCTCATAGCCCTTGGGGCAGGCGCAGGACACGGACATGCCCATCTTCAGGCAGCCGGCAATCAGGGAATTGGCCATGTTGTTGCCGTCGCCGATGAAGGCCAGCTTCAGCCCTTCCAGCTTGCCCTTGTGCTCGGAAATGGTCATCAGGTCCGCCAGCACTTGGCAGGGATGGGCAAAATCGGTCAGGCCGTTGATGACGGGGATGGAACCCACCCGGGCCAGGGTCTCGACCTCCTCCTGGGCGAAGGTGCGGGTCATGATGCCGTCCAGATACCTGGACAACACCCGGGCCGTATCCTCCACGGGCTCGCCCCTGCCGATCTGCAGGTCGCGGTTGGACAGGAACAGCGCATGGCCGCCCAGCTGGTACATGCCCACCTCGAAGGACACCCGCGTCCTGGTGGAGGATTTCTGGAAGATCATGCCGAGCGTCTTTCCCTCCAAGAGCCGATGGGGAACGCCCTGCTTTTGCTTGGCCTTCAGCTCCTTGGCCAAGGATAATATAGAGACAATTTCCTCTTGGGTCAAGTCAAGCAGCTTTAAGAGATGTTTCATTTTTTGTTTCCTTTCCGCTTTTTTCGTCCGCCTTTGTCCCGGTCCGCGCGCGAGCTTACAGCTGGGCGAGGGCCCGTTGCAGGCGCTCCAAGCCCTGGTCGATCTCTTCCTTGGTGATGGTCAGCGGCGGCAACAGGCGCAGCTTGGCCTTGGCGGTCAGCGTCAGCACGCCCTGCTCGATGCCCTTTTCCACCACCTCGCGGCTGGTGACGCCGTCCAACTCGATGCCAAGCATCAAGCCCATGCCCGCAACGCCCTTGACGTGGGGCATGGTCAGCAGCTTCTGGCGGAAATAGTCGCCCTTTTCCCGAACCTGGGCCAGGAAGGCCTCGTCCATGGTTTCCAGCACGTACTTGGCCCCCGCGCACACGGCGGGGTTGCCGCCGAAGGTGGTGGCATGGTCGCCGGGCTGCAACACGTCGGCCGTGCGCTCGCCAAAGAGCACCGCGCCCAGGGGCAGGCCGCCGCCGATGCCCTTGGCCATGGTGACCAGGTCCGGCTGGATGCCAAACTGCTGGAAGCACAGGAAGCTGCCGGTCCTGCCGGCGCCGGTCTGCACCTCGTCCACGATGAGCAGGATGTCCTTCTCCCGGCAGAGGCGCGCAAGGCCTTGGACGTAGTCGCGCTCCAGGGGCAGCACGCCGCCCTCGCCCTGCACCAGCTCCACCAGCACCGCGCAGACGTCCTGGGTCAGCTGGGCGGCCGTGGCCTCCAGATCGTTGGCCACCGCAAAGCGGAAGCCCTCGGTGAAGGGGAAGAAGTCCTTGTGGAACACATCCTGGCCGGTGGCGGACAGGGTGGTCACGGTGCGGCCATGGAAGGAGTTTTGCAGGGATACGATGGTGGAGCGGCCGGGGCCGTACTTTTGCAGGCTGTACTTTCTGGCCGTCTTGATGGCGCCCTCGTTGGCCTCCGCGCCGGAGTTGGCGAAGAACACCTTGCGCATGCCGGACTTTTGCTCGATGAGCTCCGCCGCCTGGATGCAGGGCAGGGTGTAATAGAGGTTGGAGATGTGTTGCAGGGTGGTCAGCTGCTCGTAGACGGCCTTGGCCCAGCCCTCGTTGGCAAAGCCCAGGGAATTGACCCCGATGCCGGAGGAAAAGTCGATGTAGTCCTTGCCGTCAAAGTCCACGCAGCGCGCGTTCTTGCCCCGCTGGATGGCCACGGGGAAGCGCGCGTAGGTGTGCATGACGGCCGCCTGGTCCCTTTGCTGAATGTCGCTGAAGTTCATGTCTAAGCCTCCTCCTGCGGATCCGCGTGGAACATGGTGCCGATGCCCTCGTCGGAGAACATCTCGATGAGGATGGAATGGGGGATGCGGCCGTCGATCATCACGGCCTTGCGCACGCCGCCGCGCACCGCGTCGGCGCAGCACTCGACCTTGGGGATCATGCCGCCGGTGATGGTGCCGTTCTCGATGAGGGCGGGCAGCTCGCCGATGGACACGGAGGAGATGAGGGAGTTTTCGTCCTTGGTGTCGCGCATCAGGCCGCGGATGTCCGTCATGAGGATGATGTTTTCCGCATGCAGGGCCGTGGCGATGCAGGCCGCGGCGGTGTCGGCGTTGATGTTGTAGACCTGGCCCTGCTCGTCCACGCCGACGGTGGCCACCACGGGGATGTAGCCCTCGGCCATGGCGTTGAGGATGGGCGAGGTGTCCACCTCCGTGATGCGGCCGACGAAGCCAAGGTCCACGCTGCCGGTCAGCTTTTCCGCCTTGATCATGGACCCGTCCAGCCCGCAAAGGCCCAAGGCCCTGCCGCCGCAGCCGGCGATGAGCTTGACCAGGTCCTTATTGGTCTTGCCGCAGAGCACCATCTGCACCACCTTGGCCGTTTCCTCGTCGGTATAGCGCAGGCCGTTGACGAAGCGGGACTCGATGCCAAGGGCCTTGAGGGTGGCGGTGATTTCCGGACCGCCGCCGTGGACCAGCACCACCTTGATGCCCACCAGGTTGAGCAGCACGATGTCGCTCATC
The DNA here is from genome assembly GCA_944383925.1 of uncultured Clostridia bacterium. Classification (GTDB taxonomy): domain Bacteria; phylum Bacillota; class Clostridia; order Christensenellales; family UBA1750; genus CALWRM01. The sequence goes on from CALWRM010000042.1 coordinate 5,085, forward strand.
ACGGCGGCCTTGAGCTCCTCGTTGGTCATGGCGTTGCCGCCGTATTTGACCACGACCACCTTGCCGGTGTACTTCTGAATGTAGGGAAGGGCAGCGGTCAAGACGCTGGCCTTCATGGAATTGGTCAAGCTTTGCGTGGACATAGGGCTATGCTCCTCCGATCTCAAGTCCGTTTCTGGGCCGGCAGGCTCAGGTTCTGTAGTCGCCGTTGATGCGCACATAGTCGTAGGTCAAGTCGCAACCCCAGGCCGTGGCCTTTCCGTCGCCCTGCTTCATGTCGATGCGGATTTGGATTTCCTTTTCCAGCAGGACCTCCTTGGCCTTTTCCTCGGAAAACTCCACGCCGAAGCCGTCCTTGCACACCTGCACGCTGCCCTTGACAGAGGAAAGGGTCACGTCGATGGTGGAGACGCTGAACTGGGCGTCCGCATAGCCGATGGCGCAGAGAATGCGGCCCCAGTTGGCGTCCGAGGCGAACATGGCCGTCTTGAACAGGCTGGAGCAGATCACGGACTTGGCCACGGTCTTGGCGCAGGCCGCGTCCGGCGCACCGGTGACCAGGCATTCCAGCAGGCGGGTGGCGCCCTCGCCGTCGCCGGCCAGGAGCTTTGCGATGGTCACGCAAACCTGTTTGAGGGCCGCGATGAACTTTTCCAGCGCGGGCCCCTCGCCCTGGATCCTGGGGTTGCCCGCCAAACCCGAGGCCAAAATGGCCACCATATCGTTGGTGGAGGTATCCCCGTCCACGGAGATCATGTTGTAGCTCTGCTGCACGACCTCCTTCAGGGCCAGGGCCAGCGGTTCCCTGTCGATGGCCACGTCGGTGGTGATGAAGGAGAGCATGGTGGCCATGTTGGGATGGATCATGCCGGACCCCTTGGCGATGGCGCCGATGCGCACGGCCTTGCCGTCCGGCTCGAGCGCCACGGCCACCTCCTTGTGGATGGTGTCGGTGGTCATGATGGCCTGGGCTGCGGCCAAGCCGCCCTCCTTGGACAGCTGGGGCGCCAGGGTGCGGATGCCCTGCTCGATGGGGGTTAGATCCAGGGGCTGGCCGATGACGCCGGTGGAGGCCACGATGATGTCCTTGGGCGTAAGGCCCAGGGCTTCCGCCGCCAGGGCCGCCATGGCCTTGGCCTTCTGCACGCCGTCGGCGTTGCAGGTATTGGCGTTGCCGGAGTTGCAGACCACGGCCTGGGCCGTGCCGTCCTTGAGGTGCTCCCTCGTCACGGCGATGGGCGCGCCGAACACCTTGTTCTGGGTGTACATGGCCGCGGCCGTGCAGGGCGTTTCGCAGGCGATCATGGCCAGGTCCTTCTTATCCTTGTTCTTGCGGACGCCGCAGTGCAGTCCGCCGGCCACAAAGCCCTTGGGCGCGCAAACGCCGCCTTCTATTTGCGTAAAAAGCATGGTCCTTCTCCCCCTTCGCTATTGCAGGTAGTGGTCCTCGGGCAGGCCGAGGGCGATGTTCATGTTCTGGACCGCCGCGCCGGAGGCGCCCTTGCCCAGGTTGTCGAACACGCAGACCACGGTCATCAGCTCGTCGTTGCCCAGCACGTAGATGCCCATGCGGTTGGTGCCGGTGAGCAGGTTGGCGGGCAGGAAGCCGTCCTGCGGCGCGGGCTCCACGCGCAGGAAGGCGGCGCCCTGGTAATGGGCCGTATAGATCTCCTCCAGCTGTTTCCTGCTGGGATGGCCCTTGAGATGGGAGGCCACCAGGGGCAGGCTCACCGCCATGCCCGCGTAAAAGTCGCAGACGATGGGGTTGAACACCGGCGGCGTTGCCAGCCCCAGCTGGGCCTGGATCTCCGGCAGATGCTTGTGGTTGAGGCCCAGGCCGTACTGCCTGGGGCTGTCCAGGGCCGCATCCCGATCCGCGGCCTCGTACTGGGCGATCATCTTCTTGCCGCCGCCGCTGTAGCCCGTGATGGAATGGGCGCTGAGGGGATAGTCCTTGGGCAGCACGCCCGCCTGCACCAGGGGATAGGCGGCCGCGATAACGCCGGAGGCGTGGCAGCCGGGGTTTGCGATGCGCTTGGAGGCGGCGATGGCCTGCCGATGGGCCGGGGACAGCTCCGCAAAGCCGTAGGCCCAGCCGGGGCTGGTTCGGTGGGCGGTGGAGGCGTCGATGAGGATGGTGTCCTGGTTTTCCATCAGCTCCGCCGCCTCGACGGCGGCCTTGTCCGGCAGGCAGAGGAAGGCGACGTCCGCGGCGTTGAGCAGACGGCGGCGTTCCGCAAGGTCCTTGCGCTTGTCCGGATCGATGTCCAGCAGCTCCACGTCCGGCCTTTGCTTCAGCCTGTCCTCGATCTGCAGGCCCGTGGTGCCCTCCCTTCCGTCGATGAACACCCGAAACCTCTTCTTGTCCGCGCTCATACAAGCTTCCTCCTCGCGTTTTCGATCTGCTTGGCCACCGCCTCGGCGGCCGGGCCGCCATACACCTTGCGCAGCGACACGCAGCTGAGCAGGTCGATGGCCTGGTACACGCCATCGTCAAAGAGGGGGCTCAGGGCTTGGTACTCCGACAGGGGCAGGGTCTCCAGGGTGAGGCCCTTTTCGATGCACAGGGCCACCAGCTGGCCGGTGATCTTGTAGGCGTCGCGGAAGGGCAGGCCCTTCTTCACCAGGTAGTCGGCGCAGTCCGTGGCGTTGATGAAGCCGCCGGCCGCGGCCGCTCGCATGTTTTCGGGATAGAAGGTGGCGCTGTTCCACATGGGCGGCAGCACGGACAGGCAAAGCTTGACCGTGTCCACGATGTCGAAGATGGCCTCCTTGTCCTCCTGCATATCCTTGTTGTAGGCCAGGGGCAGGGCCTTCATCATGGTCAACAGGGTCATGTGGTGGCCGTAGACCCTGGCGGTCTTGCCGCGGATGAGCTCGGCGATGTCCGGGTTCTTCTTCTGGGGCATGATGGACGAGCCCGTGGAGAAGCGGTCGGACAGGGCCATGAAGCGAAACTCCGAGGAGAACCAGAGGATGATCTCCTCGGCCATGCGGCTTAGGTGCATCATGAGGATGGACAGGTCCGCGGACAGCTCCAGCACGAAATCCCGGTCGGACACGCCGTCCAGGGAGTTTTCCGTTACGCCCGCAAGCCCGAGCTTTTCCGCCACCAGCTGGCGATCCAGCGGGTAGGTGGTGCCGGCCAGGGCACCGGAGCCCAGGGGCGAGAGCCTGGTGCGCTCCCGGGTCTGCTGCAGGCGTTCCCGGTCGCGCAGCAGCATCTGCACATAGGCCATTAGCTGGTGGCCCAGGGTGATGGGCTGGGCCCTTTGCAGGTGGGTGTAGCCGGGCATCACGGTCGTAAGGTGTTCCTGGGCCAGGTCGCACAGGCAGGCGCAGAGCGCCTCCACCAGCTCGATCAGCTCCTCCTCCTGGTTGGCCAGGTACAGCCGCACGTCCAGGGCCACCTGGTCGTTGCGGCTTCTGCCGGTGTGCAGCTTCTTGCCAAGGTCGCCAAGGCGGCTGGTCAGAACCTGCTCCACAAACATGTGGATGTCCTCCCCCTGGGGGTCGATGGCCAGCCTGCCCTCCTTCCGGTCCTGGAGAATCTGCTCCAGGCCCTCCACAATCTTGCGGCTTTCCTCCTCCTCCAGCACGCCCACGACGCCCAGCATGGTCGCGTGGGCCATGGAGCCCTGGATATCCTCCTCAAACATGCGGCTGTCAAAGCCGATGGACTGGTTCAAGCGGTTGAGGCCCTCGTCCACGTCGCCGCTGAGGCGGCCCGCCCACATCTTCATCGTTTCTTTTCCCCTTTTTTAGAAAGTGAGCGCCCCCGTGCGCATTTCGCGCGAAGGCGCCCTTTGCAACCGGCGTGTCTGCGCGGTTTACTTCTGCTTCTTCTCCTCCAGCATGGCCTTGATGCGGATGGGCAGGCCGAAGAGGCGGATGAAGCCCTTGGAGTCGAACTGGTCGTAGACCTGGTCCTCGCCGAAGGTGGCGATGTCCTCGTCGTAGAGGGAGTCGGGGCTGGTCATGCCGGCGCCGATGATGTTGCCCTTATAGAGCTTCAGCTTCACCTGGCCGTTGACGGTCTCCTGGGTCTTGTCCACGAAGGCGGACAGGGCCTCGCGCAGCGGGGTGTACCACTGGCCGTTGTAGACCAGGTCCGCAAACTCCAGGGCCATCTTCTGCTTGTAGTGCAGGGTCAGCTTGTCCAGGCAGATCTGCTCGAGCATGTCGTGGGCCTTGTAGAGGATGGTTCCGCCGGGGGTTTCGTACACGCCGCGGGACTTCATGCCCACCAGGCGGTTTTCCACCATGTCGCACAGGCCGACGCCGTGCTTGCCGCCCAGGGCGTTGAGCTTTTCAATGAGCTTGACGCCGTCCATCTTTTCGCCGTTGAGGGAGACGGGCACGCCCTTTTCAAAGCCGATGGTCACATACTCCGCCTCGTCCGGGGCCGCCCAGGGGGTGACGCCAAGCTCGAGGATCTTGTCGTAGTTGGGCTCGTTGGCGGGGTCTTCCAGGTCCAGGCCCTCATGGGAGAGGTGCCAGAGGTTCTTGTCCTTGGAATAGTTGGTCTCCCTGGTGATGTTCAGGGGGATGTTGTGCTTTTCGGCGTATTCGATCTCGTCCTCGCGGCTCTTCATCTCCCAGGTGCGCCAGGGGGCGATGATGTCCATGTGGGGGGCGTAGGCGGCGATGGCCAGCTCGAAGCGGACCTGGTCGTTGCCCTTGCCGGTGCAGCCGTGGGCGATGGCGTCCGCGCCCTCGGCCTTGGCGATCTCGGTGATGCGCTTGGCGATGATGGGGCGGGCAAAGGAGGTGCCCAGCAGGTACTGGTTTTCATACACGGCGCCGGCCTTGAGGGTGGGGAATATATATTCGTTGACAAACTCGGCGCGCAGGTCCTCGATGTAGAGCTTGGAGGCGCCGGTCTTGAGGGCCTTTTCTTCCAAACCGGAAAGTTCCGCGCCCTGGCCGACGTCCGCGGCCACGGCGATCACTTCGCAACCGTAGTTTTCCTTCAGCCAGGGGATGATGACGGAGGTGTCCAGGCCGCCGGAATAGGCCAACACAACCTTGTTGTACTTCTTCATGCTTTTTTCTCCTTCGCAGTGCATATTCTGCCCGGCCTCGGCCCTGCCGGGCGGGGCGCCGCGCGTTATGCTTAAATTATACATCATTCCCCGCCGCTGTCAACGGGTTTGCACGCATTTTTAAGCGTGATTTTGTTATATATACTTAAAAAACACGCATATTCATAGATTATTGCGAATGTTTATGCATTCCTCTTCCTTCCTTTTTCCCCTTGTGGGCGGGGGCACCGCGCTGGTATACTTAAAAAAGCGCGGCGCGCAGCTTGTCCCATGTCCAAAGCAAAAGGCCGCGCGCGGAAAGAAGGGGTTGTCTTTGGAGCTTACGCCGCTGCTGTTGCTGACCGTCTGTCCCCTGGTGTTTCTGGCCGGCTTTGTGGACGCCGTCGCCGGGGGTGGGGGCCTGATCTCCCTGCCGGCCTATTTGCTGGCAGGCCTGCCCGCCCATCTGGCCGCCGGAACCAACAAGTTCGCCATGAGCCTTGGCACGCTGACGGCCGCCCTCAAATACCTGCGCTCCGGCAAGATCGCCCTGCGGCAGGCGGCGTTGGCCGCGCTGTTTTCCTTTGGCGGCTCCGCCCTGGGCACCGCCTTGGCCCTGCACATCTCCGAAACGGCCCTAAAGGCCATCATCCTGTTGGCCCTGCCGGCGGTGGCGCTGTTTCTGTTTTTCCGCAAGGGCTTTGGCCAGGAGCCCGCGCCCAAGTCCCTGCCCCTGTGGCGTGAAACCCTCTACGCCTGCGGCATCGGCCTGTGCATCGGGGCCTACGACGGTCTGGTCGGGCCCGGCACCGGAACCTTCCTCATCCTCTGCTTCACCTCGCTGTTGGGCTATGACCTCATCCTCTCCTCCGGCTGCGCCAAGCTGGCCAACCTGGCCTCGAACCTGGCCTCCCTGGTCCTGTATTGGATCAACGGCAAGGTGTTCTTCGCCTTGGCCATCCCGGCCGCCCTTTGCTGCATGCTCGGCGGCTATCTGGGCGCGCGCCTGGCGGTGCGCGGCGGCGCGAAATGGGTGCGGCTGTTCATCTTCCTGGTGCTGGGCCTGCTGTTTGTGAAGACCGGCTACGAGCTCGTGCAGGGCCTGATGGCGTAGCGCCTTTTGCGTTCCACCCGTCCAACCAAGGAGGCCGGCGACCGCCAGGCCCCTGTTTTTTATGGCGGGGCGGAGGGGAACATGCTATACTGAGGACGTCCGCCCGGGGACCGCGCGAGAAAAAAGGGCCGAAGCGGACGGCCCGCCTGCGGCAATGGCCGTTTAGCGCGCGCGCCCTTTTCTTTGGGACCGCCGCCCTCGCCCGGAAGAGGAAGGGCGCCGCCGCCCGGATGCATTCGCCCAACCGCGATCCCGACCGCTTTGCTTTATGCCCGTCCGCCTGTCCGCCGAGCGGCCTTGGCAAATGCCCAAGCCCTTGCCGGGCCGTAAACCGGCAGGAAAGGACGGCGCCTTTCCCTTAGAAGCGTCAAGTAAGGAGGAATCAACGATGCCAAGAACCGTTCGTTACGAGCGCCTGCGGCCGGACGAGCTGCGCGCCGAGCTGGCGCGCTGCCCCGTCTGCTACATCCCCTTTGGACCCATCGAGTGGCACGGTCCCCAAAGCGCCATGGGCCTGGACGCCCTCAACGCCGAAACCATCGCCCTGCGCAGCGCGGAGCTTTACGGCGGCGTGGTGCTGCCAACGCTCTTTGTGGGCACGGAGTCCGAGCGCGACGAGGCCACCTTGGCCAAGCTCGGCTTTGAGGATCCCAGCATCCACGTGGTGGGCATGGACTTCCCCAAGAACAGCGTAAAATCCCTGTATTACCGCGAGGAGACGCTGCGGCTGTTGCTGCGGGACACCGCCAGGCTGCTGCTGCAAAACGGCTACAAGCTGCTGGTGTTCGTCAACGCCCATGGGGCCTCCAACCAGCTGCGCGCCCTATCGGAGCTGCAGCTGGAGTTTGACCACACGCTTCGCGGCGCCAAGGTGCTGCTGGCCACGCCCATCGCCTCGGCGGATCCGAGCCTGGGCGGCGGCCACGCCACGGCCGGCGAGACCTCCCTGCTGCTGCACCAGCACCCGGACCTGGTGGACCTGGGCCAGCTGCCGCCCATGGAGGAGCCCCTGTACGTGCGGGACTACGGCATGGCCGACGGCGAATACTTCATGGGCACGGCCGGCGCGCCCTTCACCGTGCTGGACGATCCCCGCACCAAGACCAGCGCCGCGCGCGGCCAGGCCGACACCGACGCCGAGATCCAATGCCTGCGCGCCCTGGTGGACGCGGAAAAGAAGAAGCTGGGCATCGCCTAACAAGAAGGCCGGGCGCTGCCGCCCCCCGGCGGGGGACGGCAGCGCCCGGCCCGTTTCTATAGCTCGCGCCGGAGCTTGAGGATCGTGAGGTTGATTTCGCCGTCCTGGGCGTCGGCAGAGCCGCTGTAGCTGAGCGAAAACACCGTCTGCGTGGGGGCGCGAACGATGAAAAAGGCGGAGCCGCAGGCGCTGGACCCGTCGGCGCTGGTGGCGAAGTAGATGCCCGTCTCCAAGTGGGAAGTGCCGTTGTAGGACGGGGTGACCTGCATATAGTTGGGGGTGCGGAAGATGGCGGAAACCTTGTAGGAGAAAAGGTAGTAGCCGGGCGCCAGGGTGATGTTCTGCAAACCCGTGGCCACGATGTTGCCCGTCGGGTCCGTTACGTCCGGAAAGAGCGTGATCAAGCTGCCGCGAACAAGCGGATATTGGGTGTTGACAAAGGAGGCGAACACGTCGTCCGGCACCGTTCCGGTCGGCCCCGTGGGGCCCGTGGCCCCCGCCTCGCCGCTTTCTCCCGCCGGCCCCGTGGGGCCGGTCGGGCCCGTGGGGCCCATGGGGCCTTCCTCGCCGCTTTCTCCCGCCGGGCCGGTGGGGCCGGTCGGGCCCGTGGGGCCCCCCTCGCCGGTTGCCCCGGTCGGGCCGGTGGGGCCTGTGGGGCCGGTATCGCCCGTGGAGCCCGTGGCTCCCCGCGCGCCCGGATTGCCCGTCGCGCCAGCCGGCCCGGCGGGGCCCGTCGCCCTCGTGGGACCGGTGGGACCCATCGCTCCCGTAGGGCCGGGGGGGCCGGGGGGGCCGGTTGCCCCCGCGGGGCCGGTCGGGCCGGCAGCGCCGGCGGGGCCCGTGGGGCCCGGAAGCCCGTCGGAGCCGGTTGCGCCGGTCGGGCCCTGGCCGCCCGGCCAACCGCGCGGCCCCATCGGGCCGGTGGGGCCGGTCGGGCCGGTGGGGCCCGTTGCGCCGGTGGGGCCGGTGGGGCCGGTCGGGCCGGCCAGCCAAAGCGGCGCTCTACAGCGCAGGCAGGTCAAGCAATCCCGACAGCCCCCCGCGCGGCAACGGCAATCCTGAAACACGACGCATCCCCGCCCTCTCTTCCCAAGTCTGCTGTACCATATTCCACGGGCGGCCTCTTTGTTCTTGGCGGCAGACAGGCGCGTCCCCTTTTCCCCGGCGGAGCTTTGTGCTATGCTGGAAGCAACGAACGCCATTGGCAAAGGAGGCCGTCCCATGCGCATCCGGATTCCCTACGGTTCCTCTTTCCTTCCCCTGGACGCGCCGCAAGGAGCGGAGCTGTTGCTCTCCGGCCTTCACCGCCTGCAGCCGGCCGCCGCGCCGGAGGAGCTGGTGCGCCGGGCCATGGAAACCCCCGTGGCCGGCCCGAAGCTGGAGTCCTTGGCCGCGGGCAAGCGCAGCGCGGTGATTCTCTGTTCCGACCATACCCGGCCGGTGCCCAGCCGCCTGCTGCTTCCGCCTCTGTTGCGCGCCCTGCGGCGCGGCAACCCGAAGCTTGAAATCCAGCTGTTGGTGGCCACGGGCTGCCATCGGCCCAGCACGCGGGAGGAGCTGGCGCAAAAGTTTGGCGAGGACATCCTGGCGCAGGAGCGCCTGGTGCAGCACGACTGCGCCGACGAGGCGCGGCTGGTCACGCTGGGCACGCTGCCCTCGGGCGCGCCCCTGCGCATCAACGCCCTGGCCGCCGGCTGCGACCTGCTGCTGGCGGAGGGCTTCATCGAGCCCCATTTCTTCGCCGGCTTTTCCGGCGGGCGCAAGAGCGTGCTGCCCGGCGTCTGCGCCCGCGAGACGGTGCTGGGCAACCACTGCGCGGCCTTCATCGCCTCGCCCAAGGCCAGGGCGGGCTGCTTGGAGGGCAACCCCATCCACGAGGACATGGAGGCCGCCGCCCGCATGGCCAAGCTGGCCTATATCCTCAACGTGGTGCTGGACGGGGAAAAGCGCGTGGCCGCCGCCTTTGCCGGCGAGCCCCTCCAGGCCCATCGGGCCGGCTGCAACTTCCTGCTGCCCTATTGCCGCGTGCAGCCCAAGCGGGCGGCGGACATCGTGGTCAGCTCCAACGGGGGCGCGCCCCTGGACCAGAACATCTACCAGGCGGTCAAGGGGCTCAGCGCGGCGGCGGCCGCCGCCGCGCCGGGGGCGGTGCTGGTGCTGTGCGCCAGCTGTGCCGACGGACACGGCGGGGAGCATTTCTTCACCGCCCTGCGGGATTGCGCCTCGCCGGAGGCGCTGTACCGGCGCATCCTGGCGGTGCCCCAGGGCCAGACCCGTCCGGATCAATGGCAGGTGCAGATTCTGGTCAAGATCCTGCGCGAGCACCGGGTCATCTTCGTTTCCGAGCCCGAAGCCGCGCCCCTGCTTGCGCAGATGAAGCTGGAGTACGCCCAAACGCTGGAGGAGGCCATGGCCAGGGCCTATGCGCAAAAGGGGAGCGGCGCCCGCCTTTGCGTGATCCCGGACGGGGTTGCCGTGGCCGTGGAGCCGCCGCAGGAACCGGCAAGGGAGGAATAGGGGATGAAGATTCGTTCCGTGGAGCTGTTTCAGGTCCCGCCCCGCTGGCTGTTTGTCAAAATCACCACCCAATCGGGCCTGGAAGGCTGGGGCGAGCCGGTCGTGGAAGGCCGGGCCTCCACCGTGGCCGCCTGCGTGCGGGAGATGAGCCCCTGCCTCGTCGGCCATTCCGCCGGCGATGTGGAAGACCTCTTCCAAACCCTTTACCGCGGCGGCTTTTACAGGGGCGGGCCGGTGCTCACCAGCGCCATTTCCGGCATCGAACAGGCGCTGTGGGACATCAAGGGCAAGTATTACAACCTGCCCGTGTACGAATTCCTGGGCGGCAAGGTGCGCGACCGCATCCCCGTCTACCGCTGGATCGGCGGCGACCGGCCGGAGGACGTGCGCGCCGCCGCCCGGGAGGCCCTGGACCAGGGATACTCCGCCGTGAAGATGAACGCCACGGCGGAGCTGAAGTGGATCGACGACCACAAGAAGCTGGACGGCGTGGTGGAGCGGGTGGCCGCCATTGCGGAGGAAACGGGCGGCGCGCTCCGGGTGGCCGTGGACTTCCATGGCCGCGTCCACAAGACCATGGCCAGGCTGCTGATGAAAAAGCTGGAGCCCTACGACCTGCTCTTCGTGGAGGAGCCGGTTTTGGCCGAAAACGAGGAAGCCCTGGCCGAGCTTGCCCGCAGCAGCAACATCCCCATCGCCACGGGCGAGAGAAACTACACCCGTTGGGGGTTTAAGAGCCTGCTGGCCAGCGGCGCGGTGGACATCCTCCAGCCGGACGTAAGCCACGCCGGCGGCATCTGGGAAACCCGCAAGATCGCCGCCATGGCCGAGGCCTTCGACGTGGCCCTGGCGCCCCACTGTCCCCTCGGCCCCATCGCCTTGGCCAGCTGCCTGCAGGTGGATTTTTGCACGCCCAACGCCTTTTTGCAGGAGCAAAGCGCCGGCATCCATTACAACACCGGCTATGACCTGCTGGATTACCTCAAGAACCCCGAGGTCTTCCGCTACGAGGGCGGCTACGCCTTCCCTTCGAAGCTGCCGGGCCTTGGCGTGGTCATCGACGAGGCCCGCGTCCGGCATCTGGCCGCCCAGGGCCACGACTGGCACAACCCCATCTGGCGCGACGGCGACGGCTGCATCGCCGAATGGTAGAAAGGCGCAGCCAGGGGGCCTCGCCCGCCTTCTTTTCACCGGACGTCGAGGGGAGGAGCGTTTTTCATGGCAAAGAGCATCGTCGTCTATTACAGCTGGGCCGGCCACGCCAAGGAGATGGCGCAAGCCCTCGCCTCCCAGACGGGAGCCGATCTGGCGGAGCTAAGGCCCGCGCTTCCCTATTCCAAGGACTACGGCCAGGTGGTGCGCCGGGCCAAGGAGGAAATCCTCCAGGGGACGCGCCCCGACCTGCTGCCCCCTTTGCCGGACCTAACGCCCTATGACCGGGTCGATGTGGGCGCCCCCATTTGGTGCGGCACCATGGCCCCGCCCCTGGCCAGCTTTCTTGCCCTGCAAACCTGGGAGGGCAAGCGGGTCTTTCCCTTCTGCACCCACGGCGGCGGCGGGAAGGGCCGTCGCGAGCAGAACATACGCGCCCTGTGCGCGGGCGCCCAGGTGGCGGAGATGTTCAGCGCGCGGGAGGGCGACGCCGCCGCGGCGCTGCAGGCGCTGAAGGCCTGGGGAGCCGCTTCCGGCCGGGAGGGCTGAGCGGCTGCGCAAACAAAAAAAGCCAGGGGGAGGATTCCCTCCCCTTGGCTTTTTTGTTTATTTCGGGACCTATAGCTCCACCTGGCTGCCCTCCCGCACGAAGAGGGGAATGACCTCCAGCGGCGCCTCCGCCTGGACCCATTGGCCGCCCTCGAAGCGCTTGCCGGTGGCGACCTCGCGCCAGGTCTCGCCCTGCGGCAGGTAGACGGGGCGCTGCACCGCGCCCTCCTCCATCACGGGCGCCACCAGGATGTCGTCGCCAAAGAGATAGCTATCCTCCACCTCCCAGGCCTTGGCGTCCTGCGGATAGGCGTAGAACAGGGGGCGCATCACCGGCGCGCCCTGCTCGTGGGCCTGCTCCATGGTCTTTTTCACATAGGGGCGCAGCTGATCGCGCAGGAAGATATACTTCTTGCAGATCTCCAGGTTCTTTTCGCCATAGCTCCAGATCTCGTTGTCCGCGCCGGTGCCAAACTGCAAATCGCCGTTGGGCGCCTTGTAGACCATGCTCTCGTTGGGCCAGTGGGGCAATCTCTCCCCATGCAGGCGGAAGACGGGCAGGAACGCGCCCAGCTCGAACCAGCGGATGAACAGCTCGTGGAACTTGGGGTCGTCGGTGCGGCCCGCCAGGAAGCCGCCGATGTCGCAGGTCCACCAGGGAATGCCGGACACGGAGGCCGAAAGCCCGGCGCAGAGCTGCTCGCGCAGGGTGCGCCAGCAGGAGTAGACGTCGCCGGACCAAAGCAGCGCGCCAAAGCGCTGGCTGCCCGCCCAGGCGCAGCGCACCAGGTTGATCACCTTGTCCATGCCCGCCTGGGTCATGCCGTCGTAGTAGGCCTTGGTGTAGAAGAAGGGATAGATGTTGGCCACCTGGGCGCCGGGGCCGATGTGGAAGCGCACGTTTTCCATGTCGTTGGCCGCGGTTTCGGGCTCCGCCTCGTCCAGCCAGAACAGATCCACGCCCTTATCGAAGTAGTTCTGCTTGGACCGGTTCCAGACCAGCTCCCTGGCCTGGGGATGGGTGGAATCGAAATAGGTGGTGTAGCCCATGAAGGTGCCGTACAGGTTGCCATGGTCCGGCTGGATCAGGCCGCCCATCTGGGCCAGCTCCGCGTGGTTTTCGCTGGCGATGTCCACGGTGGGCCAGACGGAGACCATCAGCTTGGTGCCCATCTGGTTCAGCTCCCGGATCATGGCCTCGGGGTCCGGCCAGCACGCCGGGTCGAACTTCCACTCGCCCTGCTTGGTCCAGTGGAAGAAGTCGATGACGATCACGTCCAGGGGAACGCCCAGCTCCTTGTACTTGCGAGCCACGGCGAGCAGCTCCTCCTGGTTGCGGTAGCGCAGCTTGCACTGCCAAAAGCCCATCACGTCGTCGCGCATCATGGGCACGCGGCCGGTCACGGCGCTGTAGTTCTCCTCAATCTGCGCGGGCGTGTCGCCGGCGGTGATCCAGTAATCCAGCTGCTTGGTGCTGTCGGCCACCCATTCGGTGCGGTTCAGCCCCAGCGTCACGCGGCCAAGGGCCGGGTTGTTCCACAAAAAGCCGTATCCCCTGGAAGAGAGCAGGAAGGGGATGGAGGCCTGGGAGTTGCGCTGGGCCAGCTCCAGCGTCAGGCCCTTGCGGTTGAGCTGCTTCTCCTGGTACTGGCCAAGGCCGTAGAGCCTTTCGTCGTCGTAGGCCTCAAAGTAGGCGGTCAGCTTCCAATCGCCGCCGATGATGGGCTTCAACTGCCTGGCGTTGTAGTTGAGGGGCACGCAATACTCGCTCAGGTCGTTGCGGTTGCGCCAATACTCCCGCAGCAGCTCCTTGCCGTCCTGGTTGTAGAAGGCCAGGTAGCCGTGCCGGTCGATGGTGGCGCGGATGTTGCCGTTTTGGATGGAGACGCTGCCCTGCGCCTCGTCCCTGGACACCACGGCCCCGGCCTGTTCCTCCTGGGGCAGCAGGGCCCAGTTCTCCGCCTGGTCGATGCAGCTGTTGCGGCTGACGCGCACGCGCAGGCTGTGCCGGCCCCAGGGCTCGATGAGCATCTTTTCCCGTCCCTGTTGCCAATATAGCTTTCCGTTGCCGGTTTCGATGATCGCCATGTGCAAAACCCCCTCTATAAGTAGCTGCGTATTCTGCAAACCCAAGTTGCGCGTCTTGCCCCGTTCCTCCGCCGCGCGGGCCTACAGCCCCTGCCAGGCCTCCAGGGTAAAGCCCAGCTGCGCGCCCTGCCTGGCGAAGACGGGGATGCGCTCCAGCGGGGCCTGGGCCAGCGTCTCCCGGCCGCCCTCCAGAACCTCCCCCGTATCCAGCCGCACCCAGCTTGCGCCGGCGGGCAGATAGACCTTTCTTTGGGTCTGGCCCGCCTGAAACACCGGGGCCACCAGCAGGTCCTCGCCGAGCATGTACTGATCCTCCGCCTCCCAGGATCGCGGGTCCTCGGGGAACTCGTAGAACATCGCCCGCATGGGCGGGTCGCCCTTCTCGTGGGCCTGGTCCATCGTCCGGGCCAGGTAGGGGCGCAGCAGCTGCCTTTGCAGCAGGCAGCGCCGCAGGATCTCGCCCGTGCGCTGGCCGAAGCTCCAGGGCTCGTTGGCGGCGCCCGAGGGCGTCTTGCCCCCGCCGCTGGGGCCCAAGGGGCTGCCGGTGGGCTCCCGGTCGCCGTGGATGCGCATCACCGGGCAGAACACCCCCCACTGGAACCAGCGCGTCAGCAGCTCGCGGAAGGCCGGGTCCTCCGGGTCGCCGCCGTGGAAGCCGCCGATGTCCGTGGTCCACCAGGGGATGCCGGCCATGCCCATGTTCAGCCCGGCGGCCAGCTGGTTGCGCAGGCTTTCGAAGGTGGAATGGATGTCGCCGGACCAGACCAGCGCCCCATACCTCTGGCTGCCCGCCCAGGCGCAGCGCACCAGGCTCAGGGGACGCTCCACGCCGCTCGCCTGCAGCCCGTCGTAAAAGGTCTTGGCGAACAGGGCGGGGTAGATGTTGCCCACCTGCAGGTCCGTGCCCAGGTGGTAGCGGAAGATGTCGAAATCGTACCTGGTGTATTCGGGCTCGGCCTCGTCCAGCCAGAACAGGGAAACGCCCTTGTCCAGATAGTTCCTGCGCACCTTGTCCCACACGAAGGCCCGGGCTTCCGGGTTGGTGGCGTCAAAGTGCACGGCGTGGTTTCTGTGCTCCAAGGCTGCGCGAATGCCCCGGTCCATGCGCACGAGCAGGCCGCGGCTGAGCATCTCCTGGTGGTTTTCGCTGCTCTTCTCCACCGTCGGCCAGACGGAGACCATGAGCTGGACGCCCATTTCCCCCAGCTCCCGGGTCATGGCGGCGGGGTCCGGCCAATACTCCTCGTCAAACTTCCAGTCCCCCTGGTTTGGCCAGTGGAAAAAGTCCGCCACGATCACCGAAAGGGGCAGGCCGCGGCGCTTGAATTCCCTGGCCACGCCCAGCAGCTCCTCCTGGGTCTGGTAGCGCAGCTTGCTCTGCCAAAAGCCCAGGGCCTCCTCGGGAAAGGCCGGGGCGTACCCGGTGGCCCTGGCGTAGTTGCGGCAGATCTCCTTCACGCCCCTGCCGGCCGTGATCCAATAGTCCAGCTTGGTGGTCACCTGGGCCTGCCAAAGGCTGAGGTTTTTGTTGAAGGCGGCCCGGCCGATGGCGGGGTTGTTCCACAAAAAGCCGTAGCCCAGGGAGGACACCGCAAAGGGCACGCTGGCCTGGGAGTTGCGCTGGGCCAGCTCCAGCTCGCAGCCCTTTAAATCGAGGTAGGGCATCTGGTATTGGCCCATGCCGTAGATGCGCTCGTTCGGGTTGGATTCAAAGCGGGCGGTCAGGGCGTAATCGCCGCCGGGAATGGGGCGAAGCTCCCGGGCCTCGATGTTCAGGGCCGAGCAATCCTTGGCCCTGACGTCCCAGCGGTTGCGGGTGAATTCCTCCAGCAACAGCCGGCCGCCCTCCTCCTCGAAGCGCAGCCGGCCCGCGGCGCTGCAAACGGCCCGGATGCGGCCGTTTTGGATGGAGGCCTCCTCCTGGCCGACGCGGATTTGGGCCCGGCATTCCTCCGGCGGCAGCAGCGCCCAGTCCTCGTCGGGCATGCGCGCCATCTTCGTGGCCCGAACCCGCAGGCTGTCCTTGCCCCAGGGCTCAATCCAGAGCAGCTCGTCGTCGTACCTGCGCACCAGCCGGTCGCCCACGACGGAAAACACGTTGTCAAAGCGCATGGCCGCCAACAGTCCCATGCAAACCCCCCCGTTTCCTTTGCCGGCGCAAGCGTCCGGCTTTTCTATTTCCTTACTTACTTTATATTCTATTGCATGTTCTCCCCGGCGTCAAGGCGGCCGGCGAAAGGAACGGCCGCCGCCCGAAAATCAAATAACAAAAAAACAACCAAAGAAACTTGACAAGGCCTTTGCATCGGTCGTATCGTAAAATTTAGAATAGGAACTGAAAAGGAAGCCGGCACGCTTTCTTTTTCATGTTCTTTTTTGCTGGAAAGGTTGGTGTTTGTATGCAGCTGTTGGTGTTCATCGCAAAGAACGCGGACGTGGTCTCGCCCATTTTGCGGGAGCTGATGGAAAACAAGATCGGCGGCGGCACCGTGGTGGAGTGCGAGGGCATGCTCCAGGCCCTGTACGAGTCCCAGGTGGAGCCGCCTCCCCTGTTCGGCTCCCTTCGGCAATTTCTAAACCCCGCCAGCGCCAAGGGCAAGATCCTCTTCGTCGTCCTGGCGGACGGCCAGCTGGACACGGCGCGGGAAACCATCCACCGGGTCTGCGGCGAGCTGGACAAGCCCAACACGGGCATCCTGTTCACCCTGCCCATCGGCTACGTTGAAGGCTTGCAAAGGGAGTAAAGGCGCATGAACATCCTGTTTTCCTTGGCCATGGCCATGGCCTTCGGCCTGCTGCTCAGCCGGGCCATGAAGCTGCTTCACCTGCCCAACGTGACCGGCTTTTTGATCGCCGGCCTGCTCATCGGTCCCTATTGCCTGCGGCTGTTCCCCTCCCAGTCGCTGGAGGAGGTCGGCGCCATCACCACGGTGGCGCTGGGCTTCATCGCCTTTTCCATCGGCGGGGAATTCAAGCTTTCCCACATCAAGCAAATCGGGTCCAAGGCCATCTCCATCACCATGTTCCAGGCCCTGATGGCCACGCTGCTGGTGGATGTGACGCTGTACCTGTTCGGCTTTCCCCTGCCCGTGGTGCTGACCCTCGGCGCCATCGCCACGGCCACCGCGCCCGCCGCCACGCTGATGGTGGTGCGGCAGTATAAGGCCAAGGGGCCCGTCACCTCCACGCTGTTGCCCGTGGTGGCCATGGACGACGCCGTCGGCCTGGTGGTCTTCGCCATCTCCCTGGCCCTGGCCCAGGCCTTCGGATCCGGCCAGGCCCTGAGCTTGAAGACCACCCTCGTGGATCACCTGGTGGAGATCGTGCTCTCCCTGGCGGTCGGCCTGGCGCTTGGCGCGCTGGTGGCCATCGTCACCCGCTTTTTCCAGTCCCGCAGCAACAAGCTGTGCGTCTGCATCGCGGCCGTGCTGCTGGGCGTGGCCCTTTCGGAAATGTGGGACCTGTCCTCCCTGCTGCTGTGCATGTCCATCGGCGCGGCCTTCGTCAACCTCAAGAGCGAGAGCGAAACCGCCGTCATCCTGGAGCAGTGCGACCGCTGGACGCCGCCGCTGTTCATGCTCTTCTTCGTGATCTCCGGCGCGGAGCTGGATCTGGCCGTCATCCCCACGGTGGGCCTGCTGGGCGTGCTGTATCTGCTGGCCCGTTCCCTGGGCAAGTACTTCGGGGCCTACCTGGGCTCCACCCTGGTCAAGGCGCATCCCCACATCCGCCGCTACCTGGGCATCACCCTGTTGCCCCAGGCCGGCGTGGCCATCGGCATGGCCCAGGTGGTCATCGGCGCCCTGCCGGACTACGGCCCCTCCATCCGCGCAGTGGTGCTGTGCGCCACGCTGGTGTACGAGCTGGTGGGTCCGCTGCTGACCAAGTGGGCCCTGACCCGGGCCGGCGAAATCCTCCCCGCCCCCAAGGCGCGCAAGGCCAGCGGCCTGGCCGCCAAATAACCCCCCTTTCCTGTGCGGACAGGGCCCGGCGCTCGCCGGGCCCTCTTTTTTTGCGAACAAGCGTTTGCTACAATTTGTTCTTATTTTCCAGGGATTCCCCCTTGCTTTCGCCGGCATACCGGGGTATAATAGCAACGTAATGAAACGTTTTTCTTCCCAAAGGGGGGATCGGCCTTGACGCGCGTCATCCTGCATGCGGACCTGAACAACTTTTACGCCTCCGTGGAATGCCTGCGCCATCCGGAGCTTCGGGACGGTCCCCTGGCGGTGTGCGGCGACCCGGAGCAGCGCCACGGCATCGTGCTGGCCAAGAACTACCCGGCCAAGGCCTATGGGGTCAGCACGGGGGAAGCGGTTTGGCAGGCCAAGCAAAAGTGTCCGGGCCTGCGCCTGGTCAAGCCGGACATGCCCACCTATCTGCGCTTCGCGCAAGGGGTGCGCCAGATCTACCGGCGCTACACCGATTGGATCGAGCCCTTCGGCCTGGACGAGGCCTGGCTGGACCTGAGCGACTGCGGCTCGCTGGAGGCCGGCCGCGACCTGGCCGACCGGATCCGCCGGGACATCGCCTTTGAATGGGGCATCACCGCCTCGGTGGGCGTGGCCGACAACAAGGTCTTTGCCAAGCTGGGCAGCGACATGAAGAAGCCGGACGCCACCACGGTGCTCTTTCCCAGCCAATACCGGCAGAAGGTCTGGCGCCTGCCCGTGGGCGAGCTGCTCTACATCGGTCCGGCCACCACGCGCAAGCTCTACAACCTGGGGCTGTACACCATCGGCGACCTGGCCCAGGCGGATGCCGCCCTGCTCAGCGGGCTGCTGGGCAAGTGGGGCCTCACCCTGCACCGCTACGCCAACGGCCTGGACGCCTCTCCCGTGGCCCGGGACGGCGCGCGCGACCCCGTGCAGAGCATCGGCAACTCCACCACCACGCCCCGGGACCTGACCACCTGCCAGGAGGTGCGGATCACCCTACAGGCCCTGTGCGAATCCGTGGCCGCCAGGCTGCGGGAGGGCGGCTTTCGCGCCCGAACGCTACAGCTGGGCGTGCGCGACAAGCAGCTCTTCTGGCTGACGCGCCAATGCAAGCTGGAAAGCCCTTCCTGCCTGGCGGAGGAGCTGTTTGAGGCGGCCTACGGCCTCTTTGTCAAGCATTACCGCTGGGAACAGCCCATCCGCTCCCTGGGCGTGCGCGCGGACGACCTGTTGTCCAGGGAGAGCGCCGTGCAGCTGGATCTGTTTTGCCGCCAGGCCAAGCGGCTGCGCCAGGAGGCCCTGGAGACCACGGTGGACGGCCTGCGCAAGCGGTTCGGCTACTACGCCCTCCAGCGCGCCTCCCAGCTTTCGGACCCAAGCCTGGGCCGCCTCAACCCCAAGGACGACCACGTGGCCTATCCCGGCGGCTATTCCCCCATGTCAGCGGAGGTGAAACGTCGTGACCTGTAAACAGTATGTTGCCGTGGATGTGTTTGTGGACCTGGAGGGCGGGCTTCGCCCCACGGTCATCCACTGGGAGGACGGGCGCCGTTTTTCCATCGACCGGGTGTACGACGTGCGCCAGGCTGCCAGCCTCAAGGCGGGGGGCTGCGGCATGCGCTACACCTGCCGGGTGCGCAACCGGGTGGTGGACCTGTTTTGCGAGGACGGGCGTTGGTTTCTGGACCTCTCCCGCCGCGCCCAGTAAGCGTTTTAGGAACGCGGTCTAGGAAAGGAGAAGGCTCGCCATGTGCGGAAGATACCGTCTGCCCTCTGCGGAGGAGAACTCCCCCCAAGCCCAACGGGTGTTGCAAGCGGTGCGCTCGCTTTACAGCCAAGCGCCGGAGGAGCGGAAGGAAGGGCAGGAGGATTGCCTGCCCGGCCAAGCCCTGCCCGCGTATACCCCAAACGGTCCCGCCCTGGTCCGCTGGGGCCTGGCCATGCCGGGACGGCGGGGAAATCCGTTGATCAACCTGCGGGCCGAGTCCGCTCTGGAAAAGCCCTTCTTTCGCCGGGCCCTGACCGGGAACGGCCGCTGCCTCTTTCCGGCAGCCGCCTACCAGGAAGGCTCAAAGGATGGGCAGCGCCTTCTCTTCCGCCCGGTGGCCGGCGGGCTGCTGTTTCTGGCGGGCGTGCTCCTGCCTCCGGCGGAGCCCCGAGGCCTGCCCAGGGCGCTGGTGCTGACCACGGAGGCCAACGACTCCGTGCGCCCCTTTCACCACCGCATGCCCCTAATCCTCCCCGCCGAACAGTGCAGGCCCTTCCTGTTTCGCCCCGAGCGCCTCGAGGCGCTGTTGGCCCAACGCCCCGCGCTCCTGCAACCCATCCTGCTCCCCTAACCTTCCCCCCAGCCCCGAAAGGACGCTTCCTTCCGGGGCCTTTTTCTTTGCCATCCGCCTCGATCCGGGCGCTTTTTTCGTTCCCAAAGGGAAGCAGGATCGCCGGGGCGGCCGGGGGGCCTCCCACCGGCGCTGCGCGGGCGGAAGCTCCTTTGGCGGGAAGCCGTCGCCGCAGTTCCTGTCCGGAAATCACTTGGACGGCGCCGCGGCGGCCCGTGGTACATTGGTGCAAAATCAAGGGAACAACAGGGAAAGGAGGTTGCACATCAATGCATACCCTGTTATCCGCCATCGTTTATCTTGCCGTTTCCGTCCTTGTCGGCTGCCTGTTCGGGCTGGTTCCTTTCTTCCTCGGCCGCTACCGGTACCGGCCCAACATGGGCCGCTGGGGCTTTATCTGGTGCGGCGTTGCCGGACCGTTCCTGCTTCCCTTCCTGGTGATGCTCGGCTTCGTGGTGGGCATCCTGGTGTCGGAGCAGGATTCCCGGCCGCCCCGCGAGCCTCAGCCCGTTGCCTATCCCCGCCCGGCGCCGCGCCGCGTCGCCGAGCCCATAGCCCAGGGAGGCCTGACGCTCACCTGTCTGGCCGGTCCCCTTCGCGGCCAAAGCTATCCCATCGGCGCCGCCGGCCTGATGTTCGGCCGGGACACGGATTGCCACGTCCGCTTTCCCTCGCAAAGCACCGGCATCAGCCGCCACCATTGCGCCGTCCGTTGGCAGCAGGGCGTGCCCGTGTTGGTGGATCTCAACTCCGCCTACGGCACCTACCTGGGCGACGGCAAGCAGCTGCCTCCCAACTACCCCACGCCCGTCGGCCCCGGCAGCCGCTTCTACCTAGGCGGCCCCGCCAACCTGTTCCAAATCACGGTTTAGATCCAACTACGACCCGAAAGAAAATAAGGAGGATTCAAGGATGGAATTTCAGAATCAGCTGACGCCCTGCCCCAATGGCCATTATTACAACGCCGCCCTGCACGCCAAGTGCCCCATTTGCAACGAGTCCGCAGCGGCCTCCATGCCCCCCACGGAGCCCTTCTCCAGCGCCCCCGGCAGCGTCACCCAACCCATCGACGCCGCATCTTCCATGGGAAGCGGCAACTTCGGCCAGACCGAGCCGCCCTTCGCGGATAGCCACGTTCCCTCGGACCACAGCCCCTTCACCTACACCTCCATCGGCGGAGACATGGGCCCCGAGGGCGGCATCGCGCCCGTGGTCGGCTGGCTGGTGTGCATCGAAGGTCCCATGCGCGGCAACGACTACCGCCTGCATGCCGGCTACAACTACATCGGCCGCGAGAGCGGGGACATCCGCCTCACCAACGACCAACAGATCTCCCGGCAAAACCACGCCATGATCGCCTTTGACGACGCGGACAACATCTATTACGCGGGTCCTTCCGCCGGCCGCAACCTCATCAAGGTCAACGGCAAGACGGTGATCAACGCCGTGGAGCTGAACAACCACGACATCCTCTCCATCGGCACCACCAAGCTGATGTTTGTGGCGCTGTGCGGCGAGCAATTCAGCTGGAAGAAGGTTTGATCGATGCGCGTTGTCCAAACGATAGTTCCGTTTCTCCTTCCCAAGGCCTGCGTGCCGGCCGAGCTGGCGGGCGCGCTGCTGGGGGAAGGCTCCCCCTCCTGGACCCTGACGTGGATCCTGATCGGGCTGGCCGCCCTGCTGGCCGCCGCCCTGGGCGTCGGGATCACCCTGGTGGTCAAATCCCACCGGCAGCGCCGCCGCCAAGCCTCCTTGGAAACGGAGGGCCCCGCGCCCGACCCGTCCGGGGAGGACAGCGCCCCTTCCGCAGCGGACGACAGCCCGGCGGCGGCCGCTAAGCCGGCCAAGCGCAGGGCTTCCAAGCCCGCGAAGCTCCCCAGGGCGCGGCGGCAGGCCCAGCCCCCCAAGCCCGCGCTCAAGCCGAACACCGGTTCCCCTTCGCCGCTTCCCCCGCCCCCCGCCGAGACCGAGTCCCTGGCCGCCGCTTCCCTCCCCCTGGTGGGCAAGCTGCAGGCCCTGGGCGCCCGGCAATCCCAGCAGGATTGCTTCTCCGTTTCCCCGCCGGAGCTTTACCCCACCCACGGCCTGCTGGCCGTGGTGGCCGACGGCATGGGCGGGCTGGAGGCCGGCGACCAGGTGAGCCAAGCGGCCGTGGGCGCCATGATGAACACCTACTTCACCCTGCACGGGGACGAGCCGCCCCAGCAGCGGCTGCTGTTCCTGTTGCAGGCCGCCAACGGCGCCGTCAACCACATGCTCGGCCCCGAGCGCATCGGCCAGAGCGGTTCCACCCTGGCGGCGGGCCTGCTGTTGGACCATCGCTTTTACTTCGTCTCCGTGGGGGATAGCCGCATCTGCCTCTACCGCGACGGAGCGCTGTACCAGCTCAACCGCGAGCACGTCTACCGCCACGAGCTGGAGCTGCGCGCCGTCAACGGCGAGGGATCTCTGGAGGCCGCGTCCACCCACCCGAGGGCTTCGGGCCTGACCAGCTACCTGGGCATGGGCCAGCTGCGATGGATCGACCAGTCCGAGCAGCCCGTGCTGGCGCGCCCCGGCGACCGCTTCCTGCTGATGAGCGACGGGGTATACAACGCCCTGAGCGAGCAGGAGCTGTGCCACGCCCTGGCCCTGGAGGCTCCCAAGGCCGCCAAGGCCCTGGGCCAGATGGTGAGCGCCAAGGCCTGGCCCGGCCAGGACAACTACACCGCTGTCATCCTACAGTGCTGAATCGCAACGACATGATGGGGGAATGAACGACCATGATGGACTTGGCAAGCTATTCCGACCGGGGAGGCCGGGCGGAGAACGAGGATAGCGTCCGCGAGCTGCGGCAGGACCCGGACCGGCTATGCCTTGTGGTGGCCGACGGCCTGGGCGGCCATGGCGGCGGAAGCCTGGCCTCCAGCACGGCCGTGGAGGTCATCTGCGGCGCCTGGCCGGGCACGGCCGACGTGGAGGACCTGACGGACATGGTGCTGCGGGCCAACCGGGCGGTCCTGTCCAAGCAGCTCCCCGACTGCTGCATGAAGACCACGGTGGCCCTGCTGGCCCTGGAAGGCGCCAAGGCCGCCTGGGCCCACGTGGGGGATACGAGGCTCTACCACTTTTACCAGGGCCGGCTGGACTTTCAAACCAAGGACCATAGCGCTTCCCAGGTGGCCGTGCTGTTGGGCGAGATCACGCCGGACCAGATCCGCTTCCACGTGGATCGCAGCCGCATCCTGCGGGCCCTCGGGCAAAAGGACGACATGCGCGTGGAAACCAAGGACCTGGTCCTCTCCCCTGGGCGCCACGCCTTCCTGCTGTGCTCCGACGGCTTTTGGGAGTACGTGCTGGAGGCGGAAATGGTCCAGGACCTGGCCAAGGCCGGCAGCGCCGCCGCTTGGCTGGATCTCATGCGCGCCCGGCTGGCCCAGCGCGCCCCCGAGGACAACGACAACAACACGGCAGCCGCCGTTTTGCTTGACATCTAGCGCAAGCGCAAAGGAGTTATTAGCATGAAAAAGCGTTTCTTGGCCCTAATCCTTAGCTGTTTGGTTTTTCTGCTGGCCCTTCCTGTGCCGGCGTTCGCCTCGGTCCAGATCGCTTCGGCCGCCGACGCGGCCAACGGCGTGGTGCAGATCTACAGCGAGGTCACGCTGTCCAACGGCGTGAGCAGAAACTCGGTGGGCACGGGCTTTGGCGTCGGCATCGCGGGCGAGGCCACCAACATCTTCGTCACCAACGCCCACGTGGTCACGGAGGAAAACGACGACGGCAGCTTCACCACCGCCCAACGGGTTTACATCATGCTGGGAGCGGACTGCGTCACCGTCACCGAGCGGGCCCTGCTGGTGGACGGCCAGTTCATCGTCGACGAGGAGCTGCTGCCGATGCTCTACGACGCCAACACCAACAAGATGGTGGCCTGCGACGTCGTTTACATCTCCCAGGAGCACGACATCGCCGTGCTGCAAACCACCGAGCCGGTGCCCGGCCGCGTGGCCCTGCCCCTGGCGGAAAGCTCCACCGACGCCTCCATCGGCGAACAGATCTATGCCTTGGGATACCCGGCCGTGAGCGACCAAGTCTCCTCGTCCACCGGCCTGATCGACTCCGGCAACCTCTTTATCGGCTACCCCGTCTACACCTACTCCTACTCCTACAGCTCGGAAGTCAGCGACGTGACGGTGACCACCGGCGCCATCTCCCGATTCACCACCATCACAAGCCAATCCAACGCCAAGGTCATTCAGCACGACGCCACCATCCACGGGGGGAACTCCGGCGGGCCGTTGGTCAACGCCAAGGGCGTGGTCATCGGCGTGAACAACAGTGGTGCCGCAAGCGTCGATAGCATCAACTACGCCGTCTACGTGGATTACGTGCACGAGGCCTTGGAGGAGTTGGGCATCTCGACCTCCTCGGGCTTCTCCTTCCTGGTGGTGCTGTACATCCTGCTGCCCGTCCTGCTCCTCACCGCCGTGGTGGTCTTCCTCGTGCTGCGGCGCAGGCATAGCGCGCCGGTCGCCCCGGCGGTTGCCGCTTCCGGCAATCCCGTGGATTCCACCGCCGGCGGCACCACGGTCGGCTCCCCTACCGCGACGCCTGCCTTCGTCCCGCCCGCTCCAGCGGCCGTGCCCGCGCAGGACAACCTGCTGCGCCTGCAGGGCGTATCCGGCACCTTTGCCGGCAGGCGTTTCCCCATGGCCGACACGGTGCGCATCGGCCGCGACCCCAGCCTCAACCAGCTGTCCTATCCGGCCAACGTCAAGGGCATCAGCCGCCAGCATTGCGAGCTGCGCCTGGTGAACGGCCAGGTGTACCTCAAGGATCTTGGTTCCACCTACGGCACCTTCCTGGGTTCCGGCCAGCGGCTGGCCGCCAACCAGCCCGTGCTGCTCAAGCCCGGCGACCGCTTCAGCCTGGCTTCGCCCCAAGAAACCTTCGTCTTGCTCCGCAAGGGAGGGGAATAGGATGGCACTCTGTCCCAACTGCGGCCATCCCAGCGAGGGAAGGTTCTGTACCCAGTGCGGCCATGCGCTGAACAAAACCTCCAGCCGCCTTTCCCTGCCCGCCGGCACCGTGCTGCGCACCCCCTCCTTCCGCTACCGGCTGGAGCGGGTGCTGGGCCAGGGCGGCTTTGGCGTCACCTACGCCGCGCAGGTGCTGGAGCTGAAGCAGCAGGTCGCCATCAAGGAATACCTGCCCATCCACTTTTCCCTGCGCAACCCCGACAAGAGCGTCTCCCCCAAGCCGGGTATGGAGCGGGAATACGAATCCGGCGTGGAAAGCTTCAGCCACGAGGCCCAGATGCTGGCCTCCCTACGGGGCTTCGCCAGCGTGGTCCGGGTGCACGATTGGTTTCGGTCCAACGGCACCGCCTATCTGGTCATGGAATTCCTGGAAGGCGTGCCCCTGCATCAAAAGGCCGCCCAGATGGGCGGGCGCATCCCGGCGGGAGAGCTGCTGCCCAGGTGCAAGCCGCTGATGCAGAACCTGGCCGCCATCCACCGCCAGGGCGTGCTCCATCGGGACATCACGCCGGACAACATCATGTGGATGCCCGACGGCAGGCTCAAGCTGCTGGACTTCGGCTCCGCCCGCACCATGAGCGGCAACAAGTCCATGACCGTGCTGCTCAAGCAGGGCTTCGCCCCGGTGGAGCAATACCTGACCCGCGGCCAGGGCACCTTCACCGACGTCTACTCCCTTTGCGCCACCCTCTACTACTGCCTGACGGGCGTTTCCCCCGTGGACCCCATCGAGCGCTTGGAAAACGACACCCTCGCCGCCCCCATCGGCCTGGGCGTGGCGCTGACGCCGGAGGAAAACGCGGCCATCCTCCACGGCATGGCCATCCAGCCCAAGCTGCGCACCCAGACCGTGGACGATTTGATCGCGGAGCTGTTTCCCGCCGCCCCGCCGCCCCCGCCCGCCCCGCCCCGCGCCTCCTTCCTGCGCTGGTTGGACCGGCTGTTGCAGGGGTTTGGCAAGCATTAAAAACAAATCAAATTTAGTTTCCCCGTGCGGCGCCTGCTGAAAGATGCCCCGGCTTGTTGTATACTACAAGGGAGCAGCTGTTGAACATGGAAATATGCCGATGGGGAGAAAGGAGTCGATTGCACGTGGCGCAGGAACCACGTTCCCCCTCTTCTGCAAACGGCCGGCAGCCGGTGGCCGAGTTCTGCCCCTACTGCATGAGCCGCGTGGAGCCCGGACAGAGCTGCCCCGTCTGCGGGCTGACCAAGGGCGCCTACACCCCCTCCCCCCATCATCTGCCCCTTGGCACCATCCTGGCGGGGCGCTACCTGGTGGGCCGGGCCCTGGGCGAGGGCGGCTTTGGCATCACCTACATCGGCTGCGACCTTCGGCTGGAGATGAAGGTCGCCATCAAGGAATACTTCCCGGTCGACCGCGTGTCCCGCTACGCCACCAGCGACCTGTCGGTGATCAGCCGCGTGGGCACGTCCTCGCGGGACTTTGAGCTGGGCTTGAAGCGCTTCCTCTACGAGGCCAGGACCATGGCCCGCCTGGAGAAGCAGCCCCAGATCGTCATGGTCCGCGACTTCTTCGAGGCCAACAACACCGCCTACATCGTCATGGAATACGTGGAGGGCACCAACTTCATCGAGCTGGCCGCCCAGCGCGGCGGCCGCATCCCTCCCTCGGAGCTGTTCCCCCTCATCGATCCCCTCTTCACGGCCCTGAGCGCCATCCACGCCGCCGGGCTCATCCACCGGGACATCAGCCCGGACAACCTGATGCTGGAGCGCGGCTCCGTGCGCCTGCTGGATTTCGGCTGCGCCCGCGAGTCCGCCGCCCGGGGCACCGAGACCATGACCGTGGCCCTGAAGCAGGGCTATGCGCCCATCGAACAGGACCAGCGCAAGGGCCAGGGCCCCTGGACGGACGTCTACGCCCTGTCCGCCACCATCTACTTCTGCCTCACCGGCAAGGTGCCGCCCCAGTCCCTGGACCGCATCCTGGAGGACGAGCTGGTGCCGCCCCGCAGCCTCGGCGTCGAGCTGACGGAGGCCCAGGAGAAAGCCCTGCTCAAGGGCATGGCGCTCCAGCCCCGCCTGCGCTACCAGACGGTGGAGGAGCTCCACGCCAACCTCTATCCCCACGTCCCGGCCGCCGCGACCGTCCAGCCCGCCCGCGACGCCGGAACGCCGGCCGAGGAGCCCGCCCGGACCGCCTCCCCCAATGGCGAACCGCCCAGGGAACCGGCCCAAGCCGGCGCGGGCGAACCCGCCGGCGAGGCGCCCGCGGAGGCGCCGGTTCGCACCGCTTCCCTCACGGATGAACCCGCCGCCGAGACGGACGAGCCCGCCGCCGAGACGGGCGAGCCGCCCCGCCGGGCCAAGCGCCGCTGGCCTTGGCTGGCCGCGGGGGGCGCGGTGGCCCTGGCGCTGCTGCT
>CALWRM010000043.1 GCA_944383925.1 uncultured Clostridia bacterium
CCTCCAGCTCTCCGTCGTCGTCCCAATTGGTGTAATCGTAGAGATGGATGTTGTCCTCATATTCGGACAGATCCTTGATGGGCTGGGGCTTTTGCGCCTGCTCCAAGGGATGGAAGCGCAGGCCTTCGTCGGGCTCGTCCTGCGGAGAGGCGGAGCCTTGCAGCACGATGGGCGCGCTGTCGAAGTCCTCTTCCTCCTCGGCCAGGGCGTCCTCCTCCCACTGGGCCGGCGAGGTGGGCAGATCCTCTTCCTGCCAAAGAGCTTCGGCATCCGAGGTTAAATCGTCCTGGGACTCGTCCTGCATCTCGGACAGGTCGAAGTCCTCCTCCTGCTCGCGCTTGCGGCTGCGGAACAAGCCGCGCAGGCCACCCCTTTTCTTCTTGGAGGAACGCGGCTGGGCGTCCTCATCCTCGAAGTCAAAGGCAACCGCGTGCTGGCTATCGCCCTGCTTGGCGGAGACGGCGTTGGAAGCGGGAACTTCTGACATGCCGGGCGTTGCCGGCGCCTGCGCCTCCTGCGGGTCGGGCTCTAGGGGAGCGCCGCAACGAAAGCAGTACGTATAGTTTTTTCTGTTCCATATGCCGCAAGCAGGACATTTCATGTTCGTGTCCGCCTCCTTGAATTCTATTTGGCGACAGGGCGCGCCGTGAGCGTTGGCGCTAGATGGGCCGCATATTCAAATAAGGGTCGGAACCCTTCGAGCAGTTTCTAGGCGATAGGTAAACCAACCACCAATTCCTATTCTATGTGCGTGTAGCAAAATCCTTTTGCAAGGCGATAAAAAAACAAAATATGAATTTTTCCGCGCTGCCTGGGAAAAGCCTGTTCAAGGAAAGAAAAGCATGATAAAATGAAGGGAATCTCAAGCTTAGCGGCACGGAGGAAAAGCAAAGTGGACAATTATCGGGAAGAAATCGTGGTTCGAAAGAGCGGAAAGTTCCTCTATACCCTTGCCTACATCGTCGTTTGGGTTTTCATCGTCATTTTCGGCTTCTTCGCGCTGATGGATTTATCCGTATTGATGGGGTTGAACTTCGAGGTGGCCTCCATCATCCGCCTCATCCTATACGGCGGCCTGGCCGTGTTCCTCTTCTACTATAAGGACAATCTCCGCACCGAATACGAATACACCTTTACCAATGGGGAGATCGATTTTGCCAAGGTGCTGGGCAACCGGCGGCGCAAAAACCTGATGAGCCTGCGGATGCGCGAGGTGGAGGCGGGCGGCTATGTGACCAGCGCCCAGTTCGAACGCTACGGCGCCATGCGCGACGTCAAGAAGATCAACTACTTCCTCAACTCCTCGGATGAGCTGTATTTTCTCTACTTCATCCGGGAGGGGCGCAAGCAGCTGCTGGTCTTTGAGCCCAGCCAAACCATGGTGGACATGATGCGCCAGTATTCCAAGGTGTTGGACGCATGATTTATCTGGATAACAGCGCCACCACCAGGCCCTTTGACCGCGTGGTGCAAAAAATGGCGCAAAGCATGGGGGAGGGGTTTTTCAACCCTTCCTCCCTCTATGCCCAGGCTCTTTTGGCTTCAGACGAGATCAAGCGCGCCAAGGGCCTGATCTCCGCCGCCCTGGGAGGCGTGGACCGCGTGGCGCTCACCGGCGGGGGCACCGAGGCCGACAACCTGGCCATCCTGGGCCTTGCCGACGGACTGCGCGGCAGGAAGGCCGGCTTTATCACCACGAGCGTGGAGCACCCGGCGGTGTTGGAATGTTTCCGCCGCCTGCAGGAGCAGGGCCATGAGACCTATTTGGCCCCCGTGGATGCATCCGGCGTGGTGCGCGTGGACGAACTGGTGGACCATGTGGGGGAGAACACGGCCTTGGTATCGGTGATGCAGATCAACAACGAGGTCGGCGCAATCCAGCCCATCGCCCAGATCGCCGCGCGGGTGAAGGAGAAAAACCCCAAGACCTTGGTGCATGTGGACGGCGTTCAGGGCTTTTTGCGCCAAGACATTTCCCTGCGCGCGCTGGGCGTGGACCTATACAGCCTTTCCGCCCACAAGATCCATGGCCCCAAGGGCGTCGGCGCCCTGGCCATGGTGGGCAAGCCGCCCCTGGCGGCCCGAATGCTGGGCGGCGGTCAGGAGGAGGGCCTGCGCTCGGGCACGGAAAACATGCCCGGCATCGTTGGCCTGGCCGAAGCCATCGCCTGTTTCAACCAGTTAAACGAGGCGGCGGAAAAAATGTTTGCGCTTAAATTGCGGCTGGCGGAGGGCCTGCTTCGGGCCTTGCCGGAGAGCAGGATCAACGGCCCTGCGCCGGAGCTGGGCGCGCCGCACATCCTCAACGTATCCTTCCCCGTGCGCGGCGAGGTGCTGCTGCACGCCCTGGAAGGGGAAGGCATCCTGGTCTCCACCGGCTCGGCCTGTTCCAGCCACAAGCGTCAGGCTTCCCCGGTGCTCACGGCCATGGGCTTGGATCCCCGACGGCTAGAGGGGGCCATCCGCTTTTCCCTATGCCCCTTCAACACGCAGGAGGAAATCGACCGCACCATCGAGGCGACGGCGCGCTGCGTACAGATGCTGAAACGATTCAAAAGGAGATAGATTTTTCAAGATGGAGCGAGTATTGCTGGTTCGCATGGGGGAGATCTTCCTCAAGGGCGACAACCGTCCCCAGTTTATCAACGCCCTCGCCCGGCGGGTGCGCTACGCCATTTGGCCCCTTCACGGCCGATTGGAGCTTGCCCAGGGCCGCATGTACGTCAAGGGCGTGCAGGACATGGACCTTTGTGTGGACAAGGTCACCAAGGTTTTCGGCGTGCACTCCGTGAGCCCCGCCCTGGAGGTGGAAAAGGACCTGGCCGCCATCGAGCGGGCGGCCATCGAGATGACCAAGGACCTCAGCGGCAGCTTTAAGGTTTCCGCCCGGCGAGCGGACAAGCGCTTTCCCATGGACAGCATGCAGATCAACGCCCACCTGGGCGGCGTCGTGCTGGACAATAACCCCAATCTCCACGTGGACGTGCACAAGCCAGATCATGTGCTCAGCGTGGAAATCCGCGAGCTGGCCTATCTCCACGTCGCCAAGATCGCGGCCGTGGGCGGCATGCCCGTGGGAACCAGCGGCAAGGCCCTGCTCCTGCTCTCCGGCGGCATCGACTCCCCGGTGGCGGGCTTCATGCTGGCCAAGCGCGGGGTGGAGCTGAGCGCCATCCATTACCATTCCTTCCCCTTTACCTCCGAACAGGCCAAGCGCAAGGTGGTGGAGCTGGCCCATATCCTCAGCCAGTATACCGGCCCCATCCACCTGTACGTGGTGCCCTTCACCAAGATCCAGCAGGAGCTGTACGACAAATGCCCCGATAACCAATTGACCATCCTCATGCGGCGCTTCATGATGCGCATCGCCAACCGGGTCGCCCTGGAAAAGGGCTGCGGCGCCCTGATCACGGGCGAATCCCTCGGCCAGGTGGCCAGCCAAACCATGGAGGGCCTGCAATGCTCCTCGGACGTGTGCACCCTGCCGGTGTTCCGTCCCCTGATCGGCTTTGATAAGACCGAGATCATGGACCGGGCCCAGCAGATCGGCACCTACGACACCTCGATTCTGCCCTACGAGGATTGCTGCACCATCTTTACCCCCAAGCACCCCACCACCAAGCCGAAGGTGGAGCGGCTGCGGGAATCCGAAGCCCTGCTGGACGTAGAGGGACTGACGGAGGAAGCGGTGCAGGGCATCGAGGAGATCTTGGTTCGCTACGGCGACGCTGTGGAAAACAGCGTTTGCTGACGCGGCGACGGGTAAGGACGCGCGATTTGATAGGGCAAGCGCATGGCGCGCGGCATGTGCTATGCATATCCTACATAGAATGAGGTATGGAAAAAAGACGTTAAGGGTTGCTTCACTCCGAGAAGCATGATATACTTCTTTGTAGCAAGAACAAACTTAGAGGGGGATATTGCCATGTATTGCAGAAACTGCGGCGCGGCTATGCAAAATGAATCGGTTTTTTGCACGAGCTGCGGCGTGCCAAAGGGCCAGGGGAATCGTTTTTGCCCTAACTGCGGAAAAGAAACCGCACAGGAAGCGGTCGTATGCATCAATTGCGGCATTTCTCTTGGGCAGGACCAGTCGATTGGAGGAAGTATGCAGAAATCCAAGTTGGCGGCCGGGCTCCTTGGCATTTTCCTCGGTAGCCTCGGCGTTCACAATTTCTATCTCGGCTATACAGGCAAAGCCATCGCACAGCTGCTCATCTCCTTGCTCACTTGCGGATTCGGTGCAGTGGCTTCGGGAATCTGGGGTCTGGTCGAGGGTATCTTGATCCTGACGGGCTCCATCACGAAGGACGCGAAGGGAATCCCGTTAAAGGACTAAACCAAAGGAAAACGCATCGAGTTTTAGGGCCCGGATTGATCTGCAATCCGGGCCTTTTATCGGCATGGAGCTGAAAGCTAAGCCTTTGAAGGAGTTGGCGCGGGAGCTCACCCGTCGTCCCGGAGGTGGATCTTGTGGGCGGCCACGCGGCGGTTTTCGTCGCTCATGGCGGCGTAATGGCGGCGCGTGGTGTTCACGTCCGAGTGCCCCAGCACGTCGGCCACCAAATAGATGTCGCCCGTCTCGTTGTAAAGATTGGTTCCGAAGGTGGAGCGCAGCTTATGGGGGCTGATGTTCTTCAGGGGCGTGATGACCCGGGCGTATTTCTTCACCAGGTTTTGCACGGAGCGCACGTCCATGCGCTTTTTTTGCAGGGATAGGAACAGGGCGTCCTCATGACCCGGCTGGGCCTGCATTTGCTCGCGCTTTTCCAGATAGGCGCGCAGGGCCTTTTCCACCTCCGTGGGGAAGTAGAGGATGGCCGCCGCGCCGCCCTTGCGCACCACGCGAAAGCCGTTGATGGAAAAGTCCAGGTCGGAAATGTTTAGCCCAACGCATTCGCTTACGCGGATGCCCGTGCCAAGCAGCAGGGAGATCAGGGCCAGGTCCCGTTCCTTGGTCTGCTGGTGAAAGCTGCGCTGCCTGGGCGTTAGCTGCTCGCCGTCCTCCACCAGGTCCAGCAGGCGGGCCACCTCGTCCACCTCCAGGCGCGTGATCACCTTTTCGTGGCGCTTGGGCATATCTACAAGGGCCGCCACGTTGGAAGGAATGCGCTGCTTCTTGAATAGGTATTTAAAGAGGCTGCGCAGGGCGGAAAGCTTGCGCTCCTTGGCCGCTTCCCGATCCATCAGGCTCTTGTTTTCCCGCTCGTAGTAGGTGAGGTGGTCCATGAAGACCTCAAGGTCGTCCAGGGTGACGTTCGCCATGTCCGCCAGGTCCAGGTCGCGCCGGCGCTTGCCGGCAAGGCTGGGCTTAAACTCCAACAAAAAGTCGAAAAAGATGTTCAGATCGCGGGCATAGTTCAGGCGGGTGAGGGGCAGGGTCTCGTCGTGAATGCCGCGGAAAAAATCCTCGCAAAAGGCCGGCATCTGCGTCAAGAGCTCGCGCAATGCCAGCGTGTGCTTCTGGTCCTGTTGTAATCGATAATTGGCGTTGTTCATTGCGGATTCCCACCTTAGCTCATCCCGGCGGCGGGCAAAGCGCCCGCTTTTTGCTTCCTAATATTGTAGCACAAAGCGCCGTCTGCCACAAGCATAGCGCAAAAAGCGCAGGCGAGCGCGGCGGGCCGGAACGTGGGCAAAACGGGCGTCCGTAAGCTGCAAGACACAGGAATTTGG
This sequence comes from uncultured Clostridia bacterium, assembly GCA_944383925.1. Classification (GTDB taxonomy): domain Bacteria; phylum Bacillota; class Clostridia; order Christensenellales; family UBA1750; genus CALWRM01. Next base: position 5,677 of record CALWRM010000043.1, read on the forward strand.
CAATCCTTGGCACAGCGCTTTCGCGCTTTTGCGTCAAAAGGATCTATACAAGGAAAAGAAACTGCTGTATAATGTTTATAAGGAACATACGGAAAAGCCCAATTTGTTAAGAATTACGCGTGGGAGGGAATAGGATGAAGCAATGTGACAACGGACATTTCTACGACGAAGCCAGGTTTGACAGCTGCCCGTACTGCCAGGAAAGCGCCGGCGTGGGCAAGACCGTGGCCGCAAACTCCATCGGCAAGACCGTGGCGGCCGTGCCTAGCGGAGGCGTTCCCGAGGGCGATCGGGGCAAGACGGTGGGCATCATCAAGAAGCAAATCGGCATCGATCCGGCCGTCGGCTTCCTCGTGTGCATCTCCGGCCCCCATCGCGGCGAGCATTTTAAGCTCTGCTCGGGCAGAAACTTCATCGGCCGCGCCGCCTCCATGGACGTGCCCTTGGCCGACGACGACACCGTCTCGCGCGAGAGCCACGCCCTGGTTACCTACGACGCCAAGCACAACAATTTTTCCCTTTCCCCCGGGCAGGGCAGGGGCATCACCTACTGCAACGACGAGCAGGTGGAAATGGTGCGCCCGCTCTTTGCCTACGACATCATCGAGGTGGGCAAGAGCCAGCTGATTTTCCTGCCGCTTTGCGGAGAAAAGTTCCAGTGGAAAGAGGAGTAACGGATGGAGAGGGTGCTTTCCTGGCTCAACCAGCCGCTGTTTGAAGGCTGCCCGGTTCTCATTTGGATGGCTGTGGCGGCGGGAATCGCGCTGCTGGCAGCCTGCGTCCTGGCGCTGTGCTGGATCAAGCGCAGAAGAAAAAAGGGCAAGTGCAGGGAACAGACCGTCGCTCCGCCCACGGAAAACCCGACCACGGAGAATCCGACCACGGCCAAGCCGAAACCGCTGCCGGAGCTGGAGCTGTACAACCTACAGGGCATCGGCATGCGCGAGGAACAGCAGGACGCCTTCGGCCTTTCCCGAATGGAGGCCATGCAACAACAGGGGCTGCTGGCCGTGCTCTGCGACGGTATGGGCGGCATGGCCGAGGGAGGGCGCATCGCTGCCGAAACGGTGAGCGAGCTGCTCAGCGTCTTTCCCTGGGAGTCGGATCGGGACGTGCCCGGCTGGGTGCAGAACCGAAGCCGGCAGGTATACCGGCAGTTCCGCGGGCGCGGGGGCACCACCCTGGTGGCCGCCCTGCTGCGGGAAAACCGCCTCTCCTTCTGGTATGCGGGCGACAGCGATCTCTTCCTGCTCCGCAAGGGCGAGCTCTTTTCCCTGTCCTGGCGGCAGGAGTACAAAAACGAGCTGGTGTTGCGGGCCCTGGAGGGGAAGGGCGAGATCTCCGCGGCGTTTTTGGACGCGCAAGCCGGCGCGCTTGCGGAATACATCGGCAAGGACAGCGTGAGCTGCGGCTATACGCGCAAGCCCCTGCTCCTGCAACCGGAGGACGCCCTGCTGCTCTGCTCCGACGGCGTGAGCGACACCTTAACCCTCAAGCAAATCCGCCAGGCCATGGAGCTGTCCCCCAAGGACTGCTGCGACGCCCTGGAGAGGGAGATCCTGGCCGCTCAGCTGCCCAACCAGGACAACTATACGGCGATTGTTTTGAAATACCATGGGAAAAAGAGGGAGGACTGACATCGTGGATATGAAGAAGAACGGCCTATCCAAAAAGCAGATCGTGGCCATCGCGCTGCTGGCGCTGGGCGCCGTCAGCTGCGTGTTTGGCATCTTGGGCTTTGTGGGCGGGGACGGCATCGATCCCTATGACGCCCGCCACGGCATCGTCATGGTGTATGCCAGCGTCTACGACAACCAGGGCAACAGCGAGGCCGGCTGGGGAACCGGCTGGGCCATCGGCAAGCCCGGCGAGCCCGTGGAATACATCATCACCAACGGCCACGTGGTCGAAAAGGCCTACACCTATCCCAAGTACGACGCCACCACCTACGGCGGCACCATCCAGGTGTACTTCTCCGCTGCGGAGAACGACTTTGTGCAGGCGCGCGTGGTCTTCTACTCCGGCTTCAACGATAAGGACGTGGCGATCCTTCAGCTGCCCTCCGCCACGGATAAGCGCACCGCCCTGTCCATTCGCGACTCGGATTCGGTGAACATCGGCGATACGGCCTACGCCCTGGGCTATCCGGGCGACTCGGTGCGCCAGCAGGACTTTGCCACCTATGACGAGGACGACGTAACCATGACCCGCGGCATCATCAGCAAGCGGACCACCACCAACTATTCCACCTATGAGGCCTTCCAGATGGATGTCTCCATCGCCGGCGGCAACTCCGGCGGCCCGCTGGTGGACGAGAAGGGGCATGTCATCGGCATCAATTCCGCCGGCGCCCTGGATCCCGAAACGGGCGCGTCCGTGGGCATGAACTACGCCATCACCAGCAAGGAGTTGACGAGGATCTTGGATGACGAGCGCATCGCCTATACCCTGAGCAGCAGCGGCCTGATCTGGGCCGAGCGCTGGATGGGCTTTGTGTTCCTGCCCCTTGGCATTGTGGCCCTGGCCGTGGGCGTCGCCCTGCTGGTCCTGGGCAGCAAGGCCCAGGCCCCGGCGGCAGCGGGCGGCGGCTCCGCCGCCGGCGCGGGAGGACGCAATCCCAGCGGCAAGCGCGCCGTGCTGCGCGGCATCACCGGCAAGTATGCCGGCCAGAGCTTCGACCTGCTCAAGGGCAAGCTGGTGATCGGCCGCGATCCGGCCACCTGCAACATCGTCTTTGATAAGAACACGCCGGGCATCAGCGGAAGGCATTGCCAGGTGGCGTACGAGCCCAACGAGGAATGCTTCCTGCTGACGGACCTGGGCTCTTCCTATGGCACCTTCTTGGGCAATGGGCAAAAGCTCACGGCCAACGTGGCGGAAAAGCTCTATGCCGGGGATACCTTCTACCTGTGCGACACCAACAACCGCTTTGCCGTGACGAAGGAGTGAGCGCATGTCCATATGCTGCTTTCGAAATGGCAGTTTTTGCAAAAGCTTTGAGGAGACGACCGCCGGCCCCACGCCGGCGGCCATCTTCCGCTTGAGCACGGATGGAAAGGCCGAACGGCTGCAAGAAAGGCCGCAGCTGGAGATGGAGGAAGGACTGCTGCTGGTTGCCGGCGAGTTCTACGTCGATCCCCTCGAGATGGAGGTGGAATTCCTGAAGGCGGCCGACGCGCGGCAATGGCTGGAGGCGCTGCTCCTGCGCCATGTGGAAAGGGTGCGCTCGGTGGGGGAGGATCTCTTCGTGCTGGCCCAAATCGGGGAGGTGGAGGCGTGAACCTAGAACGCGTTTGCTTTGGTTGCTTCCAGGAAAAGGAGCCGGGGGCCTACTGCCCCCACTGCGGCTTTAGCGAGACGGAGGAGCAACCCTTCTTGGCCCTGCCCCTTGGCACCGTCCTCAACGGCCGCTATCTGACCGGCAAGGTGCTCGGCGTCGGCGGCTTTGGCATCACCTATCTGGGCTATGACCTCAAGCTGGAGATCTGCGTGGCCATCAAGGAATACATGCCCTCCGGCATGGCCACCAGGCATTCGGACCGCTACAGCGTGGCCTTGACCAACCGAGAAAGCGAAAGCTACCTCTATGGCATGGAGCGCTTTTTGGACGAGGCGCGCATCCTGGCCAAGCTGCAAAACACCCCGAGCATCGTCTCGGTGCAGGATTATTTCAAGGAAAACAACACGGCCTACTTCGTGATGGAATACGTCGAGGGCATGAGCCTGAAGGCCTATTTGACCTCTCGGGGCGAAAGGATTTCCTACGAGGAGGCGCTAAACTTCCTACTGCCCATCATGCATGCCCTGACCCAGGTGCATGCGATGAACCTGCTCCACAGGGACATCAGCCCCGACAACATCTACATCAGCTCCAGGGGCGAGAGCCGCCTGCTGGACTTTGGGGCGGCCCGCGTCGCCATGGGGGATGGCAAGAGCGTCTCCGTCATCCTCAAGCACGGCTATGCGCCGGAGGAGCAGTATTCCAGCCACGGAAACCAGGGCCCCTGGACGGATGTCTACGCCATGGGCGCAACCTTTTACCGCTGCATCACGGGGGTGCTGCTGCCGGATTCCGTGCAGCGCGGCCACAACGATAGCGCCCAACGGCCCTCCGCCCTGGGCGCTCGCTTGTCCGTGCAGGCGGAAAACGCCATCATGAAGGCCGTCGCCCCCAGGGCCAAGGACCGCTTCCCCAACATGGAGAGCTTCATCGACGCCCTGATGGGCGCGTCCAGCCCCCAGACCGGCCATGCGTCCAGTCAAAGGATGTATGTGCAGGGCGGTTCCGAAACCGTCCGCCCGCAGCCACAGCAGCCGCAGACGCAGCAAAGCGGCGGGAACGGCTTTGTGGCGGCGCTGCGGCGCAGCCCCGCCCTGCTCTGGAGCCTGGTGTGCAGCGGGGCGCTCCTCTTGGCCCTTTGCATCGTTCTGCCCATCGCCCTTTCTATCGGCCGGGAGCAACCGGTCAACAACGGGGGCGGAGGCGGCAACGTTCCCTCCACCAGCATTTCCGGCCCCTTGACGCCCCCGTCCATCGAGGAAACCGTCCCGCCCCAGGCGACGGGAGGGATGGTGGAGCGGGACCTAGGCCCCCTGAATGCGAGCATATGGGTGCCCGACGACTACACGGTCAGCAGCGACGGCTTCACCTTCGTGCAGGGGGAGCGCGGCTACGCGGTGGAGGCCAGCTTCATCTGGATCTATGACAGCACGATGCCCCTGTATTCCGTCGACGATGTGGAGCGCTGGCAGGAGAACATCGTGGCAAGCTACGTGCAAACCCTTGGCAACATCACCGCGTACCAGATCCTGGATGCCGGAGCCGACTCGGTGGGCGGGCAGGATGCCTATCAGATCTACTTCGAGGCAGAGAACGACGAGGGCGTCGCCATGGAGCTGATCATCCTGGCCGTCAACGGGCAGAACGACTTTGGCTGCTACTTCTTGGTCGGCGCCTATCCCAAGGACGACGAGGCGGGGAGCACGGAGCTCTACGCCGTGCTGTCCTCCCTGCGGAGCAAGGGGACCGTGGATACGGGCACCCACCGCATGTTCAGCAGCGAACAGCTGGGTCGCCGCTTCCTGTACGATGCGAGCACCATCGAAGGAAACATCGTGGAAAAGGTTGTGGAGGACGTCGGCGGCGCGGATGTGCCCGTGGTGCTGCTCTATCCCTTGGAGGGCGAAGATCTGGTCTGCATCGAGGTGCAGGACGTGGACGCCTACGCGGAGACGGCGGAGGAGGCCTTGGACTTCATGGACCGCCTCTGGGAAAACGCCGGGGCGGTGCTGGGCAATCTGACGGAGGAGACCATCGGCAACAACCAGTGGAAGGCCCGCGAAATCTCCATTTCATCCGACGGAGGCTGTTACTTCGTATCTGAAATCGACGGCCGGCCGGTCGTGGTGGCCGCCAACTTTGTCGACGAAACGAGCGCCCAGGCGGTGATCGACGCCCTGAGCATCATCCTGGTCACCATACAGCCGCTTTGATCGGCCAAAGCGCGTGGCCCAGGGGCAAAGGACAGGCAAAAACGGCCTAGCCAGGCGAAAACCCAGGAATCCAAGCCGTTTGTTGTTTGCAGGAAGGAGAAACAAGGTGCGTCAGGATTGGCTGGCGCTGCTGGAAAAGCCGCCGCTTTATCAAAAGACCAGCGTCCCCTTTTGGGACGATACGCACATTTCCAAGGGGATGCTCCAGGCCCATCTGGATCCCCTGTTTGAGGGGGCCAGCCGCCGGCTGGACTTTGTGGATAGGTCTGCCGATTGGATCGGCGGGCTGCTCCCGCCCGAGAACTATGGGGCGCTGCTGGATCTTGGCTGCGGCCCGGGGCTATATGCCGAACGCTTTGCAAGGCGCGGGTATCGCGTTACCGGCGTGGACGTTTCCAAGCGTTCGCTGGCGCATGCGGAAGCCTCGGCCAGGGACCAGGGGTTGGACATTCGCTACTCCTTGCAGGACTATTTGCGCCTGCGCTTGGACGGCCGCTTCGACTTGGCCACCATGATCTACTGCGATTATGGCGCCCTGTCGACGCAGGACCGCCTGCTGCTGCTGCGCACGGT
>CALWRM010000044.1 GCA_944383925.1 uncultured Clostridia bacterium
GGGGCCCTGGGCATGGAGCCGCCCGAGCAGGCCGAGCCCGCCCTGCCCTTCGTCGCCCCCCTCCTGGCGGAGCTGGCCGCGGGCCCGCGGGAACGCTGCCGCCTCCACGACCCGGACGCGGTGGCGGCCTGGCTATACAGGAAGTATGCACCCTGGTTTGAGCCGGTGCTGCGCCATACCCAGCTGGCCCTGCCCCTGCGCTCGCCCATGCCCTCGGTCACGCCGGTCTGTTTCGGCACCATGTACACCGGCGCCCAGCCCGAGGTGCACGGCATCCAGGCCTACGAAAAGCCGGTGATTCGGATCGACAGCCTGTTCGACGCCCTGGCGCGGGCCGGTTGGCGCACGGCCATCGTGGCGGTGGAGGGGTCCAGCATGTCCAGGATTTACCTGGACCGGGCCGTGGAGTACCACTTCCTGCCGGACGATTCGGCCGTGTTGGAAAAGGCCGTCGCCCTGCTGGAAGCGGACGCCTACGACTTTTTGAGCGTCTATACCCAGAGCTACGACGACACCATGCACCGCTGCGGCGTGGAGGCGGAGGAGTCCCTGCAGGCCCTTCGCAGCCAGATCGAGGGCTTCGACCGCCTGGCGACGGCCGCCAAGGCCGGCTGGAAGGGGAAGAACGCCCTGTTGGGCTTCTGCACGGACCACGGGGTGCACAACTACGAAAACGGCAAGGGCGGCCACGGCTCGGACTCGCCCCTGGACACCCGCGTGCTGCACTTCCTGGGCGTGGCTCCGTCCGGAACCTGAGGGGAAAGCGGCACGCGCACCTGGTTGGGGGCGGCCTTCCTTGGATGCCGGGCCGTTGAAAAGGGGAAAAGCGCTCCGCCCGGGCGCGGTTCATTCCGGCCCCCGAGCGCGAACAAGCGGCGGCGCGTCTTTTCGGGCGCGGTTCGGAAGGGAACCCATGCGCCGTCGTCATACAGAAGGCCGCCCCGTCAAGGGGCGGCCTTCTGTGGTTGCCAGGCCGTTGAATAAGGGAAGAAGCGCCCCGCCTGGGCGCGGCTTTTTTCCCCAGAGCGCGAACAAGCGGCGGCGTTTCTTTTCGGGCGCGTTTCGGAAGGGAACCCGCGCCCGTCGTCGTACAGAAGGCCGCCCCGTCATGGGGCGGCCTTCTGTGGCTGCCAGGCCGTTGAATAAGGGAAAAAGCGCCCTGCCTGGGCGAGGCTCTTTCCAGCCCCGAAGGCGAACAAGCGGCGACGCGTCTTTTCGGGCGCGTTTCGGAAAGGAACCCGCGCCCGTCGTCATACAGAAGGCCGTTGAAAAGGGAAGAAGCGCCCCGCCCGGGCGCGGCTCATTCCTTGGTCTTGGGGGTGAAGAGCACCGCCGCCAAATAGCCCAGCACGATGGCCGAGGCGATGCCGCCGGCGGCCGCGGTCGTGCCGCCCGTGAGAGCCCCCAACAGGCCCTTTTCGGCGACGGCGTCGATGGCGCCCTTGCCCAGCAGGTAGCCAAAGCCGGTCAGGGGCACGGTGGCGCCCGCGCCCGCAAACTCGACGAAGGGCTCGTACAGCCCCAGCGCCGTGAGCACGACGCCCAGCGTGACGAAGGCCACCAGGATACGGGCCGAGGTCAGGCGCGTATAGAGCAGCAGCAGCTGGCCCACCAGGCAGATGAGCCCGCCGCAGAGGAAAACCCTGGCATAGGTCAGCAGCATGGAACCACCTCCAAGGACACGGCGTGGGCAATGCTGGGGATGGATTCGCCCTGCAAGGTGGTGGTGGGCGAGAGCAGCGCGCCCGTGGCCATGAACAGCAGGCGGCGGATGTTTCCCGCGAGCATTTGCTGGAAGAGATGGCCGTTGAGCGTCACCGCGGAGCAGCCGCAGCCGCTGCCGCCGGCTTGCAAGCCCTGCTCCGGGGCGAAGATGTCGCAGCCGCAATCCGTGTACCGGTCCCCCAGCTCCAGGCCTTCCTGCTTGCAAAGCTCGCGGAACAGCCGATAGCCCACCCGGCCCAGATCGCCGGTGACGATGCGGTCGTACTGCTCCAGGCGGCGGCCCGTCTCGCGCAGATGGGCCAGCAGGGTGTCCGCGGCGGCGGGCGCCATGGCCGCGCCCATGTTGTTCTCGTCGTTTTGCTTTAGGTCGATCACCTTGCCGACGGTCACGGCCTCCACGGCGATGGGATGGGTGGGCTCGCAGGTCAGCAGCGTGGCGCCCGCGCCGGTGACCGTCCACTGGGCGCTGGGCGGCCGCTGGTTGCCCAGCTCCAGGGGAAAGCGGTACTGGCGTTCGGCCGTGGAAAAATGGCTGCTCGTGGCGCAGACCACGCGCTTGGCAAAGCCCCCGTCCAGCAGCAGCGAGCCGAGCAACAGGGACTCCGCCATGGTGGAGCAGGCCCCGTACAGCCCCAGGAAGGGGATCTGTAGGCCTCTGGCCGCAAAGCCGGCCGAAACGATTTGGTTGAGCAGATCGCCGCCCAGAAACAGGTCCACGTCCTCTTCCCGCAAGCCGGCCTTGCGAAGGCAGAGGGACACCGTATCGGAAAGCATGCGGGTTTCCGCCTTTTCCCAGGACTTTTCGCCCAGGGTGTCGTCCTGCACCACCACGTCGAAGGAGTTTTGCAGCGGACCCTCGCCTTCCTTCTTGCCGGCCGTGGAGGCGAAGGAACACACCCGGGGCTTGGAGGGCAGGGCATAGCTTTGCCTGCCATAGCGTTTTGCCTGCATCGCATTCAACCTCCCAACAGGCCAAGAACATAGTAAAGCAAGCCCACGGCCACCGAGGTGCTGATGCCGTAGACCAGCACGGGCCCCGCCACCACGAACATCTTGGCCCCGACGCCCGTGACGAAGCCCTCCCGCTTGAACTCCATCGCCGGCGAGACGATGGAGTTGGCAAAGCCCGTGATGGGCACGATGGAGCCGGCCCCCGCAAACTTGCCGAGCCTGTCGTACACGCCAAGGCCGGTGAGCAGGGCCGAGAGGAAGATCAGGCAGAAGGAGCAAAAGAGGGAGGCGCCCTCCTGGTCCAGGCGCAGCACCTGCAGGGCCAGGTCCTTGAAGCCCTGGCCGAGGGTGCAGATCAGCCCGCCCACCACGAAGGCCTTGAGCAGGCTGAAGGGCTTCTCGCTCTTGGGCGAGAGGCGCTTGACCATATCGTCGTAGTTTTGTTGTCTTTGCTGGTCGTTCATGCGGAACAAAGCCCCCTTTCCGCGGTCCTTGGGACGGCCTGCACGAACACGGCGTCGCCCCGGCTGTTTGAGGCGGAGTTTTTCCAAAGCAAAAGGCCCAGCAGGCAGGCCAGCAGGGCCAGCGCGGCCAGGGCAAGCAGCGCGGCGCCCAGCCGGCCTGCGCGGCGGCGCAGACGGTTTTGCTGCATTTCCCGTACACCCCCTTGTGTCAGGGGCCTCGCGCCGCCACGGGCAGTTGGGCGCGGGCCCTGTGCGGATGGATGTGCCTAGTATGCGCCAAAGGGGCCGGTTTATTCCAAGGGGACGGGAAAAACAAGCCCGGGGCCGGAAGGAACGCCCGGACCTTTGGAAGGGGCGAAGGAAGATGGCGGCGCATCGGGCAAAAAATGAAAGAAAAAGAAAGCAAGGGCTTGCCGATCGCGCAGGACGCGGGGCAAGCCCTTGGAGCTGGCGGCGCAGGAACGCCGCAAAGCGCCGGGGCGTTTGGGAGCGGAAAAAGGCCTAAGGCTGGGAGGCCCGGGGCGAGAGGGATTTTTCCAGAACGTAGAAGCCGTGCTCGCCGTGAAGGGCGTCGCGCAGGTCTTCCGGGAGCAAACCTTGGGGAAGGGGCAGGGGGAAGACGAGCTTGTCGTAGGGCCCCTGGCGCTCCAGACGGGAGACGAGCCCGGCGGCCGGGGAGGAGCGCCAAAGCCCCTCCCTGGCCAGGAGCTTCCATTCGATGGCCCGATAGCCGTTGCGCTCGTAGAAGGCCTTGGCCCTTCCGCCGTCGCAGCCAAGCGAGACGCCGGAGAAGCCCGACGCCAGCCCGGCGGCTTCGAAGGCCGCCAACAGGGCGGAGCCGTGGCCCCGGTTCTGGAAGTCGGCCGCCACGGCGATGCCTTCCAAGCCCAACAGCCCCGGGCCAAAGGGCGAGGGGCCGCCGTAGCACACGCCCTGCAAGCGCCCCTCCAGCAGCAGGCATAGGCAGAGCTGCGGCTGGCGTTGCAGCAGGGTGCGCAGGGTTTCCGGGGCGGTGCCCGGCAGGTACTGGGCGCTCAAGGCGAGAAACGCCGGGGATAGATCCTGGGAAACGGACCGGATTTGGCGCATGGGAGGACCTCCGTGGCGGATGTGTTAGCCTAGGGGCGGGCAGGAGGACGCTTCCTGCGGCGGACGGACGAAGCGGGGGGCCGGCCGCGCGCCGGCCTGGCCCTGGAAGCGCAGGCGGGCCGAGGAGCCGGGCAGCAGATCGAAGTAGAGATCGTCGGCGCGCACGCGATCCGGCAGGTCGAAGTGCAGGCCGTGGCAGAAGCTGCGGGCGGTTGCGAAGACCAGCAGATCCTCGCCCTCGTCCTGGTAGCGCAGGGACGACAGGGAGGGTTCGGGCAGGGCTTGGGCCCGGACGGGCAGCTGGCGCAGCTGGCACAGGGGCAGGCCCGGCGCCAGGGCAAACACGCCGCCATGGACCGGATCCCAGCAGGGGGACAGGTTGAAATCCAGCAGGACCGTCCGCTGTCTGGCGGGCAGGGTGAAGGCGAGCGGGCGCGTGTCGCGCCAGGAGCCGTCAAAGGCGAAATACCCCAGCTCCAGCTCCAGCTGCAGGTCCTGCGCGCCGTCGTTGCAGCCCAGCAGGCGCGCCCGGCCCGCCGTCCCTTCCACCGGCCGCAACAACAGCTTGACCGGCGCGAAGGCTCGCTTGACAAAGTAGTAGGCGGGCTTGCGGGCAAGGTAGTAGTCCACGATGGACCAGCCCACCTCGCCCCAGCAATCGTTGTACATCCAAAACAGGCTGCCAAAGCAATCGGTCTGGAAGCGGAAGCTCTCCAGCGAGTAGCCGAGCATCAGCCCCTGGACCATGGAGGCATAGAGCAGGTAGGACGGAAGGTCCAGGCCCTCGGGGTCCAGGTAGTGCTTGCGGATGCCCTCGGGCACGGTGGCCTTTTCAAAGGTGTTGTTGTGCAGCTCCCAGATCTCGTCGTATCGCCGGATGGGCGCGCCCGCATAGTAGCGCTCGATGCTGGAATAGGCGCAAGGGCCGATGTAGCCGTATTCGGTGACGAAGCGGCTGCGCGCCTTGTCGTATTCCTCCGGGGTGATGCGCCGTTCCATCTCCGCGTGCATGGTGCACTGGTGCCAATGGTGCTCGTTGCCCACGGGGAAGCGGTATTCGTCGGCGAAGTCGCCGCCGTAGGGGGAGGAGGGCCAATACAGCAGCTCGGGGCAGAGGGCGTGCATCAGCCGGGGGGCGATGTGGTTGAAGGCGTAGGCCCCGCCCAGGTTCCGGCGCTGGGGATGGTCCTTCCACCAGGACCGGTAGATCCATTGGATCTCGTTGTTGCCGCAGATCAGCCCAAGGCAGGCGTGGGCGCGCAGCCGCGGAAGCTGGTAGAGCAGCTCCAGCTCGATCTCCCGGCGGAACCAGGGCTCCTGGTCCGGGTAAAGGGAGCAGGCATACATCAAATCCTGCCAGACCAGGATGCCCAGCTCGTCGCATAGATCGTAGAAAAGATCGCGCTCGAAGAGCCCGCCGCCCCAGACCCGCAGCATGTTGAAGCCCGCGGCCTTCGCGTCGGCCAGCAGCAGGCGGAGCTTTTCCTCCGGGATGCGCGCGTAGATGGGGTCGCCGGGGATCCAGTTGCCGCCGCGGGCATAGATGGCCACGCCGTTGACCGTAAAGCAGAAGCGGCGGCCCACGCTGTCCTTGGAAAGGTCCACGCTGAGCTGGCGCAGGCCCACCCGCTGGCTGTGGCGGACCGAGCCGTCCGCCAAGCGCAGCTCCGCCTCCAAGGTGTAGAGGGGCTGTTCGCCATAGCCGTTGGGGAACCAAAGCCGGGGGTTTTCCACCTCCAGTTGCAGCTTGTGGTGGCTAAGGCCGGAAAGCAGCAGGGCGTCGGAGCGGGCGGCGGCCACCTGGCGGCCCTCGAAGAGCAGGCGCAGGGAGATTTCCGCCTCCAGGGGCGCGATGGGATCGAAGAGCTCGGCCTCCAGGTCCACGTCCAGCAGGGCGCGGTCCGCCTGCAGGCGCGCGACCGGATGGAGGCTGCGGATGGCCGCGGTCCGGTGCAGGCAAAGGCTGGCGCCGCCCGTGATGCCGCAGGTGGCCACGCGGGGCGTCCAGTCCCAGCCGAAGACATATTGGGGCTTGCGCAGGTAGACCCGGCGGCCGTCGCTGCGGGATTGGGGCTGGTCCGGGCCGGGCGCCTTGTCCACCAGGGCCAGGTCCTGGTCGCTCACCCGCTCCAGGCCCGTGGTCAGCCGCACGAGCAGCAGGTTTTCGCCCTGGCGGGCATAGGGCAGCAGATCCTGCACGAAGGGGCGGTGCACGCTCCTATGCCGGCCCAGGTGCGCGCCGTTGAAGAAGACGTCCGCCTCGCAATCCAGGCCGTCCAGGCAGAGCTCCAGACAGGGACAGGACAGGGCTTGGGCGTCCAGAAACAGGCTGCGCTTGAACCACCAGGAGCGCTGTTCGATCCATTCCGATGCAAAGCAATGGGCCTGCTCCGTGGGCTCGGGGATGCGGCCCAGGGCCAAGAGGGGCATGTGAACGTCGCAGGGCAGCTGGACCTCCATCCAGCCCTGCGCTTGGCTAAGGACCCTCTGGGCGTCCCGGGCTGTGACGCCCAGGGGCTGTTCCAACAGGAACCAACCTTGGTTGAGGTTGAGCTTCATGGCGCGCACATCCTTTCCATGACGGCCTTAGGCGTCCTCGCGCAGGAACACGCGCATTTCCCCAAGACCCCGGTTGGCCCAGGCAAAGTAGGGGACAAAGCGCAGGAAAACGGGTTCTGGCTGCGTCTTGGCAGGCGCGTAGCCATACAGCGGGGCGTCCGCGCACAGCCGGCGTCCCTGGGCCCGCAGGCCCACCATGCCTTCCAGAACGCCCTCCAGCGGCTCTTCGAGCAGGGCGGACTCCCGCGGCAGGGACAGCAGGGAGAGGTTTTTGCCGTTGTCCGCCTCCTCCAGGCAATAGATCAGGGGCCCGCGGCTCAGGCACACCTTGCCGAGGCAGTCCTGAACCAGGGGGGAGGCATAGACGCGGCGGGGACCCAGATCCAGCTGGAGGTCCAGGCTGTCGCCATCCTTCCAGATGCGGTCGAAGACCAGGTAGCCCTGTTCGTTGCAGCGGTAAGGCAGGGAGGATTGGAGGCTTTGGCACCAGCAGGGCTTGCGCAGCTTTAGCTTAAAGCCGACGGGCTTGTCCGTGGAGACGCGCAGGCGCAGCGTTCCCGCAAAGGGCAGGCCGCTTTCCTGCTGAACGGAGATCTTGGCCCCGCCCATGGAGAAGGAGACCGTGGAGCCGATGAACAGGTTGACGTAGAGGCTGGAATCGCCGGTCTGGTAGATGTATTCGGAGAGATTGGCCAAAAGCCGGGCAAGGTTCGGCGGGCAGCAGGCGCAGGCAAACCACTTTTGCCGCTGGGGCTTGACATGCCACTTGCCGGGATCTAGCTGGCAGGCCTTGGGATCGGTTTCCAGGGGATTGACATAGAAGAAGGATTTGCCGTCCAAAGCCATGCCGGAGAGCACGCCGTTGTACAGGGCCCGTTCCATCACGTCCGCGTATTCGGCCTTGGGGTCGAGGGAAAGCATGCGGCGCAGGAAGAACACAAGGCCGATGGCCGCGCAGGTTTCGGCATAGGCGGTGTCGCCGGGCAGATCGTAATCGAAGGTGAAGGCCTCCCCGTGGTGGGTGGAGCCGATGCCGCCGGTGACATACATGCGCCTGTGGGCGATGGAGGCGAATAGGTTTTCGCAGGCCGCCTTGAGGGAAGGATCCTTGCGGCGAAGGGCCAGGTCGGCCATGGCCGAATACAGATACACCGCGCGCACGCTATGGCCCACCGCCTCGTCCTGCTCGCGCACGGGCTTGTGGGACTGGAAGTAGCGCAGGCCGTGGGCGTCGTTGCCGGAGAAGCGGAAGGCGTCCTGCTGCTGGCCAAGACGCTCGGTGACGAAGTAGAAGGGCTGCTTTCCGCGTTCGTCGATGAAGTAGGAGGCAAAGTCCAGGTATTTTTGTTCTCCGGTGAGATCGTAGAGCTTCACCAGGGCGAGCTCGATTTCCTCGTGGCCTGGATAGGCGTGCAGCTGGCCCTCGTTCGGCCCGATGACCTCCATGAGGTAGTCCACGTAGCGCAGCATCACGTTGAGAAAGGCGCGCTTGCCCGTGGCGCGGGCATAGGCGACGGCCGCCTCCAGCAAATGGCCGGCGCAGTAAAGCTCGTGGCAATCGCGGAAGTTCTTGAAGCGGTTTTCCGGTTCCTTGACGGTGTAGTAGCTGTTGAGATAGCCGTCGGGTTGTTGGGCCTGTCCCAGCAGGGAAATGACCCCATCGCAATCTGCCTCCAGGGACGGATCGGGATGGTCGATGAGGGAATAGGCAGCGGCTTCCAACCACTTGGCAAGATCCGAATCCTGAAACACCATGCCGTGGAATTGCCCGGTCTCCAAACCGGCAGCCAAACGGAAATTGTGGATGCAGCCGCTCTTTTCCGCTCCCTCGATTTCATCGTTGAGGGCCTTCCATTGGTAGGGTAAGACCTCCTGACGAATCAGACGCTGGTAGGAGGAGAAGAAGGGGTCGGTGATTTTGACTCGATCCTGGGGAATGGGGGTTGCGGACATTTCGATCAGCCTCCATGTCGGTTGTGGGTCGTTGCGGTCATCGGATCGCTTAGTCAAAAGATACCATCGCGCCAAGGAGATGTCAAAGAAAAGACGCGGCCGGGGGGGCCATGGAGGAATGGCGCGACGTAGGTGAGGAGGGGGAAGGAATCCCACCGGCAGGCTGCGCCTGCCACCTCCCTTTGACAAGGGAGGCGAAGGGGAACCGGGGTTTTTGAGGTTAGGGGGTAGGGGAGCGGTGGTGGGAGCGGGGCATTTAGGGAGGAAGAAACCGAGGGAGCGTAGGCACGGTTGGGGCGGGGGTTGGGGTTTGTGGAGCCGTTGACACGGCCTTGGCGGAAACGGGGTGGCGGAAAAACATACAAACCAGACGGAAAAAT
>CALWRM010000045.1 GCA_944383925.1 uncultured Clostridia bacterium
CCCTTCCGATGTCGTCGAGAACGTAACGCATGCCCCTGCTTTCCGCAATGGGCGGCACAAAGAATCTCCGCCCTCCCGCCCATTTACAGCCGCCGCCTGTGCTATCCTAAAGCTTGATGGAGGGTCTCACCACCCCCGCTCTGCTTCGAGGAGGGACACCCTATGCGCCTGACCGTATTGGAACATCAGCATCTCTTTGCGCCCGGCCGCGCCTTTGGCCAGTGCCACGCCTCCACCCTCACCCGCCTGCCGGACGGCTCCCTTTTCTGCGCCTGGTTCGGCGGCAGCCAGGAGGGCGCGTCGGACGTGTGCATCTACGGAGCCCTGCAACGCGGGGAGCGCTGGAGCGCCCCCTTCCTGCTGGCCTCGGGCGACGGCGAGCCCTGCTGGAATCCCGTGCTCTACACCCGCCCCGACGGCCGCACCCTGCTCTACTTCAAGCGCGGCGCCCCCATCGCCCGCTGGCGCAGCTATGTGCAGGAGCGCCAGGGGTGCCTGGCCTGGAGCGACGCCCGGGAGCTCTGCCCGGGCGACGAGGGCGGCGTCGGCCCCGTCAAGAACAAGCCCCTTCCCTTGCCGGACGGAACCCTGCTGGGGCCTGCCTCCACGGAAGGGGCGGACGGCTGGCGCTGCTTCGCGGACCTTTCCACGGATGGCGGCCTCCATTTTTCCAGGGGCGCGGAGATCCCCCTGGACCGCCGTTCCCTCTCCTTCCTTGGCGTCATCCAACCCAGCTTCTGGCTGGATGCGCAGGGCGTCGTCCACGCCCTCATGCGCAGCGGCGAGGGCGTCCTCTATGCCAGCCGCTCCCTGGATATGGGGCGCAGCTGGTCCCTGGCCGAGAAGACCTCCGTTCCCAACAACAACTGCGGTATCGACCTTTGCCGCCTGGACAACGGCCTGCTGGTGCTGTGCCACAACCCGGTCTCCGGCAACTGGGGCCCCCGCAGCCCCCTGATCCTCTCCGTCTCCCAGGACGAGGGCCAGACCTTCGCCCCCCTGTACTGGCTGGACCATGTGCCCTGCGAGAAGAACGAAACCGGCGCGGAATTCAGCTACCCCGCCATCGTCTCCCACGGCAATGAGATGGATTTGAGCTACACCTGGAAGCGCCAAACCATCGTCCATTGGCGCCTGCGCCTGGAGCTGTAGTCCGCCCCCTCGGCCGCGGTGAAGGCCGCCGGCACGCGCACCGCCGGCTTCTACGCAGCCGGCCTGCCACAGGGCCCCGCGAGGCAAAGCCTCGCGGGGCCCTGTGCCTCCACGCCGAGGGGGGCCCTGTACAGGCCCCCCCTCGGCGTGGAGGTGCGTTAAAACAAACCCCTGCGGCCTAAGCCTTGGGCTCGTGAATGCCTTCCTCGCTGTAGGAGATCATGACCTCGCCCTTCTTGACCACCACCCGATCCGGCTGGCCGGGGAAGGCCGCCGGCACGGTCACGGGCTGATAGCTGCCGTCCACCAGCTGGCGGCACAGGTCGATGGCGTTGGGCAGCACGTCCTCTGCCAGCGGGCAGCCCAACGGCCGGAAATCGTGGTGTCCGTTGTAGATGCCGTCGTAGCGGTCGCGCATGTCGTACAGCCGCTCCAAATAGCCCAGGGCCTTTTCCACGCTCACGAAGTTCGGGTCGCCCGGCACGCCGCGCAGGCCCAGGTTGCAGTTGACCGCGTCGCCCGCGAACAGCGTGCGGGTGCTCTCGTCCAGGAAGACCATCTCCCCGGCGGTGTGGCCGGGGCAATCATAGGCCGTCACCACCCGGCCTCCGCCCAGATCGAACTTCTGTCCATCCTTCAGGGGCAGGCGGCGGGGCGCCTTCTCCCAGGGCAAAATGTCCTTCTCCGGGTCGTAGGCATACAGCCCGCCCTGGCGCTTGGCGATCAGCGCCGCATAGCCCTTGCGCATCTCCATGTTCTCCAGCTCCGCAAAGCTCCAGTCCTTCTCGTTGAGATAGATCTCCTCGAACTGGCCGCAGCCGCCGGTGTGGTCGCCGTGGCCGTGGCTCATCACCACCACCAGGGGCTTGTCCGTCAGCTGGCGCACGGCGCCCAGCAGGTCGCCGATGCCGATGCCCGTGTCGATCAGCATCGCCTTTTCCGTACCCACCAGCAAGAAGATGCTGGCGCAGTCAAATTCGTCCAATTCGTAGGTGCCGGGCTTGAATTGCACGGTGGGATACAGCTTCGTGGCCATGTGTTCGTCTTCCTCCAATCCTTCTTCTCCGTTCCCTATTCTCGCCGCCGGGGGCGCCGAGGCGCGCGGCGGCCTTTCTCGCCTTTCCCTTCCAGTATAGGGACCCGCTACCGGGCCTGTCAAGGCCGCTTCCCCCGGCGCCTACTCGTCCCCTTGCTTCCCTGCCGGCCCGCCCGCGGGCCCCTCCTGGCAGGCTTTGCAAGCCTCGCCGGCTTCGCAAGCCCCGCAAGCCCCGCAGGCTTCGCAAGCCCCGCAGGCCGAGCAAGCCCCGCAACCGCCGCGCCTTTTTCTCCGCCGGACCGCCCCAAGGGCTAGGCCCGCCAGGCAGGCCAGCAAGGCCAGCAGCAGATAGTCGAAAAGTCCCATGGTTCCCTTCCCTCCTTGGCAACGGATCCGCCGTCAAAGCAGCAGCGAGCCTACCTGGAAGACCAAGCAGCCCACCACCCAGGCCACGGCGGTCTGGGTCAGCATGTACACCAGGGCGCGTCCGGCGCCCACCTCCCTGCGCACGGCGGCCATGGTGGCCACGCAGGGCATGTACAGCAGCGTAAAGCACACGAAGGCCAGGCCCTCCAAGGGGGTGTACAGCGAGGCCAGGATGGAGGGCAGGGCGGCCACGTCGCCGCCGCTGACCAGCACGGCCAAGGTGCTGACCACGGCCTCCTTGGCGGTCAAGCCGGTGACCAGGGCCGTGGCGGAGATCCAATCCCCAAAGCCCAGGGGCGCAAAGACCGGCGCCAGCAGCCTGCCGATGTCCGCCAGCATGGAGTCGGCGCTGTTGGACACCATCATCAGCCGCAGGTCGAAGCTCTGCAAGATCCAAATGACGATGGAGGCCATGAAGATGATGGTGAAGGCCTTGACCAGGAAGTCCTTGGCCTTCTCCCAGCAATGGAGCAGCACGGTCTTGGGCGAGGGAAAGCGGTAGGCGGGCAGCTCCATCACAAAGGGCACGGGCTTGCCCTTAAAGAACAGCTTTTTGAGCAGCAAGCCGTAGAGGATGCCGCAGAGGATGCCGAGCACGTACAGCCCGCTCATCACCAGCCCGGCGTGTCTGGGGAAGAAGGCCGCCGTGATCAGCGAGTAGATGGGCAGCTTGGCCGAGCAGCTCATGAAGGGGATGAGCAAAATGGTCATGCGCCGGTCGCGCTCGCTGGCCAGGGTTCTGGTGGCCATCACCGCGGGCACGGAGCAGCCAAAGCCGATGAGCATGGGCACGAAGCTCCTGCCGGAAAGGCCGATCTTGCGCAGCAGCTTGTCCATCACGAAGGCCACGCGGGCCATGTAGCCGCTGTCCTCCAGGATGGAGAGGAAGAAGAAGAGCACCACGATGGTGGGCAAAAAGGACAGCACCGAGCCCACGCCCGCGCAAACGCCCTCGATCAGCAGGGAGTGGATGGCCTGGTTGATGTGCAGGGCCGTCAAGCCCTGGTCCAACAGGCCGGTGAGCCCGTCGATGCCCATGGAAAACCAGTCGCTCAGCGCCGCGCCGATCACCCCGAAGGTGAGCACGAACACCGCCACCATCACGGCCAGGAAGATGGGGATGGCCCAGACCTTATGGGTGAGCACCCGGTCGATGCGCTCGGAGCGCTCCTGCTCCTTGGAATGGCCGCTGCGATGCACGGCCTTAAAGCAAAGCTCCTCGATGAAGGCATAGCGCATGTCGGCCAGGGCCGCTTCGCGGTCGGTGCCTAGGTTTTTCTCCATGTCCTCCACGATGTGGTGGATGATGTCCTTTTCCGCCTCGTGCAGCTGCAACTGGGCCAAGGTGGGCTCGTCCCCCTCCACCACCTTGGTGGCCGCATAGCGCATGGGCAGGCCGGCCGCCTGGGCGTGGTCCTCGATGATGTGGGCCACGGAATGGATGGCCTTGTGCACCTCGCCCGTGCATAGGTCCAGGGCCTTGGACCGATCCCCTTGCTCCGCCAGGGCGCGCACCTGTTCCAGCAGCGCGTCCACGCCCTCCGCCTTGGAGGCGGAGATGGGCACCACCCGCAGCCCCAGGCCCTTGGAAAGGACGCGCACGTCAATGCTGTCGCCGTTGGCGCGCACCTCGTCCATCATGTTCAGGGCCACCACCACCGGCACGCCCAGCTCCATCAGCTGCACCGTCAGGTATAGGTTGCGCTCGATGTTCGTCGCGTCCACGATGTTGATCACGGCGCTTGGATGTTGGTCCAGCAAAAAGTCCCTGGTCACCACCTCCTCGGCGGTGTAGGGCGATAGGGAATAGATGCCCGGCAGGTCCACCAGCGTAAAGTCCGGCGCGCCCTTGATCTGCCCCTCCTTCTTCTCCACCGTCACCCCGGGAAAGTTGCCCACGTGCTGGTTGGAGCCCGTGAGCGCGTTAAACAGCGTGGTCTTGCCCGCGTTGGGGTTGCCCAGCAGCGCGATGATCATGCGTCTACCTCCCCCATCCGGATGTTCTTGGCGTCCTCCAATCGAATGGTCAGCTCATAGCCCCGGAGCGTCAGCTCGATGGGGTCCCCCATGGGCGCCACCTTGCGCACCTTCACATAGGTGCGCGGCGTCAGCCCCATGTCCAACAATCTGCGCCGCAGGGCCCCCTCGCCGCCCACCAGGGCGATCCTTCCCCCTTGGCCCACCTGCAGCTCGTCCAACGTCATAGCCCTTTCCTCCCCCTATAAGTTAGCACGCGCTAACTTTTTTGCCATAGAAACGCACCGGTTACCCGATGCTAACAACAAAAGCATAGCAAACCCTCGGGCTTCTGTCAATATATATGGCCAAAAACTCCCGCCCATACCCGTCCTTCCCCGCCCAACGGCCGTCCGCGCTCTCCTTCCACCCCCATAAAAAAGGCCCGCCGGCCTCCTCGTTCCCCAACCCCCGCGTAAAAGGCCCCCCGGCCTCTTCTCTCCTTCCACCTCCGCAAACGCTCCCCGCCCTCCGCGTAAAACGCCCCCCTGCCGACCCCTTTTCCCAATCCACCGCGCAAAAAAAGGCCCGCCGGCCTCCGCCAGCGGGCCCCTCGTTCCCCCAAACCTCCCTCAGGGCAAAAACGGAAGGTTCAGCTCTTCCTCGCGCACCCGCAGGCAGCCAATCTGCGGCGCCTCGCTGGCGCTGTGGCAGTCGCTGCCCGCGGATATGTAGAGGCCCCGCTCGCGGCAAAGCCCCAGAAAATAGGCGGTCATCCCCTCGTCATGGGAAGGATAATGGCATTCCAAGCCCTGCACGCCCAGGGCCGCCAACTCCTCCAGGGTTTGGTCAAAGCCCGTGCCCGGCCCGGCCGCCAACCCCGGCGTGTCCCCCGGATGGGCTAGGATGGCCACGCCGCCGGCCCCGCGAATGGCCGCGCAGCTCTCCGAAAGGCTGTGAAAGGGCGCCTGCGCATAGCCCACCTGGTATTTTCCGTAATAGGCCACGGCCTGCCGCCAGGAGGCGGCCAAGCCCTTGTCCACCAGATAGTGCAGGGCCGGCCAGCCGCCAAGGCCTTGGCTCCACCCGGCGGGCCTTGCGCGGAATTCCTCCACGGAAACGGGCAACCCGTCGGCCCGCATCCGCCGGAGCAGGGTGTCGCTCATGCCGTCCAGGGCGTCGCGGCTTTCCCGCGCCAACCGCACCAGCCCCGGCTCCTCCGGGTCCACGTTCAGCCCCAACACGTGCAGATCCACCCCCCGCCATAGGCTGTCGATCTCCACGCCGTAGACCAAGCGTATCCCCGCCCGCGCGGCCAAGGGGGCCGCCTCCAGGCTGCCGGAAAGCAGGTTGTGGTCGCATATGGCCAGCAGGGAAACCCCCGCCTCCTTCGCGCGCCCCACCACCTGCGCCGGCGCAAGCTCGCCGTCCGAATGGCTCGTGTGAACATGTAGGTCCGCGTACATCGCGCGCCCTCCTTTCTTGCGCCTTGCCGGCCCTTCCCCCCTCCTCGCCCTAGAGCGACTCGGGGAAGGCCTCCTGCCTGTATAGCTCCACCAGCTTGGCCCCCAGGCCCTCCACCCGCTTGAAGCCGTCCGCCTCCTCCACGCGCTCCGGCGGAAAGAAGGGCGCCTCCGGACAGGCCAGCCGCAGCGCCTCCATGGCCTCCACGTGCTTGAGGGCCGCCTCGCCGGGACAGGGCAAGGGCCCCCGGCCGGCCACATGGTCCAGCACGACGCCGAGCTTGGTCAGGTCGTTGAGGGAGCTGGGGCCGTAATCCTTGACCAGGCGGTCCCCCTTCCAGGCGGTCAGCCGCTCCCCGGTCTCGCCCAGGGCGCCAAAGCGCAGACAGGCCTCCTCAAACCGGTACTCGAACACGGGGTTTTGGTTGTAGTCCCTGCCCGCCGCGTGGGAGGCGGCGTACCATAGCCGGGCGCCCGCCTCGTTGCGCCCCTCCATCACCACGGTGTCGAAGGTCTCAATCTCGTTGGCCCGGTAGCACAGCGCCCGCAGGTTCTCCAGGCCCTGGCCCCAAAAGTCCGCCCCGGGCAGCCAGAGCATGTTGAACAGGTAATGGGCCGTCGCATTGGAAACCACGTTGTCGTAAATCGGCGCGCCGGAAGCGTCCAGGCGCTTTCCCGCCCAGCCGAGCCCCCTCCGGTAATACGCCCGGTCCCTCGGCCAAAGCGCCATGGCCTTCAGATCCAGGGGCGCGCCGTATAGCCCCGCCGCCACATCCGCCTTTAGGCGCAGCATCGTCCTGTCATAACACCACTGAAAGCCCACCGCCAGCTTCCTGCCGCTGGCATCCCTCGCGGCCAGGATCGCCTTGGCCTGCTCCACCGTGGCCGCCATGGGCTTTTCCAACAGGACGTGGCTGCCCGCCCGCAGACAGAAACAAGCCTGGTGTTCGTGAAACTGGATGGGCGTGGCGATCACCGCCAGCTCCGCCTCCCCTTGGGCATAGAACGCCTCCACCGTCTCGTGGATGGGCGTCCCCGCCCGCTCCAATAGGGGATAGGCCGGACTCTGCTTCGCATAGGGATCCACCACCCCAACCACTTGGGCCCGCTGTCCCGCCGCCCCTTCCAGCAGCTCCCGAACATAGCCGGCCCCAAAGCCTCCCACGCCCACCAACAATACCTTCGTCCTTTCCATGGCCCCATTTGCCCCTTTCCTGTTTTTTTCCAAGGCCCCGCTTCCCCTCCGTCCGGGTTTCGCAAGGGAA
Source organism: uncultured Clostridia bacterium (assembly GCA_944383925.1). Lineage (GTDB taxonomy): Bacteria > Bacillota > Clostridia > Christensenellales > UBA1750 > CALWRM01. The sequence goes on from CALWRM010000045.1 coordinate 7,299, forward strand.
CCTCCCTTGCGCAGGGGGTGCAGGGGGGCGGCGCCCCCCTGCCTTCCGTCCTCGCCCTTCACGCATGAAATTCCCTTCCCTGGGGCATCCTTCCAGGGAAGGGAAGGTGTATCTGCGCATGAAGGACCGCTTTCGCATTTTCTATCGGGATTTCTCCGGCTTCTGGGACCGGCGCGGCTTTGGCATCGTGCTCTGTCTCTGCTTTCTTCTCGTGGGCCTGACTGCCTATTTCACCCGCACGGCGGAGCCGGAACCCGTCTCCCCGCCGTCGCTGACCGTCTATCCCAGCCCCACGCCCTCCCCCGTGCCCGCGGCCGTGCAGACGGCCACCATCCTGCCGACGGCCACGCCCCTGCCCCTGAAGCTGCCAGCCGAGGAGGCGCAGCTGGGCTTGGGCTACTCGGCCGGCCAGCTGGTCTACCACGAAACCCTGGATGAGTGGCGGGTCCATGACGGCGTGGACTATCTCGGCCAGGCGGACACGCCCGTGCGGGCCGTGATGGGTGGCCGGGTGGAGCGCGTGTACGAGGATCCCTTCCTGGGCAACTGCCTGCTGCTCGTTTCCACGGACGGATACCGCTGTCTCTACGCCTCCTTGGGACCGGAGCTATTGGTGGAGCAGGGCGCCGCGGTCAGCGCGGGCCAAACCCTTGGCTTCATGGGGGACAGCGCCCTGTGCGAGCGGGCGGAGGGCTTCCATGTGCACGTGGAGCTGCACAAGGACGGCCGCTGTCTGTCCGGCCAGCTCCCGCTCCCATAGCCTCTCCCCGCACCCAGGGGTTTCCGCATCCGCTCTCCGCAACCCAGCCAAAAACCCAGGCCAAATGGCCTGGGTTTTGTCGCCTTGTTCGCCGTTCCCGCCGCCTTTTGACAGGCCTTGCTTAGAAGACCCGGAAGCCGCAGACGAAGTGGCTCTTCCAGTAGGAAGAGGAGAGGATGTTGGAGGTGATGCGCACCTTGCCCTTAGAGGACGAGGCGTCGATCATCTCTCCGCCGCCCAGGTAGATACCCACGTGGCCTTCGAAGCTGATGATGTCGCCGCGCTTGAGGTCCGACATGGAGCTGACCTTGGGATACTTGGTGCAGCTCTGCCAGGCGGAAGAGGTCATGTAGCCCTGGCTGATGCCCGCCTGGTTCAGGCAGTAGTACACAAAGCCGGAGCAGTCGAAGGTGCTGGGGCCCTTGGCGCCAAACACATAGGTGCAGCCCAACTTGGACTTGGCCACGGAAATCAGCTTCTCCACGCCCGAACCGGAAGAGGAGGAGGAAGAGGAGCTGGACGACGAGCCGGAGGAAGAGCCGGAAGAGGAGGAGCTCGAGGAAGAGCTCGAGGCCTTCTTGGCCGAAGAGGAGGTCAAGACCTCCATGGTCCTCTTGCCAACCACGCCGTCGGCGCTCAGGTCGTTTCGCTTCTGGAACGCCTTGACGGCCTCCTCGGTGATGGAACCGAAATAGCCGGTGACGGCGGAGGTGTAGTTCAGCTTCTTGAGCAGGGTCTGCACCCGCTCCACGTCGTCGCCCTCCATGCCGATCTTCAGGGCGTTGGCCTGGGCCGAGGAGGACTTGAGGGTCTTGATGGTGTTATAGCCAAGGAAGCCGTCGGCAATCAGGCCGTTGAGCTCCTGGAAGCGCTTCACGGCGGCGGTGGTGTCCGCGCCGTAGTTGCCGTCCGGGGTGGTGGTCAGGTAGCCCAGTTCCTTCAGGCGTTCCTGGTATTCCTTCACCTCGTCGCTTTGCTCGCCATACTTCATGTAGTTGGCCTTGGCGTCGGCGCTGTAGAGGGCCTCACGGGTCTTGCTGCCCACCTTGCCATCCACGGTCAGGCCGTTGAGCTCCTGGAACTTCTTCACGGCCGCCTCCGTGGTCTCGCCAAAGTGGCCGGTCAGCTCGTCCATGTAGCCCAGCTCGCGCAGGCGGGACTGGAGCTCCTCCACGTCCGTGCCGTCGGCGCCGATGGTCACGGTGTACTTGGTGGCCTCGTCGCTCATCAACAGGGTATAGGTCTCCATGCCCACCTTGCCGTCCACATCCAGGTTGTGCTGGCGCTGGAACAGGCGTACGGCGCTCTCGGTGATGGAGCCGAAGTACTGCGTGGGTTCATCGTCTTCCATATAATCCAGTTCCATCAAGCGGGCCTGGATCTCGGCCACCACGGGGGCCTCAATGCCGTTGCGGATCACCATGTTGGAAGGGTGGGGTTCCGGCGTGGGCGTTGGCGTGGGGGTGGCCTCCTCCTCCTGGCTCTCCGCCTGCGCCCCCTGGTCCTCGCTTTGCACGCTCGCCGCCTGGGGCGTGGGCGTCGGTTCCGGCGTCGGCGTGGCGCTCAAGCGCACCACGGATCCGCCGTTTTGGGATTGGCCGCCTTGGGTGTTGCTGGTGATGGCTACCTTCTCGATGGTCACCTTGGCCGAATGCGCCACGGCCAGCACCACCACCGGCGCGGTCACCAGCAGCATCAGCACGCTGGCCAGCACCGCCAACCGCTTGGGACCTAGCTGGGCGAAGAGGGCGT
>CALWRM010000046.1 GCA_944383925.1 uncultured Clostridia bacterium
AAAGGCCGTGGGTTGCTTTTTTGACCGATCCGCCGCCCCCCGCGATCAACGCTCTTACCCGACCCGGCCCCCTCCCGCCCCAAGCACCGGCCATGGAACCCGGAACACGGCCAAGGCCCCGCCCGAACCCAGGCAACGCAAACCGGCCCCGCGCGGCAAGCGCGGGGCCGGTCCTCCGCCACGGGAAAGGGGCCTGGACCCGCCCCGATGCCAAGCGCGGGGCCGGTCCTCCACCACGGGAAAGGCCGTGGAAGCGCTCCGGCCCAAACAGCAGCGCCTTTCCCGCGCGGCGGGAAAGGGGCCTGGGACCGTCCCGGCCCAAGCACCGGCCATGGAACCCAGAACACGGCTAAGGCTCCAATCCAAACCCAGGCCACGCAAAACCGGCCCCGCGCGATGAGCGCGGGGCCGGTCCCTTACGGCGGGACGCGCGAGAAAACCGCCCAGCCCGAAGCGCCGCGGCCGCCTTTTAAGCCCTCGGCAGGCCCTGGCGGCGCAGCCAAAGCTCCATCACCAGGCTTTGGGGCAGCAGCTTGACCAGCAGGTGCTGGGTCTTGTTCCATAGGCCGTAGACGGACATGTCCCGGCCCCGCTTGGCATCCCGCAGGGCCTGGGCCACCACCCGGTCGGGGTCGTAGAGCACCTCGTATTTGGTGATGCGCGCGGCGCCTTCGTGGGCATGGGCCACCTGGAAGAAGGGCGTGCGCACCCAATAGGGGCACACCGCCGTGGCCGTCGCGCCCAGGGGCCGCAGCTCCCGGTTCAGCCCCCGGGTGAAGGAGCGCACGAACGCCTTGCTGGCCGCGTACAGCTCCATGTAGGGCAGGGGCTGAAAGGAGGCGGCGGAGGCCATGTTCACGATGCGGGCCCCGGCGGACAGGTAGGGCAGCGCGGCCAGGCAAAGGCCCGTCAGCGCCCGGCAGTTCACGTCCACCATGGACAGGGCCTGCTCCATGGTCAACTCACCCAGGCCGCAAAACTTGCCAAAGCCCGCGTTGTTGACCAGGTAGTCGATTTTGGGTCGCTCCCTTTCCAGCAGCGCCTGAAACCGCGACGGCGCGTCCGGCTCGGACAGGTCCAGCCGGATGGACCGCAGCGGCTTTGCCAACTGCGCTTGCAGGGCCAGCAGCGCCTCCTCCCGCCGGGCCAAGGCCCAGATCTCCTCCACGCCCGCCTCCTGGGCCAGGGCCCGCACGTAGGAAACGCCCATGCCCGAGCTCGCGCCCGTTACGATGGCAATGCCCATGCCGACAACCTCCCCGCCGCCCGTTTCGCGGCCCATGCTTTGCCTTCAGCTTACCACGGGAAGCCCCCTCTGGCAAGAAAAGTAAAGAAAGTTTGAACCGGTTCCCGGGTCGTTCATAGTTTGTTCATATATGTCGCGTATACTGAATACGCTGGGCGGGGTGTTTGCGCGCCCAGGAAAGGAGGAAGTCATGAGGCCGGATGGAAAGAGAGTAAAGAACGCAGATCCCATGTACACCATCGTCCCCTACATCATGGTCAAGCGCTACGACGCGATGAACATGATCACCGTGGACATCCCCGTGGAACCCATGCAGGCTTACCGGGTCAAGGCGCGGGAAAAGGGCCACGCGATCAGCTTTCTGGCGCTGGTCATCGCCGCCTACAGCCGGACGGTGGCGGAGTTTCCCCTGTTGAACCGCTTTATCGTCAACAAGAGGATCTACGACCGCAACGAGTACAACGTATCCATGGTGGTGCTCAAGCCCGGCGAGGAAAACGGCACCATGTCCAAGATGGTGTTCGACCCCGGATCGGACGTGTTCACCGTGCAAAAGATCATCGACGAATACGTCAGCAACAACCGCCAGGCGGGCGACAACAACAGCACGGACCGACTGATCACCCTGCTTTTGTCCATGCCCGGCTTGATTTCCCTGGTGGTGGGAGTCCTCAAATGGATGGATAAGCACGGCTGGATGCCCAGAAAGGTCATCGACGCCAGCCCCTTCCACACCTCCCTGGTGGTCTCCAACCTGGCTTCCATTCGCACCAATCACATCTACCACCACATCTACGACTTTGGCACCTGCTCGGTGTTCATCGCCATGGGCAACATGCGCGAGGTACCCCGGCGCATCAAGGGAGAGATCGTGCACCAGCGCTGCCTGCCCCTTGGCGTCGTGATGGACGAGAGGATCTGCTCGGGCAGCTACTTCGCCCAGGCCTTCCAGCGCCTGAAGACCTATCTGGAAAAGCCGGAGCTGCTGGAAACCCCCTATGTTCCCGCGCAACCCAAGGAGTAGCCCTAGATAGCGACGGGCGCGGCGTTTTCCCCAAAGAGAACCCTGAATTTATTCGCACTTATTCTAGAAAGCGGGCAGGCCGGAACCGAGGCGTTCCGACCTGCCCGCTTTCTGCCGGCGAGGGGTAGGAGCAAAAAACAGCCGCAGCGGGCCCTGGCGGCGGGGCGCGTGGGTTTTCCCAAAGAAACCCCTGGATGTAGTCGCGCGCATTCCGGGAAGCGTGCGGGCGGGAGGCGGGACGTTCCTTCCGCCCGCCTTTTTCCTGCCGGGCGGGGAACGGGTAGGGTTTTCCCAAAGAACCCCCTGGATGTAGTCGCACGCATTCCAGGGAGCGTGTAGGCGTGAGGCGGGACGTTTCTTCCGCCCGCTTTTTTCTTGCCCGGCGGGGAGCGAAGCCGGGGGGCGAAGGGCTAGAAAACAGCCGCCGGCCCAAGGGGCCGGCGGCTGGCATCGCCTGCGAGGGGGGTTATACCTCCGGATACAGCGGGAAGCGGGCGCACAGCTCCAGCACCTGCTGCTTTACGGGCGCCACGGCCGCGTCGCCTTCCTTGGCCAGGCGGGCGATCATCCGGCCGATTTGGCGCATCTCCTCCACGCCCATGCCGCGGGTGGTGGCCGCCGGGGTGCCCAGGCGCACGCCGCTGGTGACGAAGGGGGACAGGGTTTCAAAGGGGATGGTGTTCTTGTTGGCGGTGATGTTGGCGGCGTCCAGGCGCTGCTCCAGCTCCTTGCCGGTCAGGCCCAAGGGGCTGAGGTCCACCAGCATCAGGTGGTTGTCGGTGCCGCCGGAGACCAGGCGCAGCCCTTCGGCCTGCAGGGTTTCCGCCAGGGCGCTGGCGTTTTCCACGATGCGGCGCTGGTAGTTGCGGAAGTCCTCGCCCATGGCCTCCTGGAAGCAGCCCGCCTTGGCCGCGATCACGTGCATCAGCGGGCCGCCCTGGGTGCCGGGGAAGATGCCCGAGTCGATCTTCTTGGCATACTTCTTCTTGCAAAGGATCATGCCGCCCCTGGGACCGCGCAGGGTCTTGTGGGTGGTGGTGGTCACCACGTCGGCGTAGGGCACGGGATTGGGATGCAGGCCCGCCGCCACCAGGCCGGCGATGTGGGCCATGTCCACCATGAACAGGCAGCCGGCTTCCTGGGCGATCTGGGCCAGGCGCTCAAAGTCGATCACCCGGGGATAGGCCGAGGCGCCCGCCAGCAACAGCTTGGGCTTGTTCTCCAGCGCCAGGCGGCGCACCTCGTCGTAATCGATGCGCTCGTCCTTTTCGGAAACGCCGTAGGGCACGATGTGGAAATACTTGCCGGACATGTTCACGGGGCTGCCGTGGGTCAGGTGGCCGCCGTGGGAAAGGTTCATGCCCAGGATGGTGTCGCCGGGCTGCAGCAGGGCAAAGTACACGGCCAGGTTGGCCTGGGCGCCGGAATGGGGCTGCACGTTGGCGTGCTCCGCTCCGAACAGGGCCTTGGCCCGCTCCCTTGCCAGGTTCTCCACCACGTCCACATACTCGCAGCCGCCGTAATAACGCTTGCCCGGATAGCCCTCGGCGTATTTATTCGTCAAGTGGCTGCCCATGGCCGCCATCACCGCCGGGGAAACGAAGTTTTCCGAGGCGATCAGCTCGATATGGTCCCGCTGGCGCTGCAGCTCGTCCGCCATGGCGGCGGCCAGCTCCGCGTCAACGCTTGCAACGGTTTTCAGATCCAGCATGGTGTTTTGCCCCTCCTACACAGCTTCAAAGTGTTGGTTCAGTGCTTTAGTATATCAAATGACCGGGCGGAGCGCACCTGGGGTTTTGGGGCAAAACGACAAATATTTTGTTAAAAGTCGGCAACAACGTTCGTGTTTTCCGGGTTAGGGGGCCGCCGCCAGCGCCACGGAGGCCTGCACGCGCCGGCCGTTCCGCAGCAGCTCCAGCTCCAGAATTTCCCCGGCCACATGGGAATAGATGGCGTAGCGCAGGTCCAACATGGCGGAAAGCCGGCGGCCGTCGGCGTAGAGCAGGATGTCGCCGGGCTGCAGGCCGGCGGATTGGGCCGGGCTGCCCGGGCTCACCTTGGTCACGTACAGCCCCTGCTCCATGTCCACCACCTGGCCGGTGTACCTGGCGATTTCCGCGTCGAAGGCGTAAACGCCCAGATAGGGGGTTTCGTAGGCCCCGTCGCGCACGAAGTGCTCCAGCACGGGCGCGGCGATGTCGATGGGGATGGCAAAGCCCAGGCCGGCGGCCTGGTCCACCTTCATGGTGATGATGCCGATCACCTCGCCCCGCAGGTTGAGCAGCGGGCCGCCGGAGTTGCCCGGGTTGATGGAGGCGTCGGTCTGGATGAGCCCTTCCAGGAAGGACAGCTCGTCCCCGCCGCTGAGGGAGGGCACCTGCAGCGAGCGGTCCAGGGCGCTGACGATGCCGTGGGTCACCGTGTGCTGAAATTGCAGGGTCAGCGGCGTGCCGATGCAGAGCACCGTCTCGCCCACCCGGGCCTGCTGGGCGCTGCCCAGGGGCGCGGCCTCAAAGCTGCCCTCGGCCTTAAGCACGGCCAGGTCCAGCGCGCCGTCGCCCCAGAGCAGCTGGGCCTGGCCGCGGGTGCCGTCCTGGAAGATGAGGGTCAGCTCGGCGCCCACCTTGGCCACGTGGCAGTTGGTGAGCACATAGCCGCTCTCGTGCACGATCACGCCCGAGCCGATGCCCGTCAGGGCGCCGTTTTCGCGCACGGCGATGCCCACGACGCTGGGCGAAAGCCGCTCCGCCACCTCCTCCAGGCTGCCGGCGGCGGGGGTTTGGGCCAGGCTGCGCAGGCCCAGGCCTTGGGGCTGCTCCCCTTGGGACGAGGCGCAGCCGCAAAGGGGCAGCAGCAGCGCCAGCGCCAGCGCCAGACAGCCGCGGCGCACGCGGGTAACGCAAGAATCTCTCCTCAAAAAAAGCCCTCCCTTTTCATTCCGCTTGCAAAGGCCGATCCAAGGGAAGGCGTTCACGATCATGGCCTAGAGCAGCACGGGCTCCGCGGCCCGGTCCTGGTAGGTGAGGCGGAGAAAGACGTCGCCGTCCAGCTCCGCGCCCAGGGCCAGGGCCGTGGAGGTCGCCGCGGACAAGGCCAGCTCCGGCGAGTTGTTCTCCTGGCTCAGATGGCCCAGGAACACGCGCCGCACCCCCGTGGGCAACAGGGCGGCCAGGGCGCTGGCGCAGGCGTCGTTGGATAGGTGGCCGTACCTGCCCAGGATTCTTTTTTTCAGCGAATAGGGGTAGGGGCCGGCCTTGAGCATCTCCACGTCGTGATTGGCCTCCAGCAGCAGCACGTCCGAGCGCGCCACGCAGCCGAGGATCTTGGGGGTAGTATGCCCAAGGTCGGTCGCAAAGGATACCTTTTTTCCCATGCATTCCAGGCTATAGCCCACGGGCATGGGCGTGTCGTGGGGGATGGGAAAGGGAGAAACGTTCACCCCGTCGATGTAGAAGTCCTGGTCCGGGTCGAACTCCATGCGCTGGCGGCCCGGCAGGGGCAGCTGGCCCTGCATGGAGGCCCAGGTGCCGTAGGAGGCGTAGACGGGCGTTCCGTAGCGCTTGGCAAACAGGGGAAGGCCGCGGATGTGGTCGGAATGCTCGTGGGTGACCAGCACGGCCCGCAGCGATTCGGGCTGCACGCCCCTTTGGCGCAGGGCCGTTTCCAAAGCCCGGCAGGAGACCCCCGCGTCCACCAGGAGCAGGGTTTCGCCGAAGCGGACCAGGGAGGCGTTGCCCTTGGAGCCGCTGAACAGGGAGTGAAATTCAAATTGCATGGGGCTTGTATCCTTCTTTGCGTTTCAAGGGGGGACCTGGAGGCGGGCCGCCGGGGGGTTAGAAGATGTCGCTTTCCAGGGCGCTTCGGGCGGCCAGGATGTACTTGGCGGTATCCAGGGGGTGCACGCCCCGGCGCGGCGCGGTCTTGCCCAGCTCCAGGGGGCAGGGCTCGTAGCCGGCCAGGCGCTGGCGCATGACGCCCCGGCCTCCGCTCAGGGCGGCCAGCTTCACGGAAAAGTCCAGCATGGTGGCGGCCGGGGCCCTAGCCCGCAGCACGGCCAGCTCCCCCCGCAGCTCGGGAGGGGAAAACTCCGCCCGCAGGGTGGATAGCTCGGCCATCAGCCTGCCCACCAGGGCGCTGGGCAGGCTGAAGCGCAGGTCCAGCATGGGCTCGAGCAGCACGCTGCCCGCGTTGCGCACCCCGTCCAGGATGCCCATGGGCGTGGCCAGCACGAAGTCCAGGGGATGGGTGTGGATGGGGTGGTCGCTGCCGTCGAACAGCTCGATGGCAAGGTCGGTCAGCTCCCAGCCGAGCATGCCCTGCTCCAGGGCTCGGGGAAGGGTCTGCTCCACCTGGCGGCGGTAGCGGTAGGGGATCTTCCTGGGCTCCACGGTGCACAGGTATTTCACCCCGGAGCCGCGAGGCAAGGGGGTCAGGCGAAAGTGGAGGATGGCCCAGCAGGGCTTGGGCATGGTGTAGGCCACGAAGCCCTCCGCGGGCCTGGCGATGGTCTCCTTATACACCACCGTCGGGGGCGAAAAGCGGCAGGCCAGGCCGTAGTCCTCCTGCAAGATGCTCTGGAGCACCTCGGTTTGGATGCCGCCCATCAGGTGGACGAAGAGCTCGTGGGTGAAGGGCGACCAGCTGGCCTTGAGCTGGGGATCCATGCAGGAGAGCTCCTCCAGGGCCGCCTTGAGGCTGCGCAGCTGGGAGGGGTCCTCCGGCTCGGCCTTGGCGGAGAGCAGGGGCTGGGCCAGGCCGGCGGCCTCCCGGCCCGGCGGCAGCAGGGAACCCTCGCCCAGCAGGTCGCCGGCCCGCACGCGCTCCAGGCCGTAGACGATGCCGATCTCCCCGGCCTGGAGCCGGCCGCAGTCCACGGCCTTGACCCCTCGCAGCCGGCGGATCTGGCTGACCTTGTCCGGGCCGAGGGGGTCGCGGTTTTCCAAGGCGCCGGAGTAGAGGCGCACGTAGGCCGCCCGGCCCATGGCCTTGTCGAAGGCCAGGGCGAACACCCGGGCGCAGAGGGGGGCCGAGGGATCGCCCGCGGGCTCGGGCAGGTACAGCTCCACCGCCTCCAGCAGCTGGTCCAGGCCCTGGCCCTTGAGCGCGGAGCCGCTCAGCGCGGGAAAGGCCTCCAGGGCCAGAACGCGCCGCCGCAGGGAGGCCTCCAGCAGCGGCCTTGGGGGCGTTTGGCCGCTGAGATAGGCCTCCAGCAGGGCGTCGTCCGCCTCGCAGGCGGCCTCGACGAAGGCCGTCTCGTCCCAGAGGGGCACGGCCGGGGCGCCCAGGTCCCTGCGCAGGCTTTCCAGGGCGGCGTCCCGGTCCGCGCCCACCCGGTCCAGCTTGTTGATGAAGAACAGCGCCGGGATCCCCGCCTTGCGCAGGGCGTTGAAGTAAAGCTCCGTCTGGGCCTGCACGCCCTCCACCGCGGAGACCACCAGCACCGCCCCGTCGATGGCCCAGATGGCCCGCTCCACCTCCGCGGCAAAGTCCGCGTGGCCGGGGGTATCCACCAGGGTGATGCAGCTATCCCCGTGGATGAAGGAGGCGGCGCAGGCCCGCACGGAGATGCCCCTGCGCCGCTCCACGGCCAGGGTGTCGGTGTGGGCCGTGCCCTCGTCCACGCTGCCGCGCTGCTGCACGGCCCCGCAGCGATGGAGCAGGTATTCGGTGATGGTGGTCTTGCCCGCGTCCGCGTGGGCGAAAATGCCGATGTTGCGTGTTTTCAAGCAGGGACCTCCCGCGTGTTTGTTCCGCTTAATTCCGGCCCTCGCCGGCCAGGTTCATAAAGCGGGTGTATTCGCCCTTATAGGCCAGCTTCACCGTGCCAAGGGGGCCGTTGCGCTGCTTTTGCAGGATGACCTCGGCGATGCCCTTGTCCTCGGTTTCGGGGTTGTAGTACTCGTCGCGGTAGAGGAACATGACCACGTCCGCGTCCTGCTCGATGGCGCCGGAGTCGCGCAGGTCCGACAGCACGGGCCTGTGGTCCGCGCGGCCCTCGGAGGCGCGGGACAGCTGGGAGCCCACGATGATGGGCACGTTCAGCTCCAGGGCCAGGATCTTCATCTGGCGGGAGATCTCCGAGACCTCGTTCTGCCTGGAATCCCGGCGGGTGGGCGCGTTCATCAGCTGCAGGTAGTCGATCATGACCAGATCCAACCCCCGCTCCAGCTGTAGGCGGCGGCAGCGGGAGCGCAGCTCCGGCAGGGTGATGGAGGAGGTGTCGTCGAAATAGATGTTGCTGCCGGCCAAGGGGCCCATGGCGCTGGCCAGCTTGTCCCAATCCTCGTCCGACAGGCTGCCCTGGCGCACGGTTTGCAGGTTAACATGGGCCTCGGAGCAGAGGGCGCGGTTGGCCAGCTGGACGTTGGGCATCTCCAGGGAGAAGAAGGCGACGGTCTTTTTGCCCACCATGGCCGCGTGCTGGGCGATGTTGAGCATGAAGGCGGTCTTGCCCATGGAAGGCCGGGCTGCCACGAGGATGAACTCGCCGCCGTGAAAGCCCGTCGTGAGCCGGTCCAGCTCCACAAAGCCGGAGGGGACGCCGTTGATGCGGCCCTTGTTGAGGTAGAGCTCCTCGATTTGGGCATAGGCCTTGATCAGGGTCTGGTGGATGTGCTCCAGGCTGTCGCCGCCCCTGCGCATGGCGATGTTGTAGATGGCCTTTTCCGCGCCGTCCAGGATGGAGGAAACGGGCTCGGAGGCCTCGAAGCAGGCCTTGGTGATGTCCGCGCAGGCGGAGATGAGCCGGCGCAGGATGGACTTTTCCCGCACGAGGGCGATGTAGCTCTTGACGTTGGCGGAGGTGGGCACGTACTGGGACAGCTCCACCAGATAGGCGGCCCCGCCGACGCCCTCCAGGGTACCCCGGCCGGAGAGTTCGTCCATGAGGGTGACGAAGTCCACGGGCCGGCCGGCGGCGTTGACGGACTGCATGGCGTCGAAGATCTCCCTGTGCTCGTGCAGGTAAAAGTCCTGGGGGGTCAGGGATTCCATGGCCAGCATGACGGCCTCGCGGTCGATGAGCATGGAGCCCAGGGCGCTGCGCTCGGCCTCCACGCTCTGGGGCGCCACGCGGCCCTGCTCCTGGGACAGGTACTCTTGCGGGTATTGCATATCGCTTGGCCTCCGGCTATTCCATCACGTGTTCCAGGCCCTGTTCGAACACCTGGCTGACGTGGTCGTCGTCCAGGGTATAGAAGATGCTGCGTCCCTCCCGCCGGGCCCGCACCAACCTGGCCTGGCGCAGGATGCGCAGCTGGTGGGAGATGGCGGATTGGGTCATGCCCAGGGTTTCGGCGATGTCGCACACGCAGAGCCGCTGGCAGTGCAGGGCTTGCAGGATGCGCACCCGGGTGGGGTCCGAAAGCACCTTGAACAGCTCGGCGAGCTTATCCACCTGCTCGGGGGAGCTCATGGCGCTTCTGGCCCTCTGGATGGCGTCCATATGCAGCTCCGTACATTCGCAGGTTTCCCGATCAATCTCCGACATGGTGCAAAGACCCCCCTTTGGCCTAAAATCATTCACTATCCAGTATAACAAAAAAGCGCGTCGCTGTCTAATCGAAAGTGGGGCGCGAAGCGCGGGGCCAATGTGAAGGATGGATGAATCCCCCGCAGGTCTTGAGCAGTTTTTGCAAAGGGTGAGAAAAAGCTTTGACGGCCAGGGGAGGCTGGACTATGATAGGGCGTAAGCGCGGCCCCGGAGGGGACCGGCATCGGAAAGATAGGTGAAAAAGTTGCTTCAAAAGAAAATGCGCTTGTTGGTGTACGGGGGGCTGTTCACGGCCCTGATCGTGCTTGCGACGATGTTTTTGAAGATCCCCACCCTGATCGGCTATGCCAACATGGGCGACGGCTTCGCGCTGGCTTCCGCGGCGCTGCTGGGGCCCTTTGCGGCCATTTCGGCGGGGCTTGGCTCCCTGCTGGCGGACCTGCTGCTGGGTTATGGGCTCTATGCGCCGGCCACGCTGGTGATCAAGGGCGCCATGGGGTGGATGGCGGGGCTGTGGCTCAAGCGAGGGGCCGGCGCCTTCCATCCAAGGAACCTGCTGCTGTTTGCCGGCTGCGAGCTGTGGATGGTCGCGGGTTATTTTGGCTTTGAATGCGTGCTCTATGGGCCGGCGGCCGCCCTGGGGAGCCTGGCGCCCAACCTGTTACAGGGGGTGGTGGGCACGGCGTTGGGCCTGACCATTACGCCGGTGCTGGAACGGCTGAAGGGAAGGATGGGGCTGTAGACCGCGCGGCGTCGGGCCGGAAGGGAAGTCCCCCCGCGCGGAAGGCGCGGGGGGACGGGCGAGGGAAGGGCTTTGGGAAAGCCCCTCCCTCGCGCACCTACCGCAAGCAAGAGGCGGGGCCGAGGAGCGTTGGGGCAAAGGGGAGCGAGGAGCGGGATCTGCGCTGCGCGCCCGGAGAGCATGGCGGCGCGGTTCGGCGG
>CALWRM010000047.1 GCA_944383925.1 uncultured Clostridia bacterium
CCAAAAGGGGGCCCCGTCGGGGCCCCCTTTTGGATGCGGAAAAAAGGCCAGGCCTAGGCTCCCGCCCGGCCGGCGGAGGCGTCGTAGGCCATGAAGTAGCTTTGCGGATGCGCGCACAGCGGGCATTGGGCCGGCGCTTCCAGCCCCTCGTGGATGTAGCCGCAGTTGGTGCACAGCCAGCGGATGGGCTTTTCCCGGCGGAAGACCCGGTTCTGGCGGATGTCGTTCAGCAGGGCCTGGTAGCGCTGGTCGTGGTGCTTTTCCACGCTGGCCACCAGCTTGAACAGGGCCGCGATGCGGTCAAAGCCCTCCTCCCGGGCCTCCCGCTCGAACTTGGCGTACATCTCGCTCCACTCATAGCGCTCCCCGTCCCGGGCCTCGCCCAGGTTTTCCTCCGTGCCGTTGAGCTTTTGAAGCAGCTTAAACCAGATCTTGGCGTGCTCCCGCTCGTTGTTGGCCGTTTCGTAAAAGACGTTGGCGATGTGGACGTAGCCCTCCTTCTTGGCGGCGCCGGCGAACAAATCGTACTTGGTGCGGGCCATCGATTCCCCCGAAAAGGCGGCCATCAGGTTGGCTTGGGTGCGGCTTCCTTGCAATTCCATAGGCATGTTCCCTCTCCTTTGCTGGTTTCCCCAAGTTTTCCACGCGGGTTCGCTTTTCATGCGTCCGCGCCCCGGGCGGCGGGCGGAAAAGAAGAGACATCAGGTGGTTTTATATCAAATAGTTGCGTATTCTAGCAATATCGTGTATGCTAAGGGGGACAAACAAAGTTGGAAGGGAAGTGGAGGATCGGTGGTTCTAGGCCGCTTTTTCAAGCTGCACGGCTGGCGGTACCTGCCGGGGCTGGTGTTTCTGGTGGCCAACGCGCTCCTGGCCGTGTTGCCCGCGCGCATCCTGGGCGAGGTGATCGACGTGCTCGGCACGCCGAACTTCGACGTTATGGACGTGTACAAGGGCATCGTGGCCATGGTGGTGGTGGCGGTGTTGATCTTCATCACCCGTTACATCTGGCGCTATTTCATCATGGGCAACTCCCGGCGCATGGAGACCTTCCTGCGCCGGGAGCTGTTCACCCATTTTCAGAGCATGTCCATGCATTTCTACAACCACTCCAAGACCGGCGATCTGATCGCCTATGCCATCAACGACATCAGCGCCATCCGCCAGACCTTCGGGCCGGGGCTTTCCCTGTCGGTCAACGGCATCGTGATGAGCTTAATCTCCATCGCCTCCATGGGCGGGGACATCGACCTTCGGCTCACGGTCTACGCCCTGCTGCCCGTGCCGGTGTTGATCGTGCTGATCGTGGTGTTGGGGAGGCAGGTGCGCCAGCGCTTCCGCCGGGTGCAGGAGGCCTTCGCCGCCGTGTCCGACAGGGTGCAGGAGAACATTTCCGGCATTCGCGTCATCAAGGCCTACGCCCAGGAGGACGCCGAGGTGCAGCGCTTTGAGCGGCTGAACCAGAACATGCTGGACACAAACGTGCGCATGGTCAAGGCGTCGGCCACCATGAGCCCCATGGTGGACCTGGTCTTCGGCCTGTCCTTCACCATCGCCCTGGTGTATGGCAGCGCCCTGGTGCGCAGCGGCGCCATCAGCCTGGGCGAGTTTGTCACCTTCAACGGCTATTTAACCCTGATCGTGCAGCCCATCCGCTCCATCGCCAGGGTCATCAACATCCTCTCCCGCGGCATGGCCTCCCTCAAGCGGTACAACCAGATCATGGCCGTGCCGCCCATGGTGGTGGAGAGCGTGGATAACAAACACCCCAAGCCCCTGCTGGGCGAGCTGGAGGTGCGGGATCTCTCCTTCCGCTATCCCTATGCGCCGTCCCTCTCGCTGCAAAACATCTCCTTCCACCTGCGCCAGGGCAAGACGCTGGGCATCCTCGGCCACACGGGCAGCGGCAAGACCACGCTGTGCAACCTGCTGCTCAAGCTGTACAACCCGCCCGAGGGCAGCGTGCTCTTCGACGGGGTGGACATCCACAACATCCCCCTGGACGTCCTGCGCGACGGCATCGGCTATGTTCCCCAGGATAACTTCCTGTTCTCGGCCACCATCGGCGACAACATCCGCTTCTTCGACGAGACCATCACCCAGGAGCAGATCGAGCTGGCCGCCAAGCAGGCCGACATCTACGACAACATCATGGAATTCCCCGAGGGCTTTAACACCATGGTGGGCGAGCGCGGCGTGACCCTGTCCGGCGGACAGAAGCAGCGCATCTCCATCGCCAGGGCCCTGGTTCGTAAGCCCCCCCTCCTGATCCTGGACGACGCCCTTTCCGCCGTGGACGCCCAGACGGAGTACGACATCCTGGCCTCCCTGCGCGGCTTCTTTGAGGAGGGCACCACCGGCATCATCGTGGCCCACCGCATCTCGGCCCTGATGCACTGCGACGAGATCATCGTGCTGGACGAGGGCCGCATCGTGGAAAGGGGCACCCACGAGGAGCTGATGGCAAGGGGCGGCTATTACGCCCAGACCGCGGCCAAGCAGGCGGACACCGGGGAGGGAGGCGAGGCCCTATGAACAAAAAAGCGTCCATGCTGCTGCGGCTCTGGCCCTTCATGAAAAAGCGCGCCTGGCTGCTGCTGCTTTGCTGCGTGCTGGTGCTGGTGATCAACTTTTCGGAGCTGGCCAAGCCCTACATTTTGGAGATCGTCATCGACCGCTACCTGGTCACGGGCAAGGCGGACGCGGGCCTGGACTCGGTCTGGGCCATGGCCCTGGCCTACTTCCTCTGCGTGCTGATCGGCTCGGGCACCAACATCTATGAGGCGGTGCTGGTCAACCGCACGGGCCAGTCC
This sequence comes from uncultured Clostridia bacterium, assembly GCA_944383925.1. Lineage (GTDB taxonomy): Bacteria > Bacillota > Clostridia > Christensenellales > UBA1750 > CALWRM01. Next base: position 2,814 of record CALWRM010000047.1, read on the forward strand.
ATCCTCATGGACCTGCGCCGGGCGGTGTTCTCCCACATTCAGAAGATGCCCATGTCCACCCTGGACCGCTACTCCTCCGGCCGGCTCATCACCAGGGCCACCAACGACGTGGAGGCCCTCAACGAGCTGTTCTCCGATGTGCTGGTCAACCTGTTCAAGGACGTGTTCATGCTCCTTGGCATCGTGGCGACCATGCTGATCATGAACTGGCGCCTGGCGCTGGTGGCCTTTACGGGCGTGCCGCTGGTGTTCCTGGTGACCTTCGTCATCCGCGGCAAGCTGCGCCGCAATTTCGTGGTGATCAAGGCCCTTATCGGCCGCATCAACGGCTTTTTTGCCGAAAACCTCTCCGGCATGCGGCTGGTGCAGATCTTCCGCCGCGAGAAGGAGAAGCTGCGCGAGTTCGACCAGATGAACGACGACTACTACAAGGCCAACCTGACCCAGGTGAAGATGAACTCCCTGATGCGCCCGGTGATGGAGGTCATCAACTCCCTGGTGATCGCGGCGCTGGTCTGGTTCGGCTGCAGGGCCGTCGGCGTCGGCGGCCTGGAGGTGGGCGTGCTCTACGCCTTCACCGACTACATCAAGCGCTTTTTCGAGCCCATCAACGACATGGCCGAGATCTATGCCACCATCCAGTCCGCCGTGGTATCCACCGAGCGCGTGTTCGAGCTGCTGGACGACAAGGAAAACCTGGAGGACCTGGACGAGGGCCAGGCCTTGGCCCAGCGGCCCCAAGGGCGCATCGAGTTTCAGGACGTGTGGTTTGCCTATGTGCCGGGCAACTGGGTGCTGCGGGGCGTGAACTTCGTGATCGAGCCGGGCCAGTCGGTGGCCTTTGTGGGCGCGACGGGCGCCGGCAAGACCACCATCATCTCCCTGGTGTCCAGGTTTTACGAGATTCAAAAGGGGCGCATCCTGCTGGACAGCGTGGACATCTCCACCCTGTCCAAGCGCTCCTTGCGCAGGTACGTGGCCGTGGTGTTGCAGGACGTGTTCCTCTTCTCGGGCACCATCGCCGAGAACGTGCGCCTGAACGACAAGCAGATCACGGACGCGGAGGTGGACCAGGCGCTCAAGCTCACCTGCGCCGACGCCTTCATCCGCGAGCTGCCCGAGGGCATGGCCCATCCCGTGACCGAGCGGGGCTCCACCTTCTCCGCCGGCCAAAGGCAGCTGCTCTCCTTTGCCAGGGCCATCGCCCACGACCCGGCCGTGTTCGTGCTGGACGAGGCCACGGCCTCCATCGATACCCAGACCGAGCAGCTGATCCAGCAATCGGTGAAGAACATGTCCGTGGGCCGCACCACCATCATCATCGCCCACAGGCTTTCCACCATTCGCGAGTGCGACTGCATTTTCGTGATGCAAAGCGGCAGAATCGTGGAGCAGGGAAACCACGAGGCCCTGATGGAGCTGGGGGGCCTGTACCACAGCCTGCACACCACCCAGGCCCTGTAGCGGGGGAAACTGGAACCAAGGAACGGGCGCGCCGCTGGGCAAGACGGGCGCGCCCGTTTGCGCGCCCGGAGGGAAAGGGGAAGAAAAATGGACGGGGAATGGAATCCCTGGCACGGTTGCCACAAATACAGCGCCGGCTGCGCCAACTGCTATGTGTACCGGCGGGATGCCTCCGTGGGCCGGGACGCCTCCAAGGTGTACCGTACGCGGGACTTCGACCTGCCCCTGCGGCGCAACCGCCAGGGGGGCTACAAGCTGGCCCCGGGCAGCCTGGTCTATACCTGCTTCACCTCGGACTTCCTGGTGGAGGAAGCGGACGCCTGGCGGCAGGAGGCCTTCGCCATGATGCGCCAGCGCCAGGACCTGCGCTTCTTCTTCATCACCAAGCGCATCGAGCGGCTGGGGGCCCTGCTGCCGGAGGATTGGGGCCCGGAGGGCTATGCGAACGTGGAAATCGGCTGCACCTGCGAGGACCAGGAGGCGGTGCGGCGAAGGCTGCCGGAGTTCTTGCATCTGCCCATTCGGCGGCGCAGCGTGATCTGCGAGCCCTTGCTGGGGCCGGTGGAGCTGGAGGACTTCCTGGCCGGGGGCGGCGTGGCCCAGGTGGTGGCCGGAGGCGAGTCCGGCGAGGGGGCCAGGACCTGCGACTATGCCTGGGTGCTGTCCTTGCGGGACCAGTGCGCCCGCAGCGGCGTCGGCTTCCATTTCAAGCAAACGGGCGCGCGCTTCCGCAAGGACGGCCGGCTCTACGCCATCCCCAGACGCCACCAGCTCTCCCAGGCCCGGAAGGCGGGCATCGACATCGACCCGTAAGCCCGCCGGCCCGCGGCGCCGCCCGGCCAAGCCCGGGAAGGCGGCGGGCCTTTTTTTTGTGCGCCAGGGGGTTGATCCCGAAAGGCAACCGCGGCTTCGAGCGCGTAAGACAGGCCGTTCGGGAAAGCAGGCGAGGCCTTGCACGCGCCAGGCGGGCCGATTGGGAATCGGCGGGCTTTTTGCGCGCCAGGCGGGCCGTTTGGGCAGGATGGCGAAGGCTTGGGCGCGCCAGGCGGGCCGTTCGTGAAGCGGCGTGCCTTTTGTGTGCCCGGGCGGACCGTTTGGAAAGGTTGGCGAAGGCTTGCGCGTGCCGGGCGGACCGTTCGGGGTGCGGCGGGCCTTTTTGCGCGCCAGGCGGGTTGTTCGGAAAAACAGGCGAAGGTTTGCGCGAGCATGGCGGGCCGTTTAGGAAGTGGCGGGCCTTTTGTGTGCCGGGCGGACCGTTCGGGATGCGGCGGGCCTTTTGTGCCCGGGCGGACCGTTTGGGAAGGTCGGCGAAGGCTTAGGCGCGCTAGGCGGTTGTTCGGGAAGGATGGCGAGGTTTTGCGCGAGCTCGGCGGGTTGTTCGGGAAGGCGCGGGCTTTTGTGTGCCAGGCGGGCCATTTGGGCAGGATGGCGAGGGTTTGCGCGAGCGCGACGGGCCATTCGGGAAATCGGCGGGTTTTTGTGTGCCGGGCGGGCCGATTGGGCAGGTCGGCGAAGGCTTGGGCGTGCCGGGCGGGCCGATTGGGAAGGTCGGCGAAGGCTTGGCGTGCCAGGCGGGTTGTTCGGGCAGGGT
>CALWRM010000048.1 GCA_944383925.1 uncultured Clostridia bacterium
GCGACCGCCGCCTTCCCAAAACCTCCGTCTCTCTAAAACCCCCGCTCTTCACCAAGCCAGCCTTCCGCCTCGCCCATCAAGACCAGCCCTCTTTCAAAAACCCCGATCCCTCCAAAAGCGCCGCTCTCCGACAACAAACTCCTCCACCCCCGCCGGCCAAGGGCCGGCCCTCTTTCGCCGCTATTGCTCCCAGCGACGCCTTCCTGCTCCGTCCCGCTGCGACCGCCGCCTCCCGGCAGCTCCACCCCCCGCTTTCCGCCGAAACGGCAAAAGATGGAGGTCCCGCCAGCGGCGCGGCCTCCACGCATTCCAACTACTCCCGGTCCCTACAGGCCGGTGTGTTCCACAAACACCTGCACGTGCGGCAGGGCCGCGTGCAGCGCATAGGAAAAGTCCGACTCTCCCCTTTGTCCAGACACGCCCATGACCACATGGGTGGCGCCGATCTTCCTGGCATGGTTCACCAGCGTGCCGAGGATGTTGTCGTCCCGCAGCAAGGTCATGTCCGCCCCAAACTCCTTGGAGATGGCGAAGAGGTACTCCAGCGCCTCTCCCTCCATGGGGTTGCCCAAGAAGCTTTGGTTCATATGGGACACATGCACCACGGACAGCTCCGCCGCCTCCTTTTTTGCCAGCTCCGCGCCCGCCCGGATCAGCCTTTCGCAGGTCAACTGCCCGGTCACGCAGACCATCACGCGGCTTTGCTTGGGCATGACTTCTCCCCCCTTTGCGCCGGGAAATCGGCTCCTTTCGTTTTCGTCCTCCACGGCTCGAGGCCGAGGGGTTAAACCGCCTTGTTTTTGTTTTCGTCCAGCGTTTCTATCTCGATGATCGATTGGCCGTGCACGGTGATCCTGTACGTCCTATCCTTGGAAAAGTCGAAGGGTTTTTCCTGATCCAGGTAGCAGAGCCGCTCCTCGCCCTCCTTCTCCTCGTCGCTGAAGTACAGGGTGCGGCAGCGCACGCCCTCCCGCACGGAGACGCTCTCCTCCCGCAGCAAGCCGCCCTGGAAGCTGCGGCTCATGCCGGCGGTGACTTCCCGAAGGTACTTGGCGTAGGCGACGAAGGGCGACACGCAAAGCCCGTAGAAGAGCACGGCGGCCGCCATGCCCACGACGGAAAGCAGCCAGGACAGCCACTGTTGCCTGCTGGTATACATGATGACCAGGCCGCAGGCAAAGGGCACCAGAAAGATCGCCGCCGTCAGGGCGATGCGCCGGATCAGCTGCTTGCGCAGGTTTTGCTTATCCTCTTGGCTGTACAGCATGTCTTTCCTCCCGCTTGTTCGGGCGGGGCGCAGCCCCGCCGTCTTTCTCCACCCCTATTATCGCAAATGCCGGGGAGGCTTGCAAGCCATATCTCAAAAAACGGCCCTTCCCGCTCCCTGCGCTCAGGGCGCCGGCGCGGTTCGCTTTCCGCCCCCCTTGGCCGTCCGCCCTGCGGGGGCGGGCGGCTTGGGCTTTTTTCTTCCCGTCCTTCCGCGCTGCTCCCTGGGAAACTCCAGGTCCGGGGCCTGCTTGGCCGCCTCCACCAGAAAGGCGCTGTAGCGGCGGATGGACTCCATGAAGCGGCCGGGGTCCATCTTCCCGTTCTCGATGTCCTTCAACCCCTTTTCCCACCGCCCCGTGGTTTCCGGGGAGGAGAGCTGCCAGGGCACGGCCTCGATCAGCTTGATCCCCTTGTCCGTGGGCAGAAGGCTGCGCCTTTGCCGCTGCACGTAGCCCACCTCGATCAGCCTTTCCAGCGTGGCCGCCCGGGTGGCCGGGGTGCCCAGCCCCCGCTCCTTGAGCTGTTGGCGCAGCGCCTCGTCCGTCACGAAGCGACCCGCGTGTTCCATGGCGTCCAGCAGGGTGTTTTCCGTGTAGGGAGCGGGCGGCTTGGTCTTTTTGAGCCGTATCTTCGTCCCCAACAGGGCGTGCTCCTCGCCCTCGCGCAGCTCGGGCAGCTCCGTCTCCTCCCCGTCCCCGCGCGCTCCCCTCTCCCGCAGGGGCGGGCAGGCCAGCTGCCAGCCCTCCTGCAACACGGTCCTTCCCCGGCTGAGGAACAGGTGCTTCTCGCCGGACGCCCCCTCGCACTGGGTGTACACCCTGCGCAGCTCGAAGACATGGTCCTGCAAAAAGGCGGCGCAAAGCCTGCGCTGCACCAGCCCGTACACCTGCTCTTCCGCCGGCGTCAGGTTTCCGCCCGGCAACCGGCCGGTGGGGAGGATGGCGTGGTGGTCGCTGATCTTGTCGTTGTCGAACACGCGCTTGCCCGGCTCGCGCCTCTGCTGGGCCAGCAGCTGTCCAAGGGGGGCCGGCAGGCCGGCCAGCAGCTTCTCCACCACGGGCCTCTGGTCCTCCGGCAGGTGGCGGCTGTCCGTCCTGGGGTAGGTGAGCAGCTTATGCCGTTCATACAGGGCCTGGGCCGCCTCGAGGGTCTTGGCCGCCGTCAGCCCGAAGCGGGCGTTGGCCTCCCGCTGCAGCGTGGTCAGGTCGTACAGCAGCGGCGGCGCCTGGCGCTTGCATTCCCGCTCGACGGTCACGATCCTGCCGGTTTTTCCCTTGACTTGGGCGGCGATTGCCTGGGCCGCCTCGCGGGTGGGGAGCCGGCTGGATCCCTGCCGTTCATACAGCCCCTGGTACTTGCCAAAGTCCGCCAGAAGCTCGAAGTAGGTCTCCGGCACGAAGGCGCGTATCTCCTTGCTGCGCTGAACCAGGAGGCTGAGGGTGGGCGTCTGCACCCGTCCCACGGAGAGCAGGGCGTCGTAGCGCAGGGTGAAGGCCCTGGAGCCGTTCATGCCCACCAGCCAATCCGCCTCCGCCCTGCAGTTGGCGCTTTGGTAAAGCCGGTCGTAGCGCTCCATGGGTTCCAGCCGCTCGAAGCCCTCCCGAATGGCCTGGTCCGTCATGGAGGAAATCCAAAGCCGCTTCACGGGCTTTGTGCAGCCGGTCAAGCGGTAAATGCGCCGGAAGATCAGTTCGCCCTCCCGGCCCGCGTCGGTGGCGCAAATGATGGATTCCACCTCCCTGTCCAGGAAGCAGCGCCGGATCGTCTCGAACTGCTTGCGCCCCTCCGGCAGCACCTTCAGCGGGATGGTCTCCGGCAGCATGGGCAGGGTCTGCACCCGCCATCGCTTCCAGTCCGGGTTGATCTCCTCGGGCATGGCCGGGGCGGCCAGGTGCCCAAACCCCCAGGTCACCACGTAGTCCGCCGAACAGAGGCAGCCCTCGCCCTTCTTCGTGGCGCCCAGCACCCGCGCGATGTCCCGGCCCACGGACGGCTTTTCGCACAGCACGCAAATCCTCCCCGCCATCTTCCTTCCTCCTCTTTTCCTCCCGTCCCAGCGGGCCGGCGCCTCTCCCGTTCCCACCGCTTTGGCTCGAAGTATACCAGCTTTTGCTCCCGCGCGCAAACCGCGCGCCCGCGCTTTTTCTTTTTCAAATTCAATTGATTCATCCGCCGCCTTCACGTATACTGGACCTTAGGGAAACGTATTCTTCACGCGGGAGGTAATGCGCATGATCACCCAAAACCGCTGGCAGGACATGGGCGTCTTGCATCAAAAGCGCCTGTCGCCCCACTGCGACATGATCCCCTACGCCAATCTCGACTGCGCCTGGGAGGGCAAGCGCGGCCGCAGTCCCTTCTACAAGTCCCTGGGCGGCCGCTGGACCTTCTTCTACGCGCCCACCCATGCGGATGTTCCCTCCGGCTTTTACGGCATCGACTACTGGCTGGACAGCCGCTGGAAGCCCATCACGGTCCCTTCCATGTGGCAGATGGAGGGGTACGGCCAGAACAACTATACCAACATCAACTACCCCTTCCCCTACGACCCTCCCTTCGTGCCGGACGATTCCGCGGTGGGGCTCTACCGCCGCCAGTTCACGGTGCCCAGCGATTGGGACGGCCGCAAGGTGCTGCTGTGCCTGGACGGCGTGGACAGCGCCTACACCCTCTACGTCAACGGGCAGGAGGCGGGCTTTTCCAAGGTCCCCCACATGGGCGCGGAATTCGACGTCACCAACATGCTGCAAACCGGCCGCAACCTGGTGGCCCTCAAGGTCTACCAGCGCTCGGACGGCTCCTACCTGGAGGACCAGGACATGTGGCGCATGAGCGGCATCCTGCGCGACGTTTACCTTCTCGCCCTGCCGCAGATCCACATCCGCAACGTCTTTGTCAAGACCGGCTTTGAAAACAACTACCGGAACGGCCTGCTCCAGCTCAACGTGGGCGTTTTAAACCTTTCCGATGCGGACTGCGTGGCCGGCTATACCCTGGAGGCCTCCCTATACGACCACACCCGCAGCCGCGTGGCCGTGGATAGCCGTCCCCTGCGCATCGACGCCGGCCAGGAGGAGCCCTTGACCCTGGCCATGAAGCTGCCCCTCGTGCGCCCCTGGAGCGCGGAGAGTCCCTACCTTTATACCCTCATGCTGCAGGTCAAGGGCACGGGCGGCGAGGTCAGCGAGGTGCAGCGCCTGGAGGTGGGGTTCCGCGAGGTGGTGCTGCGGGACCAGCAGCTCTTCCTCAACGGCCGCTCCATCAAGCTCAAGGGCGTCAACCGGCATGAGACCCATCCCCGCCTGGGCCACGCGGTGAGCGTGGAGTCCATGGAAAAGGACATCCTGCTGATGAAGCGGCACAACATCAACTGCGTGCGCACCTCTCATTATCCGGACGACAGCCGTTGGTACGCCCTGTGCGACCGTTACGGCCTGTACGTGGTGGACGAGGCCGATCTGGAGACCCACGGCGACCAGGTCACGGACTTTGCGCTCTCCTCGGACCCGGCGTGGACGGCCGCCTACGTGGACCGGGCCGTGCGCATGGTGGAGCGGGACAAGAACCACCCCAGCGTGATCTTCTGGTCCCTTGGCAACGAGTCCGGCTACGGCTCCAACCACGACGAGATGGCCAAGGCCGTGCGCGCCCTGGACGACACCCGCCCCATCCACTACGAGGGCGCCCATGACGCGCCCGTGGTGGACGTGGTTTCCTGCATGTACCCCACGCTGGAACGCCTGGAGGAGGAGGGCGCCAAGGAAGATCCCCGCCCCTTCTTCCTTTGCGAATACGCCCATGCCATGGGCAACGGTCCCGGCAACCTAAAGGAGTATTGGGAAACCATCTACGCCCATCCGCGGCTGATTGGCGGCTGCGTATGGGAGTGGGTGGACCACAGCGTCCTGGTGGAGGACGGCCAGGGCCGCAGCCACTACAGCTACGGCGGCGACTTTGGCGATTTCCCCAACGACGGCAACTTCTGCGTGGACGGGCTCTGCTTCCCGGACCGCCGTCCCCATACGGGCCTGCTGGAACTGAAATGGGCCTACCAGCCCCTGCGCGTTTCCTGGAAGGATCGGGAGGCCGGGCTGCTTCAGCTGACCAACCTGTACGATTTTACCGCCCTGGACGATTGCTTCGAGCTGACGCTGCGCCTGCTGCAGGATGGCGAGGTCACGCAATCCAAGCCCACGCCCCTGCCCAGGCTGCTGCCCGGCAAGAGCGCCTCCCTGGTCCTGCCCGAGGAGTGGCTGCAAGCGCCCGGGGAAACCCTCGTGGATCTCAGCCTAACCCTCAAGAACGATACGCCCTTTGCCCGGCGCGGCGAGGAGCTGGCCTTTGCCCAGGTGCTGCTGCGGGAGGGGTATTGCCCCGCCCTCCTCTGCCCGCGGAAGAACCCTGACCCGCTGAAGCTGCAGGTGCTCGAGGAGATGCTCCATGCCGAAGCGGGCGAAACCGAGGCGATCTTCGACCTGCGGGACGGCCAGCTTTGCCAGCTCTATCACAACGGCCTGCCCCTATTGCGGGAAAAGCCCCTGCCCTATCTGTGGCGCGCGCCCACGGACAACGACATCCAGATCAAGCAAAAGTGGTTGGCCCTGGGGCTCAACCGCCTGCAATGCAGGGCCGTGCGCGCCAGCTGGACCAAGACCGCCGCCGACGAGTTGGTGGTGGAGGGAGTGCAGGTGCTGGGCGCCGCTTCCCTGCCGGCCTGCCTGCGGGTGACCACGCGCTACACCTTCCGCGCCGAGGGCCTGCTCCAGGTGGACGTGCGCTTCGCTCCCCTGGTGGAGGACCTGCCCTACCTGCCCCGCCTGGGCCTTCGCTTCCTGCTGGACGAGCGCTACGAGTCGCTGCGCTGGTACGGCTACGGCCCCCAGGAAACCTATCCGGACCGCCGGGAGGGCGCCCGTCTCGGCCGCTTCGAGGGCCTGATCCGCGACCAACACGTCCCCTACGTCAAGCCCCAGGAAAACGGCGCCAAGGACGGCTGCCGCGAGGCGGTGCTCCTGGATGCCTATGGCTACGGCTTCCGCTTCCTCTGCATGGACGGCAAGCCCTTTAGCCTCAACGTCCACGATTATAGCGACGAAGCCCTCGCCGCCGCCACCCACGAGCACGAGCTGGTCCGCGGAGGCGCGCCCGTGCTGCACGTGGACTTGGCCCAGGGCGGCCTCGGCTCTAATTCCTGCGGCCCCGAGCCCTTGGACAAATATCGCCTCTACCTAAAGGAAGAGCTTGGCTACGCCTTCTGCATCGCCCCCCATAGCGATCGCGAATAACTCCCCCCGCCCCGGGCCCTCGGCCCGGGGCGTTCTCGTCCCACCCCGCTCCCCCCGCCAAGCCCTTTGCCGAATCCCCACCCCCCGCTTGCCCCCTCCGCCCCAACTCTTTCGCCGCTATTGCTCCCACCCTCCGCCCTCCCAACCGCGCCTCCGCTGCGACCGCAAGCCTCCAGCCCCCTTCCAAACCCAATCCCCGTCAAGCCTCCGCTTCAACCGCAACCCCCCCGCCTCCAACCCAAAACCCCCCCCCCCCCCCCCCAACCCCCCTCCCACCCCCCCCCCCCCCCCACCCCCCCCCCCCCCCCACCCCGCCCCCCCCCCCACC
>CALWRM010000049.1 GCA_944383925.1 uncultured Clostridia bacterium
CCTTTCTGTATCTCTTCAAAAAGCAGAGGGTATAAAACACCTAACCGTGACCCGATCCCAGCCCTGAGCTCTTTCGAAATGAAACAAACCCATAAAAACCAGGGCTGGCAAACGCCAACGCCCGCGCCTTTCCCCGCCCCGCCGCCCTTTCAAAAAGAAACAACCCCTTTAAAACCGGAACCGGCAATTGCCGACGCCCGCGCCTTTCCCCGCCCCGCCGCCCTTTCGAAACAACCCCTTTAAAACCGGAACCAGCAAACGCCGACGCCCGCGCCTTTCCCGACCCCACCGCCCTTTCGAAACGCCCTAAAACCAAGTCCGGCGAGCGCCGTTTCCCACGCCCGACGCCCGTGCTTTTCCCGGCCACACCGCCAAAGGGGGCTTCCCGCATGCAAGCGGGAAGCCCCCTTTTTTCGACCTTGCTCAGCCCTTTTCCGCCTCCTGGCGGTAGCGGGAGGGGCTACAGCCCTCGGCCCGGCGGAACTTGTTGGAAAAATACTCCACCGATCCAAAGCCGCAGCGCTGCGCCACCTCGCCCACGGACAGCCCCTCCAGCAGGAAGCGCCTGGCGTGCTGCAGGCGCACTTTTTCCAGATAGGCGTTGAAGGACAGCCCCGTCTCCGCCTTGAGCAGCTTGCCCAGATAGGCGCTGTCGTAGCCGAGCACCACGGCCAGGTCCTTGAGGCGCAGGGATTTATGGAAGTTGTTGTCGATGTATTGCAGCAGCCTTTGGCGGATGTCCGCGCCGCTGCCGCTGCGGATGAAGTCCAGGGAGCGGGCAAGCTCCTCCTGCAGGCTGGCGACGGCGTCGGCCAGGCTCTCCGCCAGGCCGATGGCCTGCAGGCCCTGCCTGGACAGGCCCGCGCCCTCGGGAAAGCAATCCCGCAGATGCCGGTCCAGCCGGCGGTGCAGCGCCATCAAAAGGTTGCGGGCGTCGTCCCGGCCCAGGCAACGGCTGCGCAGCTTTTTCTCCAGCGCCTGCAGCTCCTCGGCCAGCCCCTCGGCGTCCAGGCCGTCCAGCCGGGCCTGCAAGCCCTGCACCAGCGCCTCCTCCCCGGGCGGTTCCTCGGGGCCGTAGGCCTGCAGCTCCCGGCAGTCGAATTCCAGCGCCCCCGGCCGGCGGAAGAACCAGCTGTCGTCCGCCAGCTCGGCGCACTGGGCGTACAGGCTCGGCAGGAGCGCGGCCTGTTCCGTGGCGGGGCTCAGGAACAGCAGCGCTTCCGGGTCCCTGGCGGCCACGACCCGGGCCACCCTCTCGTGGGCCGCGATGGCCGAGCGGCCCTGCAGCACCGCCGCCACCCGGCGCTCCAGGGCGCAGTGCAGGCAGGCGTTGCCCAGGGATTCCCGCAGGGCCGCGCACACCTGGGGGATCTTCTCCTTGGCGCAGGCGATCAGGACCAGCTTGAAGGGCTGGCCCTCCGCGCCCAGGCCCAGCCTCGTGCCGGCGACGGGAAGCCGGCCCAGCAACAAGCCCTCCAGCAGCGAGGCCCGCAGCTGGCTGAGCGTTTGGTCGCCGTAGATCTCCATCACGTTTTCCAGCAGCAGCGACTGCTCCGCCTTGAGCACCGCCTGCAGCAGCTCCTCCTCGTCCACGGGCTTGAGCAGGTAATCCGTGGCCCCGTACTTGATGCCCTCCCGGGCATACTCGAAGTCCGCATAACCCGTCAGCAGGATGAAGCGGCCGCGAAAGCCCTCCTCCCTGGCCCGGCGCATCAGCTCCACGCCGCTCAGGCCCGGCATGCGGATATCCAGCAAGACGATGTCCGGCGAAAGGCGCAGGACCTTTTCCAGCCCTTCCTCGCCGTTTCCTGCCTCCGTGAGCACCGTAAAGCCATAGGAATTCCAATCGATCAGGCTTTGCAGGCCCTGGCGGACCAGGGGTTCGTCGTCGATGATCATCAGGTTCACGCCTTACCCTCCTCGTCCAGGGGAAGCGACAGCTCCACCTGGGTGCCTTCGCCCAAGCGGCTGTGGATCTTTAGCCCGTATTGGCTGCCATAGCACAGCTTAATGCGCTGGTTGACGTTGTAGAGGCCGATGCTTTGGCCTTGCAGGTCGTCCTGCCGGGTTTCCATGCGCTGCGTCAGGGTCCGGCAGGTCTCCTCGTCCATGCCAACGCCGTTGTCGCTGACGCGGATGTGCAGCCGGCCCTCCTGCGCCCAAAGCTCCACACGCACCACCCCGGTGCTCAGCTTGGTCTCCAGCCCGTGCAGCACGGCGTTTTCCACCAGCGGCAACAGCAGCAGGGGGAGGATGCGCTTGTTCTCGATGTCCACGCCCTCGGCGGGCAGGATCTGGTAGCTGATCTTCTCCCCATAGCGGAACTGCTGGATGTCCAGATAGTCCCGGATCAGGTTCAGCTCCTCCGACAGGCGCACGGAGGTGTCCGAGGCCGAGAGCAAGCGGCGCATCAGCATGCCCAGCTTGCGCACGATGAAGGCGACCTCCTTGTCCTGGTTCATGGCCGCCTTCATGCGGATGGCCTCCAGGGTGTTGAAGAGGAAGTGGGGATTGACCTGGCTGGCCAGCAGCTTGTACTCGATCTCCTTTTGGCAGGCCAACAGCTTTTGAACGCTGAGCTCCTTGCGATAGACGGCCTTGTTCAGCTCCTCCAACACGTTCAGGGTGCGCATCATGTCCTGGAAGAGCTGGCCGAGTTCGTCCTGGCCCGAGACGGTCCGCCGGGTATCCAGGCTGCCCGAGGCGATGGAGCGCATCTGGTCCCGCAGCACGGACACGCGCCTTTCCAACATATAGGTGAAGATCCAGACCAGGATGGTGGTGGTGGTCAGCAGCATGCTCAGCAGCAGCGCCAGCTGCCAGCTGGTCTGCCAGAGGTTGGGGCTGGCGCCAAGGTCCGTGGTGATCACGGTGAAGCTGCTCGGGCTCATCTGGATGCGCACCTCGTCGGCGCACAGCAGGGTTTGCAGGCCGTCCCACTGGGTGAGGACCGGCTGGCCGCCGCTGGCCTGCCAGCTGTCCGGCAGGCTGGGGTCCACGCCCGGCCGGGAGCTGTAGATGAGCGTATCCCCGTCCAGGTATACCTGGGTCTGTAGGTCGCCGTCGGACAGCTGCAGCCGCATCTGGGAATCGCTCAGGCCCAGCACCATCACGGCAAAGCGGCCCTCGCCCAGGGGCATCTTGCGCACGAGCCGCAGGCGGCTGTCCATTTCCTCGCCGTCCGAATACCAACGAATCACGCCCTTGCTCTCGGCCGCCACCTGGAACCATTGGCTTTGGCGCACCTCGTCGTCGATCTGGCGGAAGACGCCCATGGAAAGGCCTGGGTTGTCCGTGTAGATGGCGATGTAGGCCAGCTCCGCGTAGTTTTTGAGCAGCTCGCCGGTGTTGTCCAATCGCCAGAGGGCCAGATACGCCTCATGTTCCTGGGCGTACTGGGTCGTCAGCAGGGTACGCAGGTTGTCGTTGAAGAGGATGCCGGTGGAAACGTTCACCAGCAACGTGGCCGCGTTGGAAAAGGCCACCCGCGTCTGGGCGTGCTTCTGGCGCACCACCTTGCTCCTTTGCTCCAGGAGGATGACGCGGGTGTTGATAATGGTGCAAAGGCCCAGCACCAGGCAGGGCACCACGCAGGCCAGCATGTATAGCAGCCGAAGCTTGGGGCCAAGGCGCAGGTTGTTCACAAAGCGCCGCAGGGAGGCAAACACATCCTTCAAACATCCTTCACCTCGCCTTCGACGCCGAGCAAAGAGTATCGTTTTCACTTAAAAAAGACTATCATTTATAACGACTCTCCGTCAAGGAAGCGAGACAGATTGGTTTTCTACAAACCTGCTTTTAATGCATTCGACAGCCTTGTGCAATATCATTTTAATAGTAATCCCTAATTTTTACAGATACAATCACTAAAAAATACATTCAATTAACGGAGCAACTGTGCAAAGATGTATGGCGTGAGATAGGAATGCAGGCGCCGACAGCCTTGCCATAAATACGTTAAGAGGAGGTAGAAGATTTTATGTCGCTCAAACAATCCGCCTTGCCCCAGCGGCGGCCGCGCATCAACGCGCGCAAGCTGCAGGGCTATCAAATGTTCCTGCTGATCTTCCCCTTCATGTTGCTGGTGTTTCTCTTTTCCTATTATCCGCTGCACGGCTGGATCTACGCCTTTTACGATTACCGGCCGCCCTTTAAGCTGACGGACTGCGAATTCGTCGGCTTTGAGTGGTTCATCTCCATGTTCTCCAACGCCTCCAAGCGCAAGCAGATCTGGGAGGTGCTGTGCAACACCTTCGTCATGAGCGGCCTTGGCATCCTGACCTCCTGGCTGCCCATGGCCTTTGCCATCCTGCTGTCGGAGATCAAGAACCAGCCCTTCAAAAAGGCCGTGCAGACCCTAACCACCCTGCCCAACTTCATTTCCTGGGTGTTGGTCTACTCCTTGGCCTTTTCCCTGTTCTCCAGCTCCGGCATGGTCAACAACCTGTGCATCCGCCTGGGACTATACGATTCGCCCGTGCTCTACCTACAGATGGAGGACAACGTCTGGCTGACCATGTGGCTGTGGGGTACCTGGAAGGGCACCGGCTGGTCGGCCATCATGTACATCGCGGCCATCACCGGCATCGACCAGGAACTGTACGAGGCCGCCTACGTGGATGGCGCCGGCCGCTTCCGCGTGATGTGGCACATCACGGTGCCCGGCCTTTTGCCCACCTACTTCGTGCTGCTGCTGATGAACGTGGCCAACTTCCTCAACAACGGCGTGGACCAGTACTACGTGTTCCAAAACGCGTTCAACAAGTCCAAGATTCAGGTGCTGGACCTGTTCGTGTACAACCTGGGTTTGGGCTCGGGCAGCTACTCGCTGGCCACGGCCATCTCCATCATGAAATCCATCGTCAGCCTCACCCTGCTCTTCACGGTCAACGGCCTTTCCAAGGTCCTGCGCGGCGAGAGCATCATCTAACCGCGCGGCTCCGGGCGCCGGATTGAACTTTTGATTGAAAAGGAGGACGACCCATGTCTTCGGTTCAGCTTGCAGGGAAGAGGATTTCGGCCGGCGAGCGCCTGTTTCTCGTCGTGCTCTATATTTGCTTTGCCATCTTCACCTTCCTTTGCGTCTATCCCTTTTACTACCTGATCATCAACTCCATTTCCGCCAACGACGTCTCCGCCAGGGGCGACGTCATCTTCTACCCCATCGGCATCCACTTTAAGAACTTCACCGACATGACCCACATCACGGGCCTTGGCCAATCGGCCATCATCTCCGTGGCCAGAACCGTGCTGGGCACGATCGGCACGCTGATCGGCTCCTCCTTCCTCGGCTTCATGTTCACCCAGGAAAAGCTCTGGGCCCGCAAGTTCTGGTACCGCTTCACCGTGGCCACCATGTACTTCTCCGCCGGCCTGATCCCCTGGTACCTGACCATGATGAACCTCAAGCTCACCAACAACTTCCTGGCCTACGTGCTGCCGGCCATCGTACAGCCCTTTAACATCATCCTCATCAAGACCTACATCGAAAACACGCCCATCGCCCTGCAGGAGGCGGCGGAGATCGACGGCGCCGGCATCCTGCGCATCTACGCCCAGGTGGTCCTGCCCATCTCCATGCCCATCCTGGCCACCGTGGCCATCTTCGCGGCCGTGGGCCAGTGGAACTCCTTCCAGGACACCCTGATGCTCATGACCAACCAGGACCTCTACACCCTGCAATACACCCTTTACCAATACATCAACCAGGCCTCGTCCCTGGCCAAGCTCATCCAGTCCACCGGCGGCACCATCAACGAATCCGTCATCAGCGCCGCCACCCAGCAAACGCCCACGTCCGTCCGCATGACGGTTTCCGTGGTGGTCGTGCTGCCCATCCTGCTGGTTTACCCCATCTTCCAGCGCTTCTTCGTCAAGGGCATCATGATCGGTTCCGTGAAGGGATAGGCCCTAAGGCCTTTCTCATACATAAGGATAAGGAGGAAAACGAACATGACACGCAAGCTCGCAAAGCTGCTGGCCTGCCTGGTCGCCCTGACCATGCTGGTTGGTTTGGCCGCTTGCACCCCGTCCGCGTCTCCCTCTACGAGCGCGACCGGCGGCGAAACGTCCAGCACCGACGACAGCCAGGGCGGCGAAACGTCCAGCACCGACAGCTCCAACCAGGAACTGTACCAGATCGAAATGTTCAACACCTATGCCAACTACATGGGCATTCAAGGCGGTTGGTTCGGCAAGATCATCAAGGATCGCTTCAACATCGAGCTGAACATCATCGCCCCCCAGGTGGCCGGCACGGGCGACGCCCTCTACCAGACCCGCAGCGCGGCCGGCAACCTGGGCGACATCATCGTGCAGCCCAAGTCCCGCATGGCCGACTGCTTCACCGCCGGCCTGCTGATGGACATGAGCCCCTATCTGGACGATTGCCCCAACCTGCAGGCCCTTGAGGTGGCCTACACCGCGGCGGCCGACGTCATCAGCGGCGGCGAGGGCGTCTACGCCATCCCGGGCCGCGTCTCCAACCTGCCCCTGGACGAGCCCGCCGGCCGCGGCATCAACCCCGAGCAAGGCGTCTTCCTGCGCTGGGATTGGTACTATGAGCTGGGCGCGCCCGAAATCGCAGACATGGACGGCCTGCTGGACGTTCTGGCCCAGATGCAGGAAGCCCATCCCACCAACGAGAACGGCGACAAGGTGTACGCCCTCTCCGCCTTTAAGGATTGGGACGGCGGCTCCGTGCGCGCCGCGCGCGAGATGCTCTTCCTCTACGGCCAGGCCGGCGTGCAGGGCTGGTACTCCTCCAACTACGACGGCAGCGAGGTCATCAACTACGCCGACGACGGCGGCCTCTATTACCAGATGCTGCAGTGGTGGAACAAGGCCTACCGCATGGGCCTCGTGGACCCCGACTCCTCCACCCAGAACTGGGATATGATCGCCTCTAAGGCCAACGACGGCCGCATCTGCTTCTCTTGGTGGACCTTCCTTGGCGCCAACATCCACGGCGGCACCTACGATCCCGAGACCAGCAACCCCGGCTATGCCCTGGTTCCCATCCAGAATTCCGTCATCAGCAACGTGGGTTACAACCAGTACGGCCTGGAAGGCAACGCCTTCGCCATGGGCTCCAGCGCCAAGTATCCCGAGCGCATCATGGAGTTCCTGGACTACTACGCTTCTCCCGAAGGACTGTTGGAGACCAACAGCCAGATCGAGGGCGTGACCTATGAGATGATCGACGGCCGCCCCGTGCTGACTGAGTTTGCCCTGAGCACCGATCCCAACAAGGAAGCCCCCGAAGAGATGGGCGGCGGCCTGTGGTCCGACGGCGCTTGCCAGATCAACTACCCCCTGGTGCACGCCGACGACATCAACCCCATCCTCGGCGAGCCCACCAACTCCTCTCTGTGGAGCTCCACCCTGGAGAGCGGCGTGAACACCTTCACCGAGCAGTGGGCTGAGGTGTACGGCACCGATTCTCCCCTGGATTACCTCGAGACCCATGACATGATCCAGGTGGTGCCTGGCACCGACTACACCACCCCCTCCGATCCCTCCGACATCCAGACCATGCGCGCCCAGCTCAACGAGCTGTTCACCGCCACCGGCTGGCAGATGATCTACGCCGAGTCCGACTCCGAGTTTGAAACCCTTTGGAACGATATGAAGGCCCAGCTGCCCGACTTCGGCTTCAACGAGGTGGATGCTTACGACAAGGCCATCGTGGACGAGATCATCGCCGCCCGCCAGGAGGTTCTTGGCAAGTAATCCCAAACCGGCAGGGAAGAAGGCTTCCCTGTAGAATCCATTGCTAACAAAGAAGCGCTTTCGCCGGGAAGTCGGCCCGCCGCCTTCCCGGCGAAAGCCAAACAGCGCGATCATCGAACAGGCAGGGGGCGGACGCCCGAGGCTGTGTTTCAAAGGAAAAAGCGAAGTGTATAGGACGGATGGTTCGTCTGGCGCGCCCCGCGCGCCCGGGCTGCCCTGCCGCGCAAGACGCAACGGAGAAACGCATCCCGGCGCCCGCCCTCTTTCTATTTAGATGTTCGCTGGGGAGGTACCGCAAACATGAACAAGATCCGCATCAACCAGCTGGGATACGCGCCCGGTTTGCCCAAGCGCGCCGCCCTGCTGGACCAAACCTCCGCACGCCTGTTGGACGAGGCCGGGCAGGAGCTTCGGCGCTTCGACGGGCTGCGTCCCTGGTTCGATCCCGCCTCCGGCGACCGGGTGGCCCTGATCGATCTGGGCCGTCTCGCCCCGGGCGACTACTGCCTGAGCGCCGGCGAGGAGAGCCGCCGCATCCGCGTGGAGCGGCGCCCCTATTCCGCCCTGACCGGCGCCCTTGTCAAGGGGCTGTATTACCAGCGCTGCGGCTGCGCGCTGGAGGCCGCCCACGCGGGCCCCTACGCCCACGCGGCCTGCCACACGGCCCCGGCCAAGCTTTACGAAAACCCGGAGGTGGAGCTGGATGCCAGCGGCGGCTGGCACGACGCGGGCGATTACGGCCGCTACGTGTCCCCGGCCGCGGTCACCGTCGGCCACCTGCTCTACGCCTACCGCTGGTTTCCCAAGGCCTTCCAGGACGCCCTGAACATCCCCGAGAGCGGCAACGGCCTGCCCGACGTGCTGAACGAATGCCGCTTTGAGCTCGAATGGCTGCTGAAGATGCAGCGGGAGGACGGCGCCCTGTACCACAAGCTGACCAAGAAGCGCTTTGCCCCCTTCATCATGCCCGAGGAGGACAAGGCGCAGGAATATCTGCTCCCGCCCACCCACACCGCCACCGCGGGCTACGCGGCCTGCGCGGCCCTGGCATCCCGGGCGTACCGGCCCTTTGACGCCGCCTTCTCCGCCCGCCTGCTGGAAAGCGCGGTCCGCGCCTGGGCCTGGCTGGAGCAAAACCCCCGGTTCATCCCCTACGAGAACCCCGAGGACGTCAAGACCGGCGCCTACGGGGACACCAACTGCCTGGACGAGGCCTTCTGGGCCGCCAGCGAGCTGTACGCCTCCACGGGCGAGGCCCGCTACCTGAACGCCCTGACGGCCCTCTGCCCCCGCGTGGAACTATCCAAGTTCGGCTGGCGCGAGGTGGGCGGCCTGGGCGCCCTGTGCTGCCTGTTCGAGCTGGACGGCCGGCTGGACAAGGCCTTTGCAGACGGCCTGCAGGCCCGCTTCCTGCTGGCCGCGGACGCCGCCCTGGAGACGGCCCGCCTCTCCGGCTACGGCACGGCCCTTTCGCCCGACGGCTACGGTGGGGGCAGCAGCCTGCCCATCCTCTGCAACGGCATGCTGCTCATCGCCGCGTGGAAGCGCAGCGGCAAGGCCCCCTATCTGGACGCGGCCCTGAACCAGCTGGATTACCTGCTGGGTCTCAATGCCCTGGACCTGAGCCTGGTCACCGGCTACGGCGAAAAGCCCTTCCGCTTCCCCCATCACCGGCCCTCGGCTTCGGATGGGGTGGAAGCCCCCGTGCCCGGACTGGTCTCCGGCGGCCCCAACGCCCGCAACAACTACCCTTCCACGCGGGAACGCCTGCCCAAGGGCACCTATCCCGCCAAGTCCTATCTGGACGAGACCCCCTCGGCGGACACCAACGAGATCGCCATCTACTGGAATTCCCCGGCGGTCTTCGTGGCGGCCTGCTTTGACCAACTCACCCGGGAAAACGGGTAGATCCACACAGAACAGAAAGGAACGACATCCATGAAGAGACTGGACGGCTACATGGCCGGCGTCAACCTGGGCGGCTGGCTCTCCCAGTACACCGGCAACCTCAAGCGCGACCCCGAGCACCACTTCGACCGCTTCATCACCCGCGAGGACATCCAGCAGATCGCCTCCTGGGGCATGGACCATGTGCGCCTGCCCTTCGATTATCCCCTCTTCGAGGACGACGACAAGCCTTTCCAGTACAAGGAATTCGGCTTTAAGTACGTGGACGATTGCCTGACCTGGTGCAAGGAGGCCGGCCTCAATCTGATTCTGGACATGCACATGGCCCCCGGCTTCTCCTTCAACACCCCGGACAAGAACACCCTCTTTACGGACGAGACCATGCAGGAACGCTTCCTGCGCCTGTGGCAGGCCTTTGCCAAGCGCTACGGCGGCGAGGGGCAGAACGTGGTCTTCGAGCTGCTCAACGAAATCGTCGAGCCCGACTCCACCCGCTGGAACAAGCTGGCCACCCGGGCCATCGCCGCCATCCGCGAAATCGACCAGGAGCACTACATCCTTATCGGCGGCATCGATTACAACAACGTCTGGCGCCTGAAGGATATGCCCATCTTCGACGATCCCAAGATCATCTACAACTTCCACATGTACGAGCCCTTCGCCCTGACCCACCAGCACGCCGCCTGGACGGTGGCCAAGGACTATCCCCACTCCTTCGTCTATCCGGACGACATCGCTCCCTACAAGGAGTTCGTGGACTTCATCACCACCAACGGCGGCCGCGCGGCCTACGACCTGCAAAAGAAGCTCAACGAGGGCCGCGAACGCATGGACGCGGGCTACGTGCGCGCCTTCCTGCAGCCGGCGAAGGACTTCGTGCTGGAGCACGACCTGCCCCTGTACTGCGGCGAGTACGGCGTGATCGACTTTGCCGATTGCGAAAGCCGCGCCAACTGGACAAGGGACGTGGCCAACTTCTGCCTGGAGTACGGCATCGGCCGCGCGCTGTGGAGCTACAAGGGCATGAACTTTACCATGCTCAACAAGGAAGGCAAGGCCTTGCACGAAGGCTTGATCCAGGCAGCCGCCCTGCACTAAGCCCGCGGGCGGCCCTCGGTTTGGAACATACAAACACAATCGCTAAGGGGGTACACGTATGCATCTGTTCTCAACCCTGTTCACGGCCCAGTCCGTGGACCGCGACCTGCGCACGGAGGAAGGCCTGCAGCGCTGCATCGCCTGGTGCAAGGAATCCAAGCTGCAAAAGGTCTATATCGAATCCTTCCGCAACGGCCTGTTCATCGAGCAGGAGCTGCTGGAAAAGGCCCGCGACCGCTTCCAGGCCGAAGGCTTCCTGGTCCATGGCTGCGTGACGCCCACGGGCCTGCCCAAGGTCTCCAACAACTGGAAGGACGGCGGCTGCTATTCCTACCCGCCCACCCAGGAGCTGATGGCGGCCATCTTCCGCCGCACGGCGGCCGTGTTCGACACGGTGATGATCGACGACTTCCTCTTCACCGATTGCACCTGCGAAGAGTGCGACAAGGCCCGCGGCGAGCGCAGCTTTGCCGACTTCCACGCCGATCTGATGCACGAGATGAGCGTGCGCTGCATCCTGCGGCCCGCCCATGAGGTCAACCCCAAGTGCAAGGTCATCATCAAGTACCCGCTTTGGTATGAGAACTTCCACAAGAACGGCTACGAGACCGTTCGCCAGACCCGCGACTTCGACCTGATCTGGGCCGGCACCGAGACCCGCGAGCCGGACGCCGAGCGCTGGGGCCGCTACCCCCAGACCCAGGGCTTCTACATGATGGCCTGGGATGTGAAGCTGGGCAAGGGCAAGTGCATGGGCGGTTGGTTTGATCCCTACACCACCACCCCGCCCACCTATCTGGAGCAGGCGCGCCAGACCATCCTGGGCCACGCCAAGGAGACCATGCTCTTCTGCTTCCGCTCCCTGGAGGAGGAGCAGCCCGGCATGGACGACACCGCCGCCCTGCGCAAGGAGCGTCCCGGCCTGGACGAGCTGGCCTACCTGACCGAGAACAAGGCCATCGTCGGCGTGTCCGTGCCCAAGCAGCCGGATGTGGACGCCGCCGAGGAGCGCTACCTGAGCAGCTTCTACGGCATGCTCGGCATCCCCGTCTGCCCGGAAACCGAGCTGGACGAGGGCGCCAAGTCCGTGCTGTTGGGCGCCCAGGCCCTGGGCTATCCCGGCGTGCGCGACTACGTGCTGGCCATGCGCGAAAAGGGCGCCGCCCTGGCCTATTCCAAGGCCTTCCTGCGCGTGACCGGCCTGGACGCCCAGGAGGGCGTGCCCGTGGTCGATCCCGGCGAGGACAACTGGAGCCTGATGGACATGCCCGAGGCGACGCTCAACGCCCTGCGCGACCATCTGACGCTGCCCCTGGGCCTGAAGCTGCGCGCGCCCAGCCGCGTGGCCCTGAACCTCTACGACAACGACATGGAGGTTCTGCAAAACTTCAACGACTTCGACGTGGACATCGAGCTGGACCTCTTCGGCCGCGATCCCAAGGCGCGCGCCCTGGCCCTGGTGTTGTCCAAGGACAAGCAGGTGAGCCTGCGCCGCGAGGGACGCCGCTACTTCGTCAAGCTCCCCGCCCGCACCCTCGCCGTGCTCTTCTAATCCCCCCACCCCAAACGGCAAAAGGCGCCCTCCTCCCCGGAGGGCGCCTTTTCTCGCCCCCCGGCGCCAACCCGGTCTCCCGCTCCCTTTGGAAATCCACACGCCGGTTCCCGCGCACGCCCAAACGGTAGGCGAAGCCTTCCCAAGCAGCGCGACCCCCGCCACGCTCCTTCTTCCCCGTCGAAACGGCAAAGGCCCCTTTCCCGGCGCAATTCCGGCCTCCCGCTCCATTGGAAGCGCCCCGCCGCTTTCCGCGCCCGCCCAAACGGCAGGCATTGCCTTCCCAACCAGCGCGACCCCCGCCACGCCCCTTCTTCCCCGCCAAACGGCAAAAGGCCCCTTCCCGGCACAATCCCGCGCCTTTCTCCCCTGGAAATCCCCGCCG
>CALWRM010000050.1 GCA_944383925.1 uncultured Clostridia bacterium
GGGCTTCCGGGCGGAAGGGAAAGGCGGGGGCTTCTGGAGGGAGTTTGCGAGGGCGCGGGTGCCTTTCGGGAGGAGGGAGAGGGGAAGGCCGGGGGCTTTCGGAGGAAGCTGGCAGGGGTGCGGAACGGCTTCCGGGAGGGGAAGGGGAAGGCCGGGCGGGACTTCCGGGCGGAGGGGAAGGCCAGTCGGCTTCCGGAGGAAGCTTGCGGGGGTGCGGAACGGCTTCCGGGAGGGGAAAGGGGAAGGCCGGGCGGGGGCGTCCGGGCGGAAGGGAAAGGCCGGTCGGCTTCCGGAGGAAGCTTGCAGGGAGTGGAACGGCTTCCGGGAGGGGAAAGGAGAGTGTTGAGTGCGGACTTCCGGGAGGGGAAGGGGAAGGCTGGGCGCGGGCGTTTCCGGGCGGGGCGCGGGGGAAGACGCAAAACGCCCGCTCCTTATCAGGGGCGGGCGTTGGAGAGCGGGGGAGGGGGCTAGCGGATCACGCGCACCCGCAGGATGCCGTCGATCTTGGCCAGCTGGGCCAGGGCGTTTTCCGAGGCGGGGCTGTCCAAGTCCAGCACGGTGTAGGCCACGGCCTGGCGGGAACGGTTCACCATGTGGGAGATGTTCACGCCCTCGGCCGCCATTTGCGCGGTGATCTGGGAAATCATGTTGGGCACGTTGCGGTGGATCACCGCCACGCGATGGGCTTCCGGCGCGGAGAGCTCGCAGTTGGGCAGGTTCACCGAGTTGCGGATGGAGCCGTAGAGCAGGTAGTCCCGGGTCTGCGCGGCGGCCATCTGGGCGCAGTTTTCCTCGGACTCGGGGGTGGAAGCGCCCAGGTGCGGGATGCAGATCACCCCGGGCACGCCCAGCAGGTCCTCGGTGGGGAAGTCCACCACGTACTTGCGCAGCTGTCCGGAGGCCAGCGCGGCCTTCACGGCCTCGTTGTCCGCCAGCTCGTTGCGCGAAAGGTTCAGCAGCACGGCGCCCTTCTTCATCTTGGACAGGAACGCGGCGTTGACCATGTGCTTGGTGTCCGCGTTGTAGGGCACGTGGATGGTCAGATAATCGGCCGCGGCGATGAGGGCGTCCTGGGAGGGCGCCTTGACGATGGCCCTGGACAGGGCCCAGGCGTTTTCCACGGAAAGATAGGGGTCAAAGCCGTGCACCTTCATGCGCAGGTGGGTGGCGACGTTGGCGATCTTCACGCCCACGGCGCCAAGACCCAAAACGCCCAGCGTCTTTCCGGCAAGCTCGGGGCCGACGAACTGCCCCTTGCCCTTCTCCACCAGGGCGGCCACCTCGTCCCCCTGGCCCTTGAGGCTCAGCGCCCACTCGATGCCGCCCACCACGTCGCGGGAGGCCAGCAGCAGCGCGCACACGGCCAGCTCCTTGACGGCGTTGGCGTTGGCGCCGGGGGTGTTGAACACCGCCACGCCCTGCTCCGTCATCCGGTCCACGGGGATGTTGTTGTAGCCGGCCCCCGCGCGCACCACGGAGAGGAGCTTTTCGGGGATGGGCATGTCGTGCATCTTAAAGGAACGCACCAGGATGGCGTCCGGATTTTCCGCCTCGGCGCTGACCGTGAAGAGCGAGGGGTCCAGCTCCTCGTGGATGATGGGGGAGATGGCGTTGAGGGTCTTGATGGTAAACATTTATCCGTTCTCCTTTTCGAATTTCTCCATGAACTCTGTCAGCTTGACCACGCCCTCGATGGGCATGGCGTTGTAGATGCTGGCGCGCATGCCGCCCACGGAGCGATGGCCCTTGATGTTCATCAAGCCGGCGGCCTCGGCCTCCTTGCAGAACTTCTTGTCCAGGTCCGCGTTGCCCGTGACGAAGGTGACGTTCATCATGGAGCGGTCCTGCTTGCGCACGGGGTTCTTGAACAGGCGGGACTGGTCCAGGTAGTCGTAGAGCACGGCCGCCTTGCGCTGGTTGTACTCCTTCATCTGGGCGAGGCCGCCGTTGGCCAGGAGCCACTCGAAGGTCAGGCCGGCCATGTAGATGCCAAAGCAGGGGGGCGTGTTGTACATCGAGTCGTTGGCGGCCATGGTGTCGTACTTGAGCATGGTGGGGGCGATGTCCAGCGCGTGGCCGATGAGGTCCTCGCGCACGATGACGATGGTCACGCCCGCCGGGGCCACGTTCTTCTGGGCGCCGGCCAGGATGAGCCCGTAGCGGGATACGTCGGTGGGCTCGGAGAGGATGCAGGAGGACATGTCCGCCACCAGGGGCACCTTGCCGGTGTTGGGCAGGGTGGTGAAGCGGGTGCCGTAGATGGTGTTGTTCTGGCAGATATAGAAGTAATCGGCGTCGGGCCTGAACTCGGCCTCGTCCCAGTCGGGGATGTGGGTGTAGCCGTCCTCGCGGGAGGAAGCCACCACCTTGATGTCGCCGTAGCGCTGGGCTTCCTTGATGGCCAGGTTGGCGAAGTTGCCGGAGTTGATGTAGTCGGCCTTGCCGCTCTTATAGGCGGAGAGCAGGTTCAGGGGCACCTGGGCAAACTGCATGGAGGCGCCGCCCTGCAGGAAGAGCACCTTGTAGTTGTCCGGAATGGCCATCAGGGTGCGCAGATCCGCCTGGGCCTTTTGAATGATGTCCTCGAACATCTTGGAGCGGTGGCTCATCTCCGTAACGCTCATGCCAGCATCGCCGTAGCAGACGAAATCCTTCTGCGCCTTTTCCAGCACGGGAAGGGGCAAGGTGGAGGGGCCGGCAGAAAAATTATACACGCGGTTCATGCTCATGGTTTCCTCCTTTATGCCGGTCGCGTCGCGCGGCGGCGCGCTGGCGTGGATGCAAAGATGTGCTTCTTATTATAGCGCCCCTTTGCCCAATTGACAAGAAACTGTCAGGGCAAATTTGCAGGAATCAGGTAAAGATTTCGCAGCTTTTCGCGGGCGGGGTCGGGGGCGTTTCCTGCAAAAAAGGGAAATTGTCCCCAAATGCAAAGGAAATCCCGCGCCGCGGCGCTGCCGGGCGCGGGAAAAGCGATGCAGGAAAAAACAAAAATGCATGCAAACCCTCGGGCGGCCTAGGACAGGTAGATGTGGGTGGCCGGAACCGAACCCTCCAGCAGCTCGCGCAGGTGGAAGCGGGGGCTGCCGATGACCACGTGGGTGCCGCTTAGGGCGCAGGGCAGGATGTAATTGAGCTTGGCGAAGGCCCCGCCCGCTCCCTGGCGGGAAGCGCCCACGCAGCTTTTTTGCAGCTCGCGCACGGCCGCCTCCAGGGCGGCGGGCTCCTTGGCGCTCAGCTCCCGCACGATGGTGGAGGGGTCCGCCGGGTCGCGGTAGATGCCGTCGGCGGAGGTGAGGATGAGCAGGGTCTTGGCGTGGACCAGCCTGGCCACCACGGAGGCGGTCTCGTCGTTGTCCACGCACTCCACCACGTCCCGATGGTTTTGCCGCAGCAGGCTCAGCTCCATCTTGCGGTTCTCCTCGAAGGAGACCGGGTCGTTGTAGTTGATGATGGGCACGGCGTTTTGCTCCGGGCAGCGCTCCAGGAAGCGGCGGATGAAGTCGGCGGTTTCCGGATGGTTGAAGTGGGTGTGCTCCACCAGCAGCTGGCGCAGGGAATACTCCGGCGCCAGGAAGCGGCGGTAGTTCTCCATGAGGATGGCCTGGCCCTGGGCGGAGTAGTCGGTCTTGACGTCCTCCAGGTCGCCGGACAGCTCCCGGCCCGTGCGGCGGAGGAAGTCCAGCCGGCCGATCTCCGTCGCGCCGGAGGAGATCCAGACCATGCCGGGACGAAGCTCCCGGCCGAGCCTTGCGAAAATATTGTAATCCATGTCCATCTCTTCCCTGCGGATCAGGGCCATGGAGCCAATCTTGCCCACCAAATCGATGCCCATGTTCGTTTGCCTCCTACGACAAGTTCAGGCCTTTGCAAAGAAAGCCAGAATATAAGTATAACACAGGCGGCGGCCTTTGCGCCCCGGCACTTGGCCGGTAGGACGAAAAAAGAGGCCGATGTTTCACAGAGCGCAATCCATTTTGAACCTTGGGCCAAAAACGAAGAAAACGCGAGGAATGCGGGAGAAAAGCCCCGGCCTGCTTGCGCATTCAAGCGCCTGGGCGGAGGAAGCGGGCAGAGGCGTAAAGGAAGGGCGGCGGGCGTTTGACGCAGGGTTTCCAATTCAAGTAGAGTATACACGGAAACAGCTGTCCGTGGGAGGCAAGCACGCAACAAAACCATAGACGCGAAGGGCCAGGGAGGAGAAGGAAAGACCGTGAATGTATTCAAACGCGTAGCCCTGCTATGCAAACCCCACGCAAAGTACGCCGTGATCGGCTTTGTGTTCCTGATTGCGGCCAACGCGACCAGGTTGATCGCTCCCCGCATCACGGGTTGGTTGGTGGACGACGTGATCGAGGGCGGCAACGAGAGCCTGCTGATACCCCTGTGCATCGCCCTGCTGGGGCTGACCGTTCTGCGGTCGGTGAGCAACTATGTGCGCGGCGTCGCCTTTGAAAAGCTCAGCCAGAACTTCGTCTTCGACATGCGCACCGACCTGTACGACCACCTGCAGGAGATGTCCTACAGCTTCTACGACAACAACTACATCGGCGAAATCATGTCCCGCATGACGGGCGACATCGAGGGTTTGCGCAACATGCTGGCCAGCGGCGTCGTGCAGCTGGCGGAAAACCTGATCTGGTTTGTCGGCTCGCTGATCCTGCTGTTCTTCCTCAGCTGGAAGCTGGCGCTTCTGATGGTCGTCGTGGCGCCCATCGTGGCGGTGGTGGCGGTGCTGTTCCGCCGCAAGATCCACCCCGCCTTCCGCGACCTGCGCGAGCAAAACGCCGTGCTGTCCACCAAGACCCAGGAGAACATCTCCGGCGCCCGGGTGGTCAAGGCCTTCGCCCAGGAGGAGTACGAAAAGAAGAGCTTCCGCAAGGAGAACCAGGAGCAGCTGCGCCTGGCCCTGCGCACCACCTTTATCTGGTCGGACTACGTGCCCGTGCTGGATTTCCTGGGCAACCTGTGCACGCCCCTGCTGCTGGGCGTGGGCGGCGTGATGGTGGTGAACGGCGTGATGTCCCTGGGCGAGCTGATCACCTTCACCGGCTACATCTGGATGATCACCGGCCCCATGCGCTCTTTGGGCAACCTGATGAACATGTTCACCAACGCCCATACCTCCGCAGAGAAGCTCTTTTACTATAAGGACCTGGGCGCCTCCATCAAGGACAAGCCCCAGACCCGCTTCCCCGAGGAGTTCAAGGGCCATGTGGTCTTTGACCATGTGGACTTTAGCTACGGCGATCAGATGGTCCTTAAGGACATCTGCCTGGACGTGCCCGCCGGCTCCACCGTGGCCGTCATGGGCGAGACCGGCAGCGGCAAGACCTCCATCGTCAACCTGCTCGGCCGCTTCTACGAGTGCCGGGGCGGATCGGTGAGCATCGACGGCATCGACGTTAAGGAGATGCCTCTGCGCAAGCTGCGCGACCGGGTGGGCTACGTGATGCAGGAGACCTTCCTCTTCTCCGAAAGCATCGAGAACAACATCCGCTTCGGCAGGCCGGAGGCGCCCATGAGCCAGGTGCAGCGCGCCGCCCACGCCGCCCAGGCCGAGGAGTTTATCGAGGAAATGCCCCTGAAGTACGACACCATCGTGGGCGAGCGCGGCATGGGCCTGTCCGGCGGACAGAAGCAGCGCATCGCCATCGCCCGCGCCATCCAGTATGACCCGACCATCCTGGTGCTGGACGACTCCACCTCCGCCGTGGACATGGAGACCGAGCACGAGATC
Source organism: uncultured Clostridia bacterium (assembly GCA_944383925.1). Lineage (GTDB taxonomy): Bacteria > Bacillota > Clostridia > Christensenellales > UBA1750 > CALWRM01. The sequence continues at coordinate 5,741 of CALWRM010000050.1, forward strand.
CAGCAACAGCTCAAGGACGTGATGAAAAACCGCACCACCTTCATCATCGCCCACCGCATCTCCTCGGTGAAAAACGCCGACCAGATCGTGGTGCTCAAGGAGGGGCGCATTGCCGAGCGCGGCAACCACAGGAGCCTGCTGGCCCAAAGGGGGCTGTACTACCAGATGGTGCAGGATCAGTACAAGGATGCCGCCAGCCTTGGAAAGGGGGTGCTGTAGATGCCCAGATTGCGCGTTATCGACGACGAGGTCATCGAGCGGCCGTTTAATAAGCAGCAGCTCTTGCGGCTCTTCAGCTATCTGAAGCCCTACAAGTGGTCCGTGGCCGTGGCCTGCGTGCTGATGGTCATCGCGGCCGTGGCCTCCCTGGCGCTGCCGTACCTGATGTCCATCGCCGTGGACGACATCACCGCGGGCAACCTGGAGCGCTTCCCGGTGCTGATTGTGTCCATGGTGGTGGTGGCCCTGGCTTCGGCCCTGTGTATTCGCTACCGCGCCAGAATCCTGGACACCGCCGGCCGCAAGGCCATCGCGGACCTTCGCCAGCACCTGTTCAACCATGTGCAGGACCTGAGCTTCTCCTTCTTCGACACCAGGTCCGCCGGCAAGATCATGGTGCGCATCATCAACGACGTCAACTCCCTGATGGACCTGCTCACCAACGGCATCGTCAACGTGCTCATCGACTGCGTGACGCTGCTGCTGCTCATCGCGCTGATGTTCTCCGTGGAATGGAAGCTGACCCTCATCTCCATGTCCACCCTGCCCTTCCTGTTGCTGATCCTCTTTGGCCTCAAGCGCAAGATGCGCAAGAACTGGCAGACCGTGCGCGCCAAGATCTCCAACATGAACGGCTACCTGCATGAGAGCCTCTCCGGCATGCGCGTGACCCAGGCCTTCACCAGGGAAAAGGTCAACTCCGAAATCTTCACCGAGACCAACCAGGACATCAACCAGTCCTGGGTGAAGGCCATCAAGCTCAACGGCCTGTTCTGGCCCTGCCTGGATACCATTTCCGCCGTGGGCACGGTGCTGGTCTATATCTTCGGCGTGGCCATGCTGGCCACCAAGATCGGCCCTGCGGGCATCAGCGTGGGCACCTTGATGCTCATCCTCTGGTACCTCGGCCGCTTCTGGGAGCCGCTCAACAACCTTTCCAACTTCTACAACAACCTGCTGGTGGCCATGGCCTCCACCGAGCGCATCTTCGAGATCCTGGACACCCCGGTGGAGATCGCCTCCAAGGAGGGCGCCAAGGACCTGCCGCCCATCCAGGGCGAGGTGGAGTTCGACCATGTGACCTTCGGCTACGACAAGGACAAGACCGTGCTCAAGGACGTGTGCTTCACCGTCCAGCCCGGCCAGACCATCGCCCTGGTGGGCCCCACCGGCGCGGGCAAGTCCACCGTGGTCAACCTGGTCTCCCGCTTCTACGACGTCACCGGCGGCGCGGTGAAGATCGACGGCCGCGACGTGCGCGATGTGAACCTGCACTCCCTGCGGGACCAGATGTCCGTCATGATGCAGGATAGCTTCATCTTCTCCGGCACCATCATGGACAACATCCGCTACGGCCGCCTGGACGCCACCGACGAGGAGGTCATGGAGGCCGCCAAGGCCGTGCACGTGCACGACACCATCATGGAGATGGAAAAGGGCTATTACACCGAGGTCAACGAGCGCGGTTCCCGCCTATCCGTCGGCCAGCGCCAGCTCATCTCCTTTGCCAGGGCCCTGCTGAACGACCCGCGCATCCTCATCCTGGACGAGGCCACCTCCTCCATCGATACCCATACGGAAATCCTCATCCAGCGGGCGCTGGAAGTGCTGCTCAAGGGGCGCACCTCCTTCGTCATCGCCCACAGGCTTTCCACCATCCGCAAGGCCGATTGCATCATGGTGGTGCAGGACGGCAACATCCTCGAGCGCGGCACCCACGAGGAGCTGCTGGCGCTCAAGGGCGAGTACTTCAAGCTCTGCGAGGCCCAGTACCGCTTCCTGCAGGAGGCCTAGGCCGGCCAGGGCGAACGGCCCAAGCGATCCAGAAAAAAACGGCGTGCCTTGCTGCACGCCGTTTCCTTGTCCCGCCGTCCTTTCCGGGAAGCCGCTGGTTTTGGACGGTCGCGCCGCCGTTCTCAAAAGCCGCCGTTTCCAAAGGCCAGAGCGGTTGGGAAGGGAAGCCGCGTCGCCTTTTCCGGGAAGCCGCTGGTTTTGGACGGTCGCGCCGCCTTTTTCCGGGAAGTCGCCGGTCTTGGGCGCTTGCGCCGCCGTTCTCAAAAGCCGCCGTTTCCAAGGGCCGTTGCGGCCGGGAAAGGTGGCCGTAACGCCTTTTTCCGGGAAACCGCCGGTCTTGGGCGCTTGCGCCGCCATTCTCAAAAGCCGCCGTTTCCAAGGGCCGTTGCGGCCGGGAAAGGGCCGCGCCGCCTTTTCCGGGAAGCCGCCGGCTTCGGATGCTTGCGCCGCCTTTTTCAAACACCGCCGTTTCCGAAAGACCGTTGCGGCCGGGAAAGGGCCGCGCCGCCGCCTCCCGGAGGACGCCGCCGGTTCAGGGATCGACGACCCGGTAGCCCGCGATCCGGGCGCTCAGGGCGGCGCGAAGGCCGGCCGCGTCCCCGCCTCGCAGGTCCTTCCGCTGTAGCACCACGGCCTGGTCGCCGTGGACGAGCAGCCAGGCGTCCGCCGTCTCAAAGACCTCGGTAAAGTCGCCGTAGGGCACCAGGGCCAGCTGGATCTCTCCCTGGCACAGGACCATGCCCTCCTGGGAAAAGGACGCGGAGAGCGCCTCCTCGGCGGACAGGGCTTCCTTGCCCTCCAACAGCTTTCTGGCGGCCTGGTCGAAGGGATTGTTCCTGCGGCCGCGCCAGGGCCCGTGGGCCGCGCCTTGGCCGGGGGAGGATTCCTTGCGCTTGCGGCTGCGCCAAAGCCCGGCGAGCCCGGCGAGCGTGGAGGCGGCGCCGACCAGCAGGGGCGTCAGCAGCTCCCGCGGCTCCATCAGGCCGGGAATCAGCAGGAACAGCCCCAGCGCCAGGCAGAGCAGCGCGAGGATCCTGGCGCGCAGGCGGTGCTCCGTCCGGCCGTTGTTTCGCCCGTGCAGCCCGCGCAGCCGGTCCGTCCACCGCCACAGGAGGGGCAAGCGCTGGCGCGAGTACAGTTCGGTGCGAAGCTCCAGCGCCCGGCTCAGCTGGGGCAGGAGCTTGCCGGTGTCATAGGGTCCGATCTCAAAGCGGAAGGGAGCATCTGCCATGGGATGGCCTCCTTTTTCGCCGCAAGGGGCGCTTGCATTCGCCATACAAGGAGACGAACGAGCCCAAGGCCGCGTTCCCAAACCGGCAGCGCGCGAAGGGACAGGCGGACGCCTCGGGAAGCGCTGTGGGCGAGCCGTTGGAGGCGGAAGGAGCGCGCGAACAGGCCCGAGGCCTTCGTCGTTCCTAGTTTTGTAGCGGGGCGTTCAGCCCCCGGAAGGAGGCCCCCCGGATGCGCGCGACGCTCATCATCCTCTCCCTCTTGCTGATCGGGGACACGCTGTTTGCCAGCCAGATTTCCAATCCCAACCTGGGCGTCTATCTGCCGGCCCTGTTGGGGCTGCCGCTGCTGGCGGTCGGGGTGTTTTACGCGCCCCTGCGCCGCTTCGTTGCCCGGGGGTTTGGCCGCCTTGTCCGGCTTGCGCTGGTGGGCGGCTACGCGCTGTTCTTCCTGGGCTTTGTTTCGGTCTGCTGCCTGCTGGTGGGCGCCGCCCAGACCCAGCCGGATCCCGGCGCCCAGGCGGTGGTGGTGCTGGGCGCGGGCCTGAAGGACGGCAAGCCCAGCGGCACCCTGGCGCGCCGCCTGGACCGGGCGCTGGAATACCTGCAACAAAATCCCTCCTGCCTGGTCGTGGTCACGGGCGGCGTGGGCCAGGGCCAGAGCGTCAGCGAGGCGCAGGCCATGGAAACCTACCTGCTGGAACGGGGCCTGGAGCAGGAGAGGATCCTCAAGGAGGAAAGCTCCACCTCCACCCTGGAGAACCTGCAAAACGCCAAGGCCATCCTGGAGACGGAGGCGGGCCTTAGCCCCGGCCAATACCGGGTGGTGGTGGTTTCCACGGACTTCCACATCTACCGGGCGCTGAAGGTGGCCGGGCGCGCCGGGCTGGACGCCCAGGGCCTTGCCAGCCGCTCCAGCTGGTATCTGGCGCCAAACTTTTACCTGCGCGAATATGTCGCCGTTGCGGGCTATTGGTTGCTGGGCAGACTTTGAGCGGGCAACGGGCATTTCGACGAAAAGCAGCCCAAAAAACACGGAAGTTTCTCGGTTTTGCGCTTGACAAACACCCGAAGGTTTTCTATACTAGCAACTGGTTACCATGCGTCTTGCGTGCGGGTGTAACTCAGTGGTAGAGTGCCAGCTTCCCAAGCTGGTTATGTGGGTTCGATTCCCATCACCCGCTCCAACGACCAGACCGGCCGGAAAAACCGAACGCTTGAGCTTTGCTTGCTAAGTTGAGTGGGACGTCTGACCTGCCGGTTTTTTGCATATCACCCCAAGCGCCAGAAATTGGCGGCCACAATCACCTTAGGAGGAAAGTAAGAGAAAATGGCGAAGCAGAAATTTGAGCGCACGAAGCCGCACGTAAACATCGGAACCATCGGGCACGTGGACCACGGCAAGACGACGCTGACGGCGGCGATCACCATGGTGCTGGCCAAGT
>CALWRM010000051.1 GCA_944383925.1 uncultured Clostridia bacterium
CCAGAAGACGGTGGGCGCCACCATCATCGAGAACTCCCATCCGGGAGAATACAAGCGCATGATCGATCTGTAAAGCCAAAACCGCGTGGGCAAGGCCCGCGCGGGAGAAACAGGCCCCGGGGAAACGGGACGTTTCCCCGGGGCCTTGCGTTGTCTTCGACCAGCTGGCGCTTTTGCTGCGCTGCTGGCGGGACAAGCGAATGTGTTTGCCAAGGACCTGCCGCCCTATTGGCCCGCGGCCTGGCGCACGCAGCGCTGGTGGTCCGGATCCTTGATGTTGGAGCCATGGGTTCTGGAGTTGAGGAAGTGGATGCAGACCTGGCCGTCCATGTTGTTGTCATAGATGGTCTGCTGGCCGTGGGGCTCGCCGTAAAGGGAGGCGGCGTACCAGGTGCCCTTGAGCTTGACCAACAAGGGCCTGCGCACCCAGGTCCAGCTGCCGCCCATGGAAGCTTTCATCTGGGCCGTGTCCTCCTTGGTCTTGGGCTCCACGTCCATGTGCTTGCTGCCGCCCATGCGGTAAACGTAGTAGGTGCGGCCGGTCTTGAAGTCCTTCACCTGGAAGGTGGTGCCGCGAGGGGCCAGTTTGTTGGCCTCGCTCCATTCGATGAGCTTGCCGTACTTGGGAATGGAGCTATCGGGCTTTGCGGTGGGCTTGGGCTTGGGGGTCGGCGTGGGCGTGGGGATGCGGCGGTTGTACAGCGAGCGGGTGGCGCCGTTGGCATAAAGCAGGGAGGCCGTCTGGCCGCCCACGATGCCGTCCTGGGCGAGCTTGTTGTCCTCCTGAAAGTCCATGACGGCCTGCTTGGTCACGGAACCGAAGGATCCTGTGATCTTGTAGTTGTAGTATCCCAGATCCTGCAGGCGCAGCTGCAGGGAGATGACCCCGTCGCCCTCGTCGCCTGGCTTGAGCAAGAGGTCCCCATACAGGTTGGGAACCGGCGTGGGGGAGGGGGTGGGCAGGGGGGTCGGCGTGGCGGAAAGGCTGGCGCTGGTCTGGCTGGAGGCGCTTTGTTCGGCCTCCTGGGTGGGGCTTGCATAGCCCGCGTTTCCCTGTAAAAGCAACACAAAAGCCAGACCCACGCAAAACAACAGCGCGGCCCCGCGATAAAAAGCAAAGGAACTATGTCGTTTAGCCCGTGGCATATTGGTCCTCCTTGGGAAGGACGGCCTCGGTGCACGCACTTCCCACCACCATTGTAGAGCATTTCTCCCTTTCCGTAAAGGCGTATAGATCAAAAAAGCCCGGAAAATAGCCGCGTTCAGCCCTTTACAAGCAGTTGTAAAATTGCTGTTTCCTCCTGCAAGGGCGCCATAGGCTAGGGCGCGCATGCGCGGGAGGCCGTTTAAGCCTTGCATGCCACAGGGAAAGATGGTATACTCAACGCCAAACCTTTTGATAGGGGGGAGATCCGTGATCACAGATAGCTTTGACAATCGTTCTGCGGCCATCATCAACCCGGGAGCGGCAGCGAACCGCTTTTGTTGCGACGCCTGTATCGTCACCTTTTCCAACCGGATTCGAGACCATGCGCTTCAGCGGTTTCCCTGCAAGCAGGTGGCGGAGCTGCAAAACGCCACGGGCCCAATTGCCATCTATGCCCTGCCCTATCGGGGAAAGACCTTTGCCCTATATTTGACCTATTTGGGTGCGTCGGCGGCGGCGGGCAACCTGGAGGAGGCCGCCATGCAGTTGGACACCAAGAAGTTTGTGGTCTTTGGCGGCGCTGGTTGTCTGAACAAAGAGATCGCCCACGGCAAGGTCATGGTGCCGGACCGGGCTTACCGGGACGAGGGGACATCCTACCACTATGCGCCGGCTGCGGACTATATTCGGGTCAAGAACGCGCCCCTCGTGGCCCGGTTCATGGAGGAAAACGGCATCCCCTATGTGCTTGGTAAAACCTGGACCACGGACGCCTTTTTCCGGGAGACGCGGGACAACATGCAAAAGAGAAAGAGCGAGGGCTGCATCAGCGTGGAAATGGAGTGCGCCGCTCTGCAGGCGGTCTGCGACTTCCGGGGCTACGAGCTCTATTACTTCCTGACCAGCGGCGACCTGTTGGACGCGCCCAAGTGGGACGAGAGGAGGAAGGAAGGCCAGCTGGAAGGCACCCAGCATGACAGCGGCCATCTGGATATCGCCTTGGAATTGGCCTTTGCCCTTAGCTAAACAAGAACGACGAGGGGGATCCGGCAAGTTTGCCGGATCCCCCCTTTGTTTGTCGAAATGTTAGCGGGCCAACTCGTAGATGGCCAGGCAGTCCTCGGTGTTCAGCTTGACAAACTGCCCCACCGTTCCGTCGGGGTTGCGCTTGACCTTTTCGGCCAGCTCGCGCAGTTGCGTATCGGGCACGCCCAGCTCCTTGAGGGTGACGGGCATGCCGATGGAGCGGTAGAAGTTTTCCAGGGCCGCAATGCCCTTCAGCGCGGTCTCCTCCTCGTGGAAGAAATCGGGCTCCACGCCCATGACGTTGACGGCGAAGCGGCAGAAGCGCTTGACGTCATGCTTGTAGACGTACTTCATCCAGGCGGGGAAGATCACGGCCAGGGCCGCGCCGTGGGTGGAATCGTAGGCGCCGGAGAGCTCGTGGCTCAGCTGATGGCTGGCCCAGTCGCCCAGGCGGAAGTTGGACAAAAAGTCGTTGTGCGCCACGGTGGAAGCCCACATCATTTCCGCGCGCGCCTCGTAGTTGGTGGGGTCCTTCAGGCAGACGGGGGCCTGGCGGATGATGGTCTTGAGCAACGACTCGCAAAGCCTATCGGAGAAGTCCACGTCGGGCTCGTTGGTGAAGTAGCGCTCCATGGTGTGGGCCATGATGTCCGAAGCGCCCGCGGCCGTCTGGTAGGGCGGCAGGGTGTAGGTGAGCTCCGGATTGTAGATGGCGAAGGCCGGGCGGGTCAGATCGCAGCCAAGGCCGCGCTTGATGCCGCCGGCCTCCACATTGGTGATGACGGAGGAGTTGCTGCCCTCGGAACCGGCCGCCGGGAAGGTGAGCACAACGCCGAGGGGCAGGGCCGTCTTGGGCTGCTGCTTGCCGGCATAAAAGTCCCACACATCGCCTTCGTAGGGGACGCCGACGGCCGTGGCCTTGGTGGAGTCGATGGCGGAGCCGCCGCCGATGGCCAACAGGAAGTCGATGCTTTCCTTCCGGCAAAGCTCGATGGCCTCGCGCACGAAGGAGAGGCGCGGATTGGGCTGCACGCCGCCCATTTCAAACAGCTCGATGCCGGCGGCCTTCACACAGGCCACCACCGTGTCGTACAGGCCGCTGCGCTTGACGGAGCCGCCGCCGTACTGCAGCAGCACGCGCTTGGCGCCAAAGTCCTTCAACAGCTGGCCCACCTGCTTTTCGGTGTCCCTGCCGAACACGACGCGGGTCGGCGCGCAGTAAACAAAGTCTCTCATGGGTCAATCCCTCCCTGGTTTCTCGCCACGGGCAACGCGGCCCTGGCGGATTTGTTGTCTATAGCAAAACGGGCTTGGCGGTTTTGCTGGATTCATAAACGCCCTTCAGCGCCTTGAGGGCGGGTAAGGCCGAGGCCCCGTCGATCCAGAAGGGCCGGTTTTCCCGGACGGCCTTGTAGAAGTCGCGGATCAGCGCCGCGTGGCCGGTACCCCAATAGGCCTTTTCGCCCGTGGCGGCGGAGGAGCAGATCAGCTCAACCTTGCCGTCCACATCCTGCAACAAGGTTTCGGCAAATAGGTGTAGCGTGGCCCTTTCGAACTTGGCCTCCACCTCCACGGGCATGTCCGCGCAATAGGTATTGGTGGCGTAGAAGCTGGCGTTGATGCCGCTCTCAAAGCGGAGCAGGCAATGGGCCGTGTCCTCCACCTCGATGGTGTCGTACAAAAGATCGCAGCTGGCGCTGCCCTTGACCGAAACGGCCTTGCCGCCCAGGTACAGCAGCAGATCCAGCGTGTGGATGCTTTGGTTGATGAGCACGCCGCCGCCCTCCGTGGCCCAAGCGCCCCGCCAGCCGGAGGAGGTGTAGTACTCGGGGGTGCGGTGCCAAAACACCGAGCCGCGCAGGCCCAGCAGCTTGCCGAAACGGCCGTCGTCCACGGCCTGCTTGATGTATTGGGTGGATTGGTTATACCTATTTTGGAACACCACGCCCAGCCGGCCGTCGGAGACGCGGATCATTTCCTCCGCGTCGGCCACCTCGGAGGCCATGGGCTTTTCGGTGAGCACCCGCTTGCCGGCCTTCAGCAGGGCGATGGCCATGGGCGCGTGCAGGTAATGGGGGGTGCAGATGTGCACCACGTCGATGTTCGGGTCGGCGACATAGTCCTGCCAGTTCAGGGTGTAGGCACAGCCGCCAGCCTGGGCGGCGCGCTCCCTGGCCCGCTCCTCGATGAGATCGCAGATCGAAACCAGCCGCACGCCCTCCAGCTTGGTGAGCGCGTCCACGTGCACTCGGGAGATGCCGCCGCAGCCGATGAGCGCAACACGGATCGCATCCATCAGAGCTTGACCGCCTTTCCGGTTTTTGCAGCCTCATACACGCCGAGCACGATGGCCAGGGGATGGCGGGCTTCCTCGCCGGTGACGAGGGGATCGCGGTCCTCCAGAATGGCGTTGACCACATCGGCGATCTGGCGGGTGTGGGACTTGCCGTAAATCACGGCGGAAGAGGCGCCCTTGGGGCCTTCCACGACCTGGGAGCCGGGCGCGGGATACTCATCCACCTTCCATTCCTTGACCACGTCGTTTTCGATCACGACGCCGCCCTTGCTGCCGTACACGTCCAGACGGGTGCAGAAACCGGGATAGGCGGTGGTGTTGCCCTCCAGCAGGCCTAGGGCGCCGGACTTGAACTTCAGCGTGGCCACGGCCACGTCCTCCACCTCGATGCGCTCATGGGCCAATGTGGCGCACTGCGCCTGGATTTCCTCCACGGGGCCGCAGAGGTATTGGATCATGTCCACATAGTGCACGCTCTGGTTCATCAGCGCGCCGCCGCCGTCCAGGGCCCAGGTGCCGCGCCAATCGCCGGAATCGTAGTACTCCTGGGAGCGGTACCACTTGGTGTGGCTGCCACCGAAGCTGATCTTGCCCAGGGCGCCCTTTTCGATGGCCTTCTTCAGGTAATCGATGTCCGGATCGAAGCGGTGCTGGGAGATGCAGGAAAGCTTGACGTTGCACTGGCGGCAGGTCTGGATCAGCCGGTCCGCCGCCTCCAGGGAAACGTCGATGGGCTTTTCCACGATCACGTTTTTGCCGGCCTTGGCGGCCTTACAGCCAAATTCGGCGTGCATGCCGCTGGGCAGGCACACGTGGATGAGGTCGATGTCGTCCCGGGCGATCAGCTCGTCGAAGGACAGGGTGTAGTCGCAGCGATACATCTGCGCGTATTTCTGGGCCTTTTCCTCGTCCAGGTCGCAGACACAGACCAGCTGGGCATTTTCAATCTGGGAGACGGATTCGCAGTGCATGGGGCCGATCTGGCCCAGGCCCACGATGCCGCAACGTACCTTTTTCATGGAACAACAGCCTCCTTATGTTTGTATTGCTTAAGTTTTACACCCCTTCAGCCCCGGCTGAAGGTCCTTTTGAAGGCGTACAGTCCGATGCCTGCCGCCACGGACAGGTTGAGCGAATCCACCGTGTCTTCCTGTTCGATGAAGACGCCGTGGCCGAAGTTTTCCAGTTCCGGAGGCAGGCCCGCCGCCTCGTTGCCAAAGACCAGGGTCAGCGGCGCGGGGCTCTTGCGCCGGATGCCAGACAAGGGCTTGGCGTTGCGCAGCCGGAACAGGTAATAGGGGCGAATGGAGTCGGAAAACCTGGCGCGGTAGGCGTCGAAGCTGTCGAACAGTTCGATGTTGAGGTGGAAGGCGGCGCCCATGGAGGCGCGAAGCACGCGCGGGTCGAAGGGATCCACGCCCGGGCGCACGATGGCCACGTTTTTGTAGCCAAACCCAAGGGCGCTGCGCAGGATGCTGCCCACGTTGCCCGTGTCCGAGGGGTTGTGCAGCAGCACGTGGTCCTGGGCGGCCACCAAGGGGGCGTCGTACTTTTCGAAAACGGCGGCGGCAAAGCAATTGTCCTTGCCGGAGATGCGGGCAAGGGCCTTGGGCGCTTCCTCCACCTCCACCTCCCGCTGCCTGCAAAGGGCGATGAGCTTTTGCACCCCTTCGGAAGGGGAGGAAAGGTCCTGCACCAGAAGGCAGCGGAGCTGCTCGGGCCGGGCGGCCAGGAGCTCCATGGAGGGAAAAAGCCCTAGGGCGTAGCTGTGGCCGTCGGCCTTGTCATAGGCGCTGTAACGAGGCATGCGGTTACTCTCCTATCTCTTGCAGCAGCTTGCAAAGGGCGTTGGCGGCGGTCGTGAACTTCTCCTCGCCGTCCTTGCCGAAGGCGGGGGAGGCGCTCAGGTGCGGCTCGATGGAGAGGAAGCCCTCGTAGCCCAAATCCCGCAGGCGGGAGAGGATATAGGGCACCTGACCATCTCCCAGGCCGACGGGCCTGTGGGCGTCGGAGACGTTTTCAAAGCCGTGGTCGCGGTAGACGCCGTTTTGCACATACACCGAGTCCTTCATGTGCATGTAGCGGATGTAGGGAAGCAGGGTTTCGAAGGCCTGCTTGG
>CALWRM010000052.1 GCA_944383925.1 uncultured Clostridia bacterium
GACCATGCAATACCGCAAGTTTGGCAACACCGGGGTGAACATCTCCGCCCTTGGCTTTGGCTGCATGCGCCTGCCGGAGATCGAGCTGGCGGACGGCAGCTTTCAGGTGGACCAGGAAAAGACCGACGCCATGCTGCGCCACGCCTATGAGCTGGGCGTAAACTACTTCGACACCGCGCTGTTCTATTGCCATGAAAACAGCGAAATCGCCGTCGGCAAGGCCCTAAAGCCCATCCGCGACCGGGTGTACATCTCCACCAAATGCCCCTTGGAGCGGGTCTCCTGCGCGGAAGACTACCGCAAGACCCTGGAGCTGAGCCTGAAAAAGCTGGACACCCCCTATGTGGACTTCTACCATTTCTGGGGCATCAACAAGAAGGCCTTTGACGAGAAGATCGTGCCCCTGGGGCTGTTGGAGGAGGCGGAAAAGCTCAAGGCGGAGGGAAAAATCCGCCACATCTCCTTTTCCTTCCACGACGAGCCCGCCTCCCTGAAGTACATCATCGACAACGGGCCGCAATTGGAGAGCGTGTTGCTGCAGTACAACCTGCTGGACCGCGCCAACGAGGAGATGATCCAATACGCCGCCTCCAAGGGCGTCGGCGTGGTGGTCATGGGTCCGGTGGGCGGCGGCCGTCTGGCCGCCCCGACGGAACTGGCCAAGAAGCTCGGCGGCAAGAACCTGAACACCTACGAGCTGGCCCTGCGCTTCGTGCTGGGCAATCCCGGCGTCTGCTGCGCCCTTTCCGGCATGCAGACCTACGAGATGGTGGACCAAAACGCCGCCGTCGCCTCCCTGGAAAACCCCATGACCGAGGAGGAATGGCGCAAGGTGGGCGAGGGCTTGGAGAACCTGAAGCGCTTCTCCGAGCTGTACTGCACCGGCTGCGGCTACTGCCAGCCCTGCCCCAAGGGCATCAACATTCCCCGGATCTTCCAGGCCTATACCTACCACAACGTCTACGGCCTGCATGAGCTGGCCAAGAAGACCTATCTTTCCTACGTCAACGACGAAAAAAAGCCCGGCGCCACCTCCAAGGATTGCGTGGGCTGCGGCTACTGCGAGCGCAAATGCCCCCAGCACCTGAAGGTGCGCGAGCTGCTCAAAAAGGTGGAGGGGGTTTTGGAGGCCCTGTAGGCCTCCTCCTCCGCGCCGGACAAAAGGACCGCCCCGCTTTGGGGCGGTCCTTTTGCCGTCAAGGCCCTATTTGGGTTGGGGCTGTCCGTTGCAGGCGACCGCAATCAGGGGAATGCGCATCTCCGCCCGCGTCAGGCCCGCATGGTTGCCCTTGTATCCCTTTCGGTTGTTGGGCAGGGCCGTATCGCCGATGCCGATGGCCAGGTACTGGCCCAGCATCGAGGAAAGGCGCGGGTGGTTCGGGCCCGTTCCAAGCAGCTGGCGGTCCAGCACCTCTTCCTTGGTCAGCAGCAGGAACTCCTCCCCAAAGCGGCTGCAAAACGTCTCCTCAAACCGCGCCTCCTGGCCGGGCTTGACGAACAGGTTGACGGCCCGCGCCTCGATGGACGGCATGCGCGTCAGCAGGCGGCAGATGTCCGGCTCGTCCAGAATGCAGCGGTTGTTGACGTTGATGTGGCCATGGTCCGCGGTCACCAGCAGCAGCGTGTCCGAGAGCCTGGCGGCCAGGCGCTCCGTTTCCGCCTCCACCTCCTCCAGGATCCTGCGGATGTTTTCGCCATCCACGCCGGTTTCGTGCATGGAGGCATCCGGCTCGTCCCAATAGGCATAGACGTACCGCCGTCCCCCGGCCGCGCACAGGCCCTGGATCAGCCCGCACAGCTCGGAAAAGCTTTGCGGCCGCTCTCCAAGAAAGCGGGCCAGGAAGTGGCTGGCGACGCCGGCGCGGCCCAGCAGATCGTGCACGCTCTCATAGGGCGCCAACACTCTGGGCGATTGGGCGTCGGGCAGGGATTCGCCCGTGTCCGCGTCCTGGTTCCAGAAATAGACCAGGTTGCGGTCCACCTCCTGAAAATAGCCGGTCCAGCCAAGCCAGGCGGACTGGTTGGGGAACAGCCCGCTGTCCATGGCCGTGGTGGCCGCCACCGTGGTGGGCGGGAAGGTGGAGGAATACTCGCATTGCAGGTGGCGGCGGAAGAAGCCGTCCTGCGCCAAATGGGTCTCCAGCGAGCGGACGCCCATCCCGTCCACCAGGATCACGACCACGTTCCCGGCGCCCGTTTCCAGCAGCCGGTCCGCCGCGGGCAGGGTCGCGTTGGGCGGCTCCACGCCGAAATGGCGAAGGATGGAGCAGGCCAGGTTGGCGACGGAGTTTTGATAATCGGGAAACTGTAGCTCGGCCATGGAAAACAAACCTCCCTAAAACGGCAAAGGGGCGAAGGCCTAGACGAGGGGCTCCAAGGTAAAGCCCAGGTGATAGCCGCCTCCGCGAAGGGCCTGTTCCTCGGGCATCGCGGTGCTCCAGGCCAGGTCCGAACCGATGGGCGAATGGGCCGCGTCCAGATGCAGCCAGGTTTCTCCGTGGACGGGCAGCTCGTGGTCGTGCTGGGCGGATTGGTATTCCGCCACGGCGTTGTGGTGGGCGTCGAAGTGCAAGGGGTTATCGCAGCGGATGCGCAGGCCGCCGCCTTGGCCATCCGTCAGCGTCAGCCAGCGCAGGCCCTCGTGGCCGCCGTTTTCGGAGGGCGGCGCGATGGGGAAATGCTCGGCGCGCACCGTGGTCTCCACCTCCTGCAGCAATCCGGCCAGGGGGCGGTCGGGATAGCTCTCCTCCGGTCCCCTGCCAAAGTAGCGCAGGCGCTCCAAGCCCTGCGGCAGGAGCAGCTCCACGCCCACGCGGGGCAGCCCCGCATAGGCCTGGGCCAGCGTCAGCTCCATGGAGATGTGCAGTTGGCCGGCCGAGAGCAGATAGCGCAGCTCGCCCGCGCCGCCCTGGCCTCCCTGGCCGTCGGTCAGCAGGAAGCTTTGGCGCAGCTGGGCCTCCTGCTCGCCGATCAGCAGGCTTGGCGCGGCGGGCTTGTATTGCAATTGCCGGACCTGGGCCAGGGCGTCGAACCAGCCCCAGCCGGCCCGGGCATCCAGCCCGGTATACGGCCTGTCCAAGCAGGGAACCGGCGCGCGAAGCCACAGATGGGCGCCCCCGGCCGTGCGCGCGGACAGGCGGCCGCTTTGCTTCTCCAGCTCCAGCACCAGCTCGCCGCTGCCAAGCCGCCACGCCTCTTTCGTCTCCTCCACGCGCAGGGGCAAGCGCCTGTCCTCGGCGATCGCCGGTTGTCCCGCCTGCAGGGCGAACTGGCTGTGCCCCAGCACATACCCCGCCGGCGCGTACCAGCAGCCCTCCCTTAGGCTGCAAACAAACTCCAGATGGTACTCGCAGCCGGGCTTTCGCTCGTGCGGAATGGAGAAGCGGAAGGCCTGCTCCTCCATGGGGCCGAGGTTGGGCAGCTCCACGGCCCGCTCCTCCAGCAGCCTGCCGTTCTCCCGCAGGCGGGCCGTGATGGCGAAGTGGTCCAAGCCAAAGACGGCGCTGCGGTTCTTCACCACGAAGAGGTCCTCGGCGGGCAGGGTATCCCAGGCGCTTCTCGGCTCCGGCCTTTGCACCCAAACGGGCGCGTAGGCCTGCTTGAGCTCCCAGGCCACGGGCTTCCAGCGCAGGTCCGCCAGCACGACGCCGTTGTTGGTCATGTAGGGCGGGTTTTCCGGCTCCACCCGCGACTCCCCAAAGTCCCCGCCGTGGGCGAAATAGGGCTTGCCGTCCCTGGTGCGGCCGCAAAGGGCCTTATCCTGCCAATCCCAAACGAAGCCGCCCTGGAAGCGGGGGTATTTCTCCAGCAGGGGCCGCAGCTTGTGCAGGCCGCCGCCGCTGTTGCGGATCTGGTAGAGGTATTCCACCAGGATGATGGGCCGGTCGTCCTGCGGATCGGCCAGCATGCGCTCGATGTTGGCGATGGTGGCGTACATGTCCCCCCGCAGGTCGGAGACGTTCTTGCCCGGCTGGCCGGCCTCGTACTGGCAGAGCCTGGTGGGATCGTATTCCTTGATGAAGCCGTACATGGCGGCATGGTTGGCGCCCGTGCCGGACTCGTTGCCCAGCGACCAGGAGAAGATGGAGACGTGGTTCTTGAAGGTCTGCACCATGCGAACGGCCCGCTCCAGATAGGCCTTGGCCCAGGAGGGATCGTGGGACAGTTGGCCCATGAGGCCGTGGGTCTCCAGGTTGCACTCGCACACGAGCAACAGGCCCAGCTCGTCGCAAAGCTCATACCAAGCCGGGTCGTCGGGATAATGGCAGGTGCGCACGGCGTTGATGCCCATGCGCTTCATCTGGCGTATCTCCTCCACCATGTGTTCCCTGGGCACGGTGCGCCCGCCCTGCCAGCAGAAGTCGTGGCGGTTGACCCCGCGCACCAGCAGCCGCTTGCCGTTGAAGTACACCACCCCTTGGCGCAGCTGGATGGAGCGGAAACCCGTCCGATAGCTCTCCACGTCCACCACCCGGCCGGAGGCATCCAACAGGCTGATCACCGCGGTGTACAGCGTCGGGCTTTCCGGTTCCCAGGGGCGCACGCCCTCAAGTTCCAGGCGCAGCCGGGCCGTGGCGGCGCTTGGCAGGGTGCGGGTGTTGTATTGGGCCGCCGCCTGCACGGGCGCCTCCGCCTGGGCGAGGGGCTTGCCCTCCGGGTCGAAGAGCTCCAGGCGCACCCGGCCCGTGGCATAGCCCGCCACCCGGCTGACCTGCACGTCCGCCGTCAGCGCCCCCAACGCGCGCTCCGGGTCCAGCCAAGGCTTGAGAAAGCAGTCGTGGATATGGTAGGCGGGCTTGGCGGTGAGGAAGACCCCCCGGTGAATGCCGGACAGGTGCCAATAGTCCTGGTCCTCCAGATAGCTGGCGTCCGCAAAGCGCAGCACCATCAGGGCCAAATGGTTTTCGCCCGCATGCAGCTGCTCCGTCACCCGAAACTCCGCCGGGAGCTTGCTATCCTTGGAAAAGCCGGCGGGCTTGCCGTTGATCCAGCAGTAGAAGGCGGTTTCCACCCCGTCGAAGCGCAGGTAAAGCTCCTTGCCTTCAAAGCCCTCCGGCAGATGGAAGCGGATGCGGTAGCAGCCCGTCGGGTTGTCCTCCGGGGCAAAGGGCGGGTTCGGCTGGTTCTTTCCGTCGGCCAAGGGGCTGATCAGGTGCCGCCCCTCGCCCTCATAGGGCCAGGGATAGGGAACGTTTGTGTAGATGGGCTCGCCCTGGCCTTGCAGCTCCCAGGCCCCAGGATACCGCAGCTCCACAAAGCCTTCCTCGCTGAAGCCAGGCTCGAAGAAGCCCTCCTCCACCGCCTCCGGGCGCGGATAGAGCCTAAAGCGGCATGCGCCCTCCAGGCGCAACACGTTGGGGCTGGGCTTGCCCTCCAGGGCCTGGGCCGTGGTGTCGTAGGCCTTCCAGGGGCTTTTGGCCGGTTCCCTGCCGAGGGACTGAATGTCCTGATCCTCATAGGCCGGCAAAAACACAAATCCTTCGGGATGGCGCATAGGCTTTTCCTCCCCCGCCGCCGGCTTTCCGGCGGCTCTTTCTGCTCCTATCTTAACAAAGCGCCGCCCAAGGCGCAAGCCGCAAATCCCTCCCCCGCCAAGGAGACAAAGCAAGGGCGGCGCGCGCTCCGCGAGGGAGCCTGCGCGCCGCCCCTTGGGCGACAGCAGGGCCGGCAAGACCGGCGAATCTCAAGAAGTTTGCGGCAGGCTCAGGACTTGGTAGGGCCCGATCTCCCGGCAGGCGTAGCCGGGGAAGGCCTGGGCGGCCTGCTCGGCGCCGCCCTCATATAAAAAGGTAACGCAGCCCTCCGGCGGCCGTTCCTCCGCGGAAAAAATCAGCCCGTTTCGCGCATAATAGAACAGGCCCTCGTCCACCGCCCCGGGCACGTCCTCCACGGCCCAGCTGTGGGTCTGCGCGAGCAGCCATTCCGGCGTGCCCAGGAACACATAGGCCCGCAGTTCTTCCCCGAAGAAGCTGTCGTCGAAGGTGGCGTCCACGTGCATCCAGGCGCCGTCCACCTGGACGAGGTTCCAGACATGGGGGCCGCCGTCCACCTCGCCGGTGATCTTGCGGCAGGGCAGTCCGGAGAGCAGGCAGAGCAGCTGCAGGGCGTCGGCATAGCCCTGGCAGTTGGCCCGGCCCTCCAGCAGCAGCCCATAGGCGGAGGTTTGGCCGCTGAGGCGGTTTTCGCTCAGGTCGGCGGGAGCGTAGCTGGCCGCGTCGCGGACCAGGTCGTGCAGGCATACCAGCAGCTCGTAGCCCTCCAAGCCCTCGTCCAGCCGGTCCAGCAGCTCCAAGGCACGCTCCAGCAGGCGCTTCTCCCGCTGGGTGAGGCTGTCCTCCTCGCCGTTCAGGTAGGCATAGGCCGCGTGCTCGCCCTCGTAGTGGGTGATCTCGTACAACACCATGTAAAGGCCGTCCTCGTCCTGCCAGACATAGGGCGTCACGGCCTGCAAGCCTTCCTGATGGGCCAGGGCGGACCCGCCCTCCGGAAGGGTCAGGGCCTCGTCCTCGGTGACGAAGGCCAGGCGGTTCACCCGCCGCTCCAGGGCCAGCTCCCACAGGGCTTGAAAGGCCTCCTCGTCCCGGATCATGGGCACGCGGGCAAAGTCGATCTCCTCCACGCGGATTTCCCGGGCGTAAAGATCCACCTGCCTTTCCAGGGCGTCCAGGGCCGCCTGGGCGGAGACGGGGTCCGCGGGCGTGGGCGATAAGGGGGCGTAACCCATCGAACAACCGGAAAGAAGGGCGCAGCAAGCCAGGCAAACGGCCAGCCCGCGGCACAGACGCGCAGCTCGCATAGAGCCCCCTCCCTTCGGTTTTGTTACTTTAGTTTATTAAACTTTCCGATTGTTTGCAAGTGTTTTTGGAATTCTCTCCCACCGCCCACGTTTTTCCTTCCCAATTTTGTGTATTTTGCGCGCATTTCTTCCCATATTCGCGGGTGTGTCCCCGTAGGCTCACACTTCATCTGGATTTCATATGGCCCCGCATGTCGATTTCATTCAATCCGGTTATCCTATGCGCGTACCAACGAAGGAGGGTAATGAAAAGATGAAAAAGTTTCTGGTAGCGATGGTTTCCCTGGTTCTGGTTCTCGGCCTGTTCACGGGCTGCCAAGGCGGCGGCGCAGCCAACATCAACGTCATCTCCCGCGAGGACGGCTCCGGCACCCGCGGCGCCTTTATCGAGTTGACCGGCGTGGAGGAAAAGGGCGAGGACGGCACCAAGACCGACATGACCACCGCGGATGCGGTCATCGTCAACAAGACCGACGTGATGCTGGTTTCCGTCGCCGGCGACGAGAACGCCATCGGCTACGTTTCCCTCGGCTCCCTGAACGACACGGTCAAGGCCGTGCAGGTGGACGGCGTGGCCCCCACCACCGACAGCGTCAAGGACGGCAGCTATGCCATCGCCCGCCCCTTTAACATCGCCGTCAAGGGCGAGCCCACGCCCCTTGCCCAGGATCTGATCGACTTCATCCTCAGCGCCGAGGGCCAGGCCATCGTCGCGGAGGACTATGTGACCATCGCCGACGACGCGCCCGCCTTTGCCGGCGCCCTGCCCGAGGGCAGCATCACCATCTCCGGCTCCTCCTCGGTCTATCCCCTGATGGAAAAGCTGGTGGAGGCCTATCAGGTGCTCAACCCCAACGCCAACATCTCCCTGCAAAGCTCCGATTCCACCTCCGGCATGAACGACGCCATGAGCGGCGTTGCCCAGATCGGCATGGCCAGCCGCGCGCTGAAGGATTCCGAAAGCGCGGAGCTGACCGGCATCCAGATCGCCATGGATGGCATCGCGGTGATCGTGCACCCGGACAACGAGGTGGAAAACCTCACCCTGGAACAGCTCAAGTCCATCTTCACCGGCGAAATCACGCAGTGGAGCCAGCTGGCCTAAGGCAACCCTGCGGCAAAGCGCCCGCGCCGCCAGGCTGCGGGCGCTTTGCTTGGGCACAGAAAGGAAAAGCGCATGCGGTTTGTTGAAAAGCTGATGAGGTTCGTGTTCCTCCTCTGCGCGCTGACGAGCGTTCTGGCCGTGCTCGTCATCTGCCTCTTCCTCTTCATTGGCGGCATCCCGGCCATGGGTGAAATCGGCCTTGGAGATTTCCTGTTCGGGCTCAAGTGGGCGCCGGGCAACGTGCCCGCCTCCTACGGCATCTTCCCCATGATCCTCGGATCCCTGGCGGTCACCTTCGGGGCCCTGCTGGTGGGCGTTCCCATCGGCCTGCTGACGGCCATCTTCCTGGCGCGCTTTTGCCCCAAGCGGCTGTACCGCCTGGTGAAGCCGGCCGTCGAGCTGCTGGCGGGCATCCCCTCGGTGGTGTATGGCTTCTTCGCGCTGATGGTGATCGTGCCCCTGGTCTCCTCCATCGAGGGCAACGGCTATTCCATCCTCTCGGCCAGCCTGCTCCTTGGCCTCATGATCC
The DNA here is from genome assembly GCA_944383925.1 of uncultured Clostridia bacterium. Taxonomy (GTDB): domain Bacteria; phylum Bacillota; class Clostridia; order Christensenellales; family UBA1750; genus CALWRM01. The sequence continues at coordinate 8,431 of CALWRM010000052.1, forward strand.
TGCCGACCATCATCGGGGTGAGCGAGTCGGCCCTGCGCGCCGTGCCGGACAGCTATTACGAAGGCGCGCTGGCCCTGGGGGCCACGCCGGAGCGGGCGAGCTTTTCGGTGGTGTTCCCGGCGGCCAAGTCCGGCGTGCTGGCGGGGGTTGTGCTGGGCATCGGCCGCGCCGTGGGCGAAACCATGGCCGTGATCATGGTGGCGGGCAACCAAGCCCAGCTGCCCACCAGCCTCTTCAAGGGCGTGCGCACCCTCACGGCCAACATCGTGCTGGAAATGGGCTACGCCGCCGACCTACACCGCGAGGCCCTGATCGCCACGGGAGTCGTGCTCTTTGCGCTCATCCTGCTGCTGAACCTCGGCTTTTCGCTTTTGAAAAGGAGGATGCAACGCCCATGAAGGACAGTCCCTCCCATCCCGGAGCCAGGCTGTTGCGCCTGAGCGTCTACGCATCTGCGGGCATCACCCTCTCCGCGCTGCTGTTTCTGATCGCCTATGTGCTGGTCAAGGGCATCCCGCACCTAAAGCCCTCGCTCTTTGCCCTACAATACAACTCGGAGAACGTATCCATGCTGCCCGCCATCGTCAACACCCTGATCGTCACGCTGCTTTCCCTGGTGGTGGCGGTTCCCTTGGGCATCTGCACGGCCATTTACCTGGCCGAATACGCCAAGCGGGGCAACAAGCTGGTTTCGCTGATCCGCCTGACCGCGGAGACCCTGTCCGGCATCCCGTCCATCGTGTACGGCCTGTTCGGCATGCTCTGCTTCGTCACCTATCTGCACTTCGGCTATAGCCTGCTGGCCGGTTCCCTCACGCTGTCCATCATGATCCTGCCCCTGATCATGCGCACCACGGAGGAGGCCCTGCTGGCCGTGCCGGACGGCTATCGGGAGGCATCCTTCGGCCTTGGCGCCGGAAGGCTGCGCACGGTGTTTCAAATCGTGCTGCCGGCGGCCGTCCCCGGCGTGCTGGCCGGCATCATCCTGGCCATCGGCCGCATCGTGGGCGAGACCGCCGCGCTGCTCTACACCGCCGGCACCCAGGCGCAAATCCCCTCCACCCCCATGGAGTCCGGCCGCACCCTCGCCCTGCACATGTACGTGCTCTCCGGCGAGGGCCTGCACACCGACGAGGCCTTCGCCACGGCCGTGGTGCTGCTGGTGCTGGTGGTGGGCATCAACGCGCTGTCCGCGTTTCTGGCGCGGCGCATCTCCAAAGGAGGTTAGGGATCCATGGGCAAGATCGATATTCAGGACGTCAACCTGTATTACGGCAACTTTCACGCGCTCAAGAGCGTCAACCTTTCCCTGCCCGAAAAGCAGATTTCCGCCTTCATCGGGCCTTCCGGCTGCGGAAAGTCCACGCTGCTCAAGTGCCTCAACCGCATGAACGACCTGGTGGAGGGTTGCAAGATCGAGGGCCAGATCACCTTGGACGGCCAGGACATCTATGATCCCCGCTTCGACGTCAATTTGCTGCGCAAGCGGGTGGGCATGGTGTTTCAAAAGCCCAACCCCTTCCCCATGAGCGTGTACGACAACATCGCCTACGGCCCCAGGACCCATGGCATTCGCTCCCGGGCCAAGCTGGACGAGATCGTGGAAAGCTCCCTGCGCAAGGCCGCCCTCTTCGACGAGCTCAAGGACCGGCTGCGGAAAAACGCCCTTGGGCTTTCCGGCGGCCAGCAACAGCGGCTTTGCATCGCCAGGGCCCTGGCCGTGGAGCCGGAGGTGCTGCTCATGGACGAACCCACCTCCGCCCTGGACCCCATCTCCACGCTGAAAATAGAGGATTTGGCAACCGAGCTCAAGAATAGGTATACCATCGTCATGGTCACCCACAACATGCAGCAGGCCGCGCGCGTGTCCGACCAGACAGCCTTTTTTCTCCTGGGCGAGGTGGTTGAATTCGGCAAGAGCGAGCAGATCTTTTCCTCGCCTCGGGACCAGCGAACGGAGGACTACATCACCGGGAGGTTTGGATGATGAGAAAGAGCTTTGACCAGCAGCTGGAGGCGCTGAACACCGGCCTGATCGAGATGGGCGGCCTGATCGAAAACGCCATCTCCCTGGCTTCGTCCGCGCTCATGGAAAAAAACGTGGACAAGGCCGCCGAGGCCACCCGCTGCGACCACGAGGTGGACGAAAAGGAGCGGGAGCTGGAGGCCCTGTGCCTGAAGCTGTTGCTCCAGCAGCAGCCCGTCGCCAGGGACCTGCGCTTCATCTCCTCGGCGCTGAAGATGATCACGGACATGGAGCGCATCGGCGACCAGGCGGCGGACATCGCCGAGATCACCCGCCACCTGGCGGGCGCGCCGGATATCCATCAATATCCCCACATTCCACGCATGGCCCAAAGCGCCATCACCATGCTCAAGATGGCCATCGACGCCTTTGTGCGCAGGGATCTCGCCCTGGCCCAGTCCGCCATCCGCATGGACGACGTGGTGGACGACCTGTTCGAGCAGATCCGCGGCGAGATCATCGAGCTGATCCACCGCGATCCCACCCTGGGCGAGCAGGCCATCGATCTGATGATGGTCGCCAAGTACTTTGAGCGCATCGGAGACCACGCCGAAAACATCGCCGATTGGGTGGTGTTCTCCATCACCGGGGAGCATCTCCACACCCAAGGACGCCAATAGCGCCGTTCAAGGAGGTTTGAGCGACTTTCATGAAACCCATCTATTCATTGGAGGACGACGAGAGCATCCGCGAGCTGGTGCTTTACGCCCTGACGGGGGCGGGCTTCGAGGCCCAGGGCTTTGAGACGGCCAAGGATCTGTACCAGGCCCTTTCCCAGCAGCAACCCGCCTTGCTGCTGTTGGACGTCATGTTGCCGGACGAGAGCGGCCTGCACGTGCTCGAACGCCTGAAGGCCAATCCGGACACGGCCCAGATCCCCGTGATCCTGCTGACGGCCAAGTCCGCCGAATACGACAAGGTTCTGGGTCTGGACAGCGGCGCGGACGACTACATCGCCAAGCCCTTCGGCGTGATGGAGCTGCTTTCCCGGGTGCGGGCGGTGCTGCGCCGCGCCAAGCCGGAGCAGAGCGACGAGATCCGCATGGGCGGCTTGGCCTTGAGCCCCAAGCGCCGCCAGGTGACCGCCGACGGCCAGGAAATCGCCCTGACCTACAAGGAGTTCGAGCTGCTACATCTGCTGCTGCGCAATCCGGGCCTGGTCTTTACCCGCGACCAGCTCCTCTCCTCCATCTGGGGCGAGGATTATCTTGGAGAGGTGCGCACGGTGGACGTGCACATCAAAACCCTGCGCAAAAAGCTGGGCCCCTGCGCGTCCCTCATCGAGACCGTGCGGGGCGTCGGCTACAAATGTGGAGGCAGGCCATGAAAAAACGCATCCATCGCTCCATCTGCCTTCTTGCCCTGTCGCTGGTGGTCTTGACCGGCGTGCTGCTGGTGCTGCTGACCTACAGCAGCTTCGAGCGAAACCTGCAAACCCAGCTGCAGAACGAGGCGCAGCTGCTGGCCTTCGGGCTAAACGGCGCCCAGGACCCCTTGCAGGCCCTGCAGGACGCATCCGCGCTAGGCCAAGGGCTGCGCATCAGCTACATCGACGCGTCCGGCGACGTGCTCTTCGACAACCAGGCGGAGGCTGGCTCCATGGAAAACCACCTGCAACGGGAGGAAGTCCAGGAGGCCCTCAAGCTGGGCCAGGGCCGGGACAGCCGCCTTTCCGCCACGCTGGGCCAGCAGACCTATTACCAGGCCGTCCGGCTGCAAAACGGCAACGTGCTGCGGCTCAGCCAAACCGTCTCCAGCGTCTATGCCCAATTGTTCAGCCTGGTGCAGCTGCTTCTGCCCATCTCCATCGCCGTGCTTCTCTTCTCCTATTGGCTGTCCGGCAGGATGACCACGGCCATCCTGCGGCCCTTAAACGAGCTTTCCCTGGACAATGCGGACAGCGCCGCGCCGGTCTACGACGAGCTTGCGCCCCTCTTGGGCCGCATCTCCCTGCAAAAGCGGCAAATCGACCTGCAACAGGAGCGGCTGCGGCAAAAGCAGCAGGAGTTTGAGACCATCTCGGAAAACATGGCCGAGGGCCTGGTGCTGTTGGATGGCCGGGGGTATGTGTTGGCCATCAACCAAAGCGCCCTCAAGCGGCTGAGGATGGACGGCAAGAAGGCCTTGGGCCGGCACGCCCTATACCTAAGCCGGGAGCCGGCCTTCCGAGACGCGGTCAACCGGGCGCTGGAGGGCTCCCATGCGGAGCTAATTCTCGACGAACCCCGTTGCCAGCTGCTGGCAGACCCCGTTTTCGAGGGGGAACAGGTGCGCGGGGCCGCGCTGCTGCTCATCGCCCTGACCGACGCCCAGGAGGCGGAACGCCTCCGCCGCGAGTTCACCGCCAACGTATCCCACGAGCTGAAGACGCCGCTGACCTCCATCTCCGGCTATGCGGAGCTGATCGAGAACCGTCTCGCCCAGGAAAAGGACATCCCCCTCTTCGCCGCCCGCATCCGGCAGGAGTCCGGAAGGCTGCTGGCCCTTGTACAGGACATCCTCCGGCTCTCCCAGCTGGACGAGGGCTACACGGGCCAAAACAGGCAGCGCGTGTATCTTCTCCCCCTCATCCAGGCCCAGGCCGCAAGGCTGGAGCAGGCATTGCGGGACAAGGGGCTGCAATTCTGCCTGGAAGGCACGGACGAGGGCGTGGACGGCTATCCTTCCCTGCTGGAGGAGCTATTCTATAACCTGCTCGATAACGCCATCCGCTACAACCGCGAGGGCGGCGAGGTGCGCGTGACCCTGTCCAAGGCCCACGGGTGCGTGTCGGCGGCGGTATCCGACACGGGCATCGGCATCGCCGAGGAACACCAGGCGCGGGTCTTCGAGCGCTTTTACCGCGTGGACAAAAGCCATTCGAAAAAAACCGGCGGTACGGGGCTTGGCCTTGCCATCGTCAAGCACATCGCAGGCCTGCACGGGGCGCAGATCCAGTTGGACAGCACGCCCGGCGTGGGAACCACCGTCCGCCTCCTCTTCCCCAAGGCCTAGACGCCACCCGCCTCCAGGAAAGGCCCACGGTCATTCCGTGAGCCTTTCCTTGATCTATTCTCTGGGCTAACCGGCCTTCCCGTCCCTTCCCCGGCGCGGGAGCCGCCGTTTCCCCCATTCAAACAGGCCCACGGTCATATCCATGGGCCTGTGTTGGGCAGGTTTGGGTCGGTTAGGGCTGGTACAGCTCGTCGCCCTGGTAGATCGGCTCGCAGGTCACGTTGATG
>CALWRM010000053.1 GCA_944383925.1 uncultured Clostridia bacterium
GCCTTCACCCGTAACCCCGCCACCGGCGAGAACAAGCTCTATGGCGAGTACCTGATCAACGCCCAGGGCGAGGATGTCGTGGCCGGCATCCGCACGCCTAAGCCCATTTCCGTGCTGGAGCAGGATATGCCCGAGGTCTACAAGCAGTTCGTGGAGACCGCCAACATCCTGGAAAAGCACTATCGCGACATGCAGGACATGGAGTTCACCATCGAGCGCGGCAAGCTCTACATGCTCCAGACCCGCAACGGCAAGCGCACCGCCGCCGCCGCCTTGAAGGTGGCTGTGGACCTGGTGGACGAGGGCATGATCACCCCCAACGAAGCCGTCATGAAGGTCGAGCCCAGGCAGCTGGATTCCCTGCTGCATCCCCAGTTTGACGCCGCCGCCCTCAAGAAGGCCAAGGCCGTCGCCGAGGGCCTGCCCGCCTCTCCCGGAGCGGCTTGCGGCCAGATTTACTTCACCGCCGAGGAGGCCACCAAGCAGGCCCAGAGCGGCAAGAAGGTCATCCTGGTCCGTGCGGAAACCTCTCCTGAGGACATCGAGGGCATGAACAACTCCCAGGGCATCCTGACCGCTCGCGGCGGCATGACCTCCCACGCGGCCGTTGTTGCCCGCGGCATGGGCACCTGCGCCGTGGTTGGCTGCGGCGCCCTGCTCATCGACGAGGAAGCCCAGACCATGCGCATCGGCGAGAAGCTCTATTCCGCCGGCGACTGGTTCTCCATCGACGGTTCCACCGGCCGGGTGTACGCCGAGAAGATCGACACCGTGGACGCCGATATTTCCGGTGATTTCGCTAGGCTCATGGGTTGGGCGGACAAGGCTCGCAAGCTGAGCGTGCGCACCAACGCCGATACCCCCAGGGATGCCGCCACGGCCGTGAAGTTCGGCGCCGAAGGCATCGGCCTGTGCCGCACCGAGCACATGTTCTTTGAGGCCGACCGCATCCAGGCCGTGCGTCAGATGATCCTTTCCAACACCGTGGAGCAGCGCAAGGCTGCCTTGGCCAAGATCCTGCCCATGCAGCGCGGCGACTTCGAGGCCATGTACATGGCTTTGGAAGGCCGGCCCATGACCATCCGCTTCCTGGATCCGCCTCTGCATGAGTTCCTGCCGCCCATCGACGACACGGAAGCCATCACCGCTCTGGCCAAGGAGCTGAACACCACCGTTCAGGCCGTGTGCGACAAGATCACCGCCCTGCACGAGTTCAACCCCATGCTCGGCCACCGCGGCTGCCGTCTGGCCATTTCCTTCCCGGAAATCGCCGAGATGCAGACCCGCGCCGTGATCGAGGCTGCCGCCAACGTCAAGCTCTCCAAGGGCTATGACATCCATCCCGAAATCATGATTCCCTTGGTCGGCGACGTGAAGGAGCTGGCCTTCGTGAAGAAGATTGTGGACGAAACCGCCAAGGCCGTTATGGCCGAAAAGGGCGTCGAGCTTGCGTACAAGGTCGGCACCATGATCGAGGTGCCCCGTGCGGCCATCACCGCCGACAAGATCGCCACCCAGGCCGAGTTCTTCTCCTTCGGCACCAACGACTTGACCCAGACCACCTTCGCGTTCTCCCGCGATGATGCCACCAAGTTCCTGGGCGACTACTACGATAAGAAGATCTTTGAGCAGGATCCCTTCGCCCGCATTGACCAGGAAGGCGTTGGCCAGCTGATGAAATTGGCCGCCGAGAAAGGCCGCTCCGTGCGCCCCGACATCAAGCTCGGCATCTGCGGCGAGCATGGCGGTGATCCCAGCTCCGTGACCTTCTGCCACAAGCTCGGACTCAACTACGTGTCTTGCTCTCCGTTCCGCGTGCCGATCGCGCGCTTGGCTGCCGCGCAGGCTGCGATCGAGGAAGAATAAGCCATATCCTCAATAATAGTTAATAGAAAAGGATCCCCAGTCCGCATGCGGGCCGGGGATCCTTTTTTGTAGAGAGTACCGTGGCATCACAACGCGCAGGACTATACGCCCAAAGCCTTCGTTTGCGTCCGTGAAGGCCTCGGCTTCGCTGGGGGCAGCGCTTCATCCATGTCACGCACAAACTGCTTGAACCTGTGCATGCCATCAGCAAAACATTAAGCAAACCATTAAGCAAACCGTCGAGGCGGCCTTGGATGGCCGTGTCGACGATTTCGGCCTCTATCTCTTCGCAAAAGTTGTCTTTTGCGAATAAATTGAATGGGCTCCCCCAAGCCCGATTTTTGCTAGGAGCCGGGCTTGGCGGCCTTGATCGCCCCGGTCGCCAGCTGATCGCAGCGGTTGTTGTATTCGTTGTCGCTGTGTCCCTTGACCTTGACGAAGCGGACGCTGTGGAGTTTGGTTAGGCTGAGAAGCCGCTGCCACAAATCCTGGTTGAGCACGGGCTGTTTGGACGAAGTGACCCAACCGCGGCGCTGCCAGTTGTCCAGCCAGCCTTGTGCAAAGGCGTTGACCAAATAGCTGGAGTCCGAATACAGGCAGACCTGACAGGGTTCGCGCAGGACCGACAACCCCTCCACCGCCGCCAGCAGTTCCATGCGGTTGTTGGTGGTCTGCGGCTCGTATCCGGAAAGTTCCTTTTTGTAGGGACCGTACAGCAGGATGGCGCCCCAACCGCCCGGACCCGGATTTCCCGAGCAAGCCCCATCGGTGTAAAGCTCCACCTGCTTCATTTGTGACCACCCAACTGGCGGGAGCGCTGCGCGCAGGCGTGCACGGCGTCCATAACGCCGGCCTTAAAGCCTGCCTTTTCCAGCTGGTACAGGGCTTCGGCCGTGGTGCCGGCAGGGCTGGTGACCTGCGCGCGCAGTTGCGCCGGATGCGTTTCACATTGCAAAACCATCTGGGCGGTTCCAAGGACGGTCTGCGCAGCCAATTGTTTGGCAACGTCGAACGCCAGGCCTTCCCGAACGCCCGCTTCGGTCATGGCCTCGATCAGCAGATACACATAGGCCGGACCGCTGCCGCTTACGGCCGTTACGGCATCCATTTGGCCTTCCTGAACCCAGACAACGCGGCCAACACAGCCAAAGGCAGCCTCAAAAACCCCCTTTTCCTCCGGCAAAAGGTCCGTATCCAGGGAAAGGGCGATCATCCCCTGCCCCACCAGGGCAGGGGTGTTGGGCATCACCCGCAGGACGCGGCTGCCCGGAAACGCCCGATGCAACGCGCCCGTGGACAGGCCGGCAACGATGGAGGCCACGGGTTTTCCCTTTGCGCCGTCGGCCAGCATCTGCAAAAGGCCGTCCAAATACTGCGGCTTCACGCAACAAACGAGCATGTCCGCCCAGCAGACCAAATCCTCCGCGCTGGAAAACGCTCTTGCGCCAAGATCTGCGGCCCGCTGAAGGGCCTGGGGGTTTATGTCATAGGTGCCCAGGGCCAGCTCGCCTCCGCGCAAACCCTGCAAAAGGGCCAAGCCCATGTTGCCCGCACCGAAAAAACCAAGATTCTTCATCCAACTAGCATCCTTTCCTTTACTCGTTGGCGCAAAGGCGCCTGTTCTTAGTATGGCATAAACCCCGGCGTTCTTCAAGCGGGTTTGCTATGGCCGCAAGCGCTTACAATCCCGCGGGAACAGGCAGGCCTGGCGAAGGTTAGGCAGCTCCAGGAGCCGCGCTGTCAGGCGCTCCAAGCCGATTCCCATACCCCCATGAGGAGGCAGACCTGCCTTGTGGGCGAGCAGATACCCCTCAAAGTCGGCGGGATTCAGGCCCATGGAGCGCATCTTCTCCACCTGCGCAGGGTATTCATGGATGCGCAGGCCGCCCGTGGTGATTTCAAGGCCGCGAAAGAGCAGGTCGAAGCTTCTGGTTTCGCCCGGATGTTTTCATCGTCCATGGCGTAAAACGGGCGTTTTTCCCGTCTGTAACCGGTGACAAACACCAGCTCGCTTCCCGTTTCTTCCTGTACGAGCTGGCACAAAAGCCTCTCCTCTTCAGGCTCAAAGTCCAAGTCGCCCGCAGAGCAAAAGCCGCATTCCCGTTGCAACAGGGCCTTGGCCTCCGCAAAGCGCAGGGCGGGAATCTCCTCTACCTTGGGGAGCCTTGCCCCCAAAAGCGCCAGCGCGTCCGCGTGGCGCCTGCCCACATACTCGAAGGCATGGCCCAGCATGGCCGTCTCCAAGGCCATGAGCGTGGTCTCGTCCTGGACAAAGCCCATCTCCACATCAAAGGAACAGTATTCGTTGAGATGGCGGCTGGTATCGTGTTTCTCAGCCCGAAAGACGGGGCCCACCTCATACACCCTTTGGAATACGCCCACGAGAATCTGCTTGTACAGCTGCGGGCTTTGGGCCAAATACGCCTGTTGTCCGAAGTAGGACAGGGAAAACATGTTGGCACCCCCCTCCGCGCCGCCGGAAACGAGCTTTGGGGTATGGATTTGGGTGAAGCCTTGGTTTTGCAGGTATTCTTCCATGCCCTGCTGTAGGGCTGTTTGTAGGCGAAAGATGGCGCGCTGGGCTTCGTTGCGCAGGACCAGCGCCCGTTCGTTGAGCTGGGTATCCAGGCTGGCCTTTACGCTCTTGTTGTTGACCGGAAGCGAAGGCTCCTGAAAGGGCGAGGAAAGCAGCTGTATCCGATGCAGCTGCAATTCATAGCCAAGGCGGCTGCGGGTCTCCGGGGCCACAAACACCTCTGCGCGAACGCACTGAAACTCCCGCAGCTGTTCCATCGGAAAGCGGGAAAACGCGGGCGCCGCGATGGCCTGGACAAGGGCGTCCGGGAACTGCAACAACACGAAGGAAAAGCCGCTCATGTGACGGATTTTATAGACAACGGCCTGAATCCACAAGGTCTTGCCCAGCTGACCAGGCAGGGCAGCCGCAAGGGCGCAATCGTTTTCGGCTTGCAAAAAGGGGCGAATGGTTTCAAACATGGCTGTAACACTCTCCTTTGACGTTTCTGGACGATCTTTGGACCAAAATCCCAATCGCCCCGGGCATCATCCATATGCCGCAAAAGGATCACCCCCTTCAAAGCCATTTTGGGCAAAGAAAAAACACGCCGGATACGGCGTGCCCACATGCCATAGGCCAACACACACCGACCCTTCACAAGAAGCCTGTCGACCAGGCAAGCGAAGATCGCGCTTGCCCTGTCCTCTGCCCCTTGATCCGGGTGGCTTAGACGGTGCAAGCGCTACGGATCGATGTCGCGCTTTTGAAGGGATCGTTGCAACATGCTGATCATTTCCTCCGATCGGATATCGTTGGTTGTAGATGAGAATACACCAAGGCGGATGGCTTTGTCAAGCCATATCCGCATGAAAATTTGCCCCTACCTCGCCCTGCAAGGGCGGACACGTTGACTTTTTGTACGGTTGGCTTTAGACTAAAGCCACAATCATCATCAACGGGAGGTTGTCCTTGTGCCCGAATACATCGCCACCTTTCCCGCGGGTTTTGAGCCTGTGGTCCAACAACTGCCCCAGTGGTTGCATGGCGCCTCCTTGCGCGGCATGTACAGCGGATTGGTGCATTTGGCCTACAGCGGGGATGAACGCGCCCTGCTCCGCCTCCCCTGCTTTGGAAACGTCTTCCAGGTCATCCGAAGCTATCACGGCAAGGGCCTTAGCTTGGAAAAAATGGTGCAGTCCGCTGCCGGTACGCATGCGCGCGTCGGCAATCCAGGCAAGGGCGGGTTTCGGGTGCGCTTTCAGAAGGAGGGCCGCTTTGTCGCGGTGGATAAGGCCATATCCCTGCAGGCAGAGCGCGCAGCACAGCGCGCAACGGGCCTGCGCCTGGATCGTCTGCATCCGCAGGTGGAACTTTGGTATATCCTACGGCGAGAGGGCGTCGGCTATTACGCCCTGTTGCAACAGGGGGTTCGGCGAGCAAAGGGCGAACCGGCTCCAGGAGAGCTTCGACCCGAGCTGGCCTACCTGCTTTGCCGCATGGCCAACATCTCCAAGGGAGACTGGGTTTGCGACCCCCTGGCCGGCCATGGTGCCATCCCTCGCCAACTCTTGCAGCACTTCCCCTGCGGACGCGTGTATGCCAGCGACCTCGATCGGGATTTGGCCCGCAAGCTGGCCGGCCTACCGCACAGAGCAAAGATCGATTACCGTTCAAGCCGAATGGACGCCCGCAAGCTCGACTCCATAAGCGACCATAGTCTGGATGCTATCGTCAGCGATCCTCCCTGGGGCATCTATGACCAACGCCTCGAATCCGCAATCGGCGAGTTTTACGCGGAGCTGCTCCGCTGCTTTCAGATGAAGCTTAAGGAAGGCGGCAGGCTCGTCCTGCTTACCGCACAAAAGCACCCCCTGGAAAGCGCCTTAAAAGCGGCAGGATTTTCCTTGCGCATGCGCTTGGATGTGCTGGTGAACGGCAAGAAGGCGGCGGCATACCTCGCCATCCTCAAGCGCTCTGCAGGCGAAGAACAACCAACTCCGGTCGGTTGAACAGGCGCAGCGGAAAGGCGCTGTTACCCAGGCCGCGGCTGATGACCAAGGTCGTTCCTTCTTCTTGGTGCATGCCGCTCGTGTATTTGGGAAAAAGACCTTGGTCTGGGGCGAATAGCCCGCCGATCCCGGGCAAGCGAATCTGTCCGCCGTGGGCATGGCCGCTAAAGACGAGCTCGACGCCGCTGGAGGCGTATGCTTCAAGGCGGTCCGGCCGATGGCTGAGCAGGATGCGCAGCTCTCCCTCGCCCTCGCTGGCAAGACGGTCAAGAAGTCCCTCCTCCCAGGGACTAAAGGCCGGATCCAGAACGCCGAGCACCCAGATCCGCTCCCCCTGCTTTTCCAAGGAGATGGCGCTATTTTCCAACAGCTGCACCCCTGCTTCTTGCAGCTCCTGGCGCAGCTTGGCATAGCTGGGGCTTCGCGCCTCATGGTTGCCGGGAACATAGCAACAGGTCGCCATGCCGGCAGCCTGCTTGGCAAAGCACAGCGCGTTTTCCATTGCGCTGTTGTCCACCAGATCGCCGGTGATCACCACAAGATCCGGCTGCTCTGCGTCGATAAGGCGCAGCAAGCGTTCCTGCTCCTTGCCGAAGGCCTTGTTGTGCAGGTCGGATACCTGCACGATGCAAAAGCCATCGAACTGGCTTGGAACCAAATGGCTTTCATAGCTATATCTGGAAACGCTCAGGCCGTTGTTCTGGTCCCAAAGGAACCAGCCTAGCGCGGCCACGAGGGCCGCCGAAACCAACGCAACCAATGCGATCCACATCCCTCTCTTCCCTCCTTGTCCCCTGTTGCCTTGTTGGGGGTTGACCATAGGCCGCCTCCTTTTTTTCATCCGATCCCACCTTTTTCCTTGGCTTGTCCATGCATACAATCAATTGGCCGCGCGTCGCCAACGAAACGACGCGCGGCCTGGTTTTATGGATTGGAGCTAATGCTCCAGGGGTTTTCCGATGTCCACCAGGATCACGTCATCCCCTATCATAACGACGGAACTCCAAGGAATGACGCAACCTTCGGGCTTAAAAAGGGATTGCATGTTGAAGTTTCCGGGCACCACCAGGGCCATGATGCGTCCATCTTCGGAAAGATGTAGGTCGCAGAGGTTTCCAAGGCGCCTGCCGTCGCAGGTATTGACCACCTCTTTGCGCTTCAGCTGCGAATAGGTCATCTTTTCCACCCCCATTGCCCTATTCCTATGCGGCGAGGGGGTGCGATAGAACGCCGGCCCGTCCGGCAAAGGCCTCTCTACGCCTTGGGACCCCGCTCCTTGGCGCGGCGCAGGATCTCCTCAAAGGCGCTGCGAATCTCCTCGGCGGTGGGCGGGCAGCCCGGCTGGTAGACCATGGTCTTATCGAAATCCACGTCGGAGATCTTGTGGCCTCTGCGCGCATGGTTGCGGCAATAGCCCGCCTGGCAATCGCCGATGGCCAGCAGCAGGTCGTCCACAGCGGCCTGGTTGTCGGCCCCGCGGAAAATGGTGCGGTTGGCGGCCAATACGCGGATGTCCTTTAGCTGCTCCGGGGTGTATCCGTCCATGACGGCCTTGGCGGCATCCATGCACTTGGTGCAAACGATGTTGAAGTCCGACATGGCCTTCATATAGGCCTCCGCATCCACGGGGCAACCGGGAATCCAGTGGCCCAGCGCGCGGTATTTTTCCCGGATGCAGTCTCCCAACAGGAGCGTGCGCGGATTGATGCAGCTTGGCTTTTTCCATTCGCCCGGGCCGTAGACGACGTCCACCGGCTCCAATAAGGAGGCGGGCGTTGCGGAAAAGCGGCTCATGGCGCCTTCCGCCGTGGCCCGGCACTTCGAGCAGGATTCTAGGTCGCAGAGGCGCACCTTGCCCAGGGAATCCTGCATGATCTCCTCGGCAGGGGTTAAGAAGTGGATCTTGGCTTCCTCGATGGCAAGGCCATGCAGCCGGATGTAGTCCAGGTTATCATAGCCCAAACCTTCCATGGCCGCCCACTGGATGTAGCGTTCGCGAGGATTTTGGTCCATAACCCGCGCGGAAACCGCGTCTATGGCCACAGGATCGTTGCCCACCAGCACCAGGTTAGCGGCGATGGGCTTCTTAAAGTGGGTGCCGCCCGCAATGCCCTCCGCGCCGAGACGGCCGTCCACGAACACCAGGTCCGGCCTGCGCGCCTTGGAAATGTCCACCAAGATCTCCTCAACGGCGTTGTTTCTGTGGGCGGTGAGCTTATCGTCGTCCGGCACCAGGCCAAAGCTGTTTTTCAACGCCACGGTGATGCCGACGCTCACGTGGTTCTTCAAAACGGGCACGGAGATGAAAACGTCCGCTTCCATCAGCACCTTGGGAAGATGTACGACGTCCCTATACAGCGGATGCTCGATGGAAATGTCCTCAAATTCGGCAAAGTCCAGGTCCACCACCTCAATGCCCTGCCGGCGGCCCATGTCAACATAGCCGCAGTTGGTCAAGCTTTCGATGGAGCGGGACTCGTTGCCGGAGCACTCGCCCACCAGGATGCGGCCGGGCTGGGCCTCCTTCACCAGCCGCACCACCGCCTCGGTAAAGAGGACGTCCGTCGTGCCGCCGGTGGAAGCGGGCATGCCCGCCGTCAGGTTCGGCTTGATGAACACGGTGTCCCCGGGCTTGACATACCTTGCGATGCCGCCCATGCTGTCCACGCCCTTGCGCAGGACGTCCAGCAGCTCGCCCTCCGGGCGCAACAAGCTTACGTCGCTAAACGGATGCACGCTGGTTCTCATGTTCGTTCCCCCCTATGGTTATTGTTTTATATGTTTTCCCCTTTCTCAAGTCCTAGGCTATCCATAGAATAGCAGAGTTTGCGCAGCAGCGCAATGCAGCAAACTGGAACAAACAAATCCGAGGTTTTTTGGCTAGTTACCACAGGTTTTGTGGCGCTCCTCCCCCATTTCTCCAACACGGGGAAGCCAATTCTTCCAGCGCGCGCCCGAAGAAGGCCGAACTTTTTTTCCATTCCCATCCAGCATACACTATACACGCTGCGCGAACTTATGTTAAAATGACGAAGACTAGTGATACCCAACGATTTTTGAAGGGGCGATGATGTATGATCCTACCAATCCTAGGCGCACTGCCGATGCTATCCAACCTCCGTTCCAGGAGCATCAATGCCGAAAACCCGGCGGGCGAGCGCGGGCGCGCCGCCATGGCCGCCAGCAAGCTGGGCCCAGGCCGCAAGGGCAGGCCCTGCATCCGCCTGGAGCAAGGCGAGACCGCCGTGCTCATGGACGTGCCTGGTTGCGGTTGGATCGCCCATCTATGGTGTACCGTGGATGAGGAGAGCGCGGAAGACCGCTTCATCTTCCGGGATCTGGTGCTTCGCATGTATTGGGACGGTGAGGACGCGCCTTCCGTGGAGGTTCCCCTCGGCGACTTTTTCTGCTGCGGCTTTGGCAGGCGGGCCTTGGTCAATTCCTTGCCCATCTGCGTCAACCCGGCCAGGGGCATGAACTGTTATTTCCCCATGCCCTTCCGCAGCTCCGCCCGCATCACCCTGGAAAACCAGCATAGCGCCGCCATCTCCGGCTTCTTCTACCAGATCGATTACACCCTGTGCGATGCCCTGCCGGACAACGCCGGCCTCTTCCATGCCCAATGGCGGCGGGAGGCGATCACCACCCCGGGCAAGGACTACACCATCCTCGACGGCGTCCTGGGCAAGGGGCAATACGTGGGCACCTACATCGCCCTGAGCACCTTGGAGCGTTATTGGTGGGGTGAGGGCGAGATCAAGTTCTATTATGACGGCGACCGGGAGTATCCCAGCCAGTGCTCAACCGGCATGGAGGATTACTTCGGCGGCGCCTGGTCCTTTGCCGCCCAGGAAGGCGGAAAGACCGTGGAGCAGACCTATTGCACGCCCTTTATGGGCTATCCCTTTTACAGCCGCGACGACAGCGTACACAACCCTTACTACAACCAGGACCTGCCGCCCCAGCGCGGCTTTTACCGCTGGCACATCCCGGATCCCATCTACTTTGAGAAAGAGCTTCGCGTCACCTGCCAGCAAATCGGCGTCAGCGCCGAGCGCGGCCTTTTTGAGCGGGCGGACGACGTAAGTTCCGTGGCCTATTGGTATCAGTCCGAGCCGCATGCCCGCTTTGCGCCCCTTCCCTCCCGGTGGGAGCGGATTCCAAGATAACGACCAAGTAAAATACAGAACAAAAAAGGGGGAACGTTTTACATGACCGACTTCATTCGTTTGAAAAAGGGAGATCTGGAGATTCAGATTCTCACGCCGCATAGTCCCATCTACAACCGGACCCGCTTCAACCATGCGGGCTTCATTCCCTCTATCCAGTACAAAGGTGTGCAGTTCGCCGAGCCGGAACAGCGCGATCCGTCCCGCCAGACCAGCGGCGGCGCGGGGCTGTGCAGCCAGTTTTTCTTCACCGAGGCGGAGCAACAGGCCAAGGAGGGCGAGGCCTTCCTGCGCATGGGCATCGGCGTCATGACCCGCGAAAAGGAGCTCATCCACTTCATGCGCGACGCTGCCTTTGACCCTCTGCAGATCCTGATGGATGTGGGCGACGACAGCGTGCTCTTCACAACTACAAGCCCGGAGGTCAACGGCTATGCCTACGACGAGGTCCGCCTGGTGGAACTGTCCGGCAACAGCCTGCGCATTTCTGTGAGCCAGACGAACCGAGGGAAAAAGCCCATTTCCACCACCGAGTACAACCACAACTTCGTTTCCCTCGGCGGGCTGCCCATCGGGCCCGATTATCACCTGGAGCTTCCCTATTGCAGGGACGTGGACCGCATGAAGGAAGGCTGCGGCCTGGTGCAAGATGGCCAGGGCGTGAGCTGGGCCAAGGCCCCGGAACGTCCCTTCTATTGCGAGTTCCACGACATCGCGCCGTCGGCCCCCTATGCCTGGAAGCTGACCAACAAAAAGTCCAAGGCCAGCATGATGGAGGTCATCGATTTCGTGCCGGAGCACATCACCGTCTGGGGCGTGGAGCACTGCGCCTGCGCGGAGGTGTTCGCCCCCTTTAGCGTGGAGCCCATGCAGACCGCGCGCTGGACCAGGAAATGGTTCTTTGAAGCGTAAGCGTACCATATCTTCGATGAGAAAGGAGAGGTCTTCCTTGATCGAGGTTTATCGCTTTACATTGGAAAAGGCCGAGCGCGCCCACGAAAACACCATTTGGGCTGCGCCTGTGATCGAGGGATCCATTCGTCCCCCCTTCAACCATGCTTGGGGCTACTTGGATACCAAGACCGTCATGGACAAGCACGCCCATGCCCATGAGGAGGTTTATTTCGTGTTCGAGGGCGAGGGCTTTGCCGTGGTGGGCGACGAGAGAAAGCCGGTGGGCCCCGGGGACGTGATCAACATCCCCTCCAACGTCCCGCACACCATGGAAAACGCCAAGGACGCCCCCTTCCTCTGGGCGGCCTTCTGGTGGAATCGCGACCAGGACGCCCCCGCCCTGCGCAGGACGAAGGCCAAGGCCGAAGCCGCCGCCAAGGAGCTGCACGATATCGTGGAAAGGTTCGCGGCCTCCGGTTGGGATTTGATCGCCGCGCCTGCCAAGGCCTGGCTGGAGGGCGAAGAAAACCAGGATGCCCTGGTTAAGGCCATCGAACAGGCCGACGCGCAATGCGGCAGCTGTGGCTGCGAGTTGGACGCCCTCTATAAACGCGCCCTGGAGCTCAAGGCGTTGCTATAGCAACAAAATAACAAAAGGAGTGGACCGTTTCCATGCCAATGCTGGACATGCCCTTGGCGGAGCTGCGCGAGTATCGCGGTATCAGCCCAAGGCCAAGCGACTTTGACGAATACTGGACGAGAGCCCTTCGGGAGTTGGATCAAACCGATCTGAATGTAGAATTCATCCCCTCGGCCTTTCAGGGCGCCAAGGCGGAATGCTTTGACCTTTATTTCACGGGCGTTGGAGGCTCCCGCATACACGCAAAGTTCCTAAAACCCCGCGAGATCGCGGGAAAGGCGCCGGCTGTGCTGCAATTTCACGGGTATTCCGGCGATTGCGGCGACTGGACCGGCAAGCTGGCCTACGCTTCGGAGGGCTTCGTGGTGGCGGCTCTGGACTGCCGCGGCCAGGGCGGCCTTTCCCAAGACCTTGCCAGCGTAAAGGGCACCACCCAAAACGGCATGATCATCCGCGGTTTGGACGATCCAGACCCCGATAAGCTGCACTTTCGCAACGTCTTCTTGGACACGGTGGCCTTGGCGCGCATCGTGATGGATCTTCCCTATGTGGATGCCGGCCGCGTGGGCGCCATGGGCGGCTCTCAGGGCGGCGCGTTGACCTTGGCCTGCGTGGGATTGGAACCGCGCATCAACCGCGCGGCGCCGGTGTACCCCTTCCTGTGCGACTATCGGCGGGTTTGGGAGATGGACATGGCGGAGCGGGCCTATGCGGAGCTCAAAAGCTTTTTCCGCCATTTCGATCCCCGTCACGAACGGGAGCAGGCCATCTTTGAGAAGCTGGGCTACATCGACGTGGTCAACCTCATGCCCAGGGTCCGCTCCAAGGTCATGCTGGCCACCGGCTTGATGGACAACGTGTGCCCTCCGTCCACCCAGTTTGCCGCCTACAACCACATTCCTTCCGAAAAAAGCCATGTGCTCTATCCGGACTTTGGGCATGAGTACCTGCCCCAATTCGACGACATGACCTTCCAGTTCATGCGCGAAATGTGATTGTTCCCGAAAAAAGGAGTTGAACGCTATGCCCTTGGCAACCACCTATGTGCCCGACGAGTATCGGTACGACAAGATGGAGTATCGCCGTTGCGGACGCTCCGGCGTCAAGCTACCCGCCATATCCCTAGGCATGTGGCACAACTTTGGCGGCGTGGACAGCTTTGAAAACTCCCGCGCCATGGCGCGCACCGCCTTTGACCTTGGCATCACCCACTTCGATCTGGCCAACAACTACGGCCCGCCCTATGGAAGCGCCGAGGATACCTTTGGCCAAATCCTGAAGAAGGATTTCCAGGGCCTGCGGGATGAGCTGTTCATATCCAGCAAGGCGGGTTACGACATGTGGCCCGGCCCCTACGGCAATTTCGGCAGCAAAAAATACCTGGTGGCTAGCCTGGATCAAAGCCTGAAGCGCTTGGGCCTGGACTATGTGGATCTGTTCTATTCCCACAGGCCGGACCCGGAAACCCCCATCGAGGAAACCATGGAGGCCTTGGATTACATCCTCCGCAGCGGACGCGCGCTCTATGTGGGCATCAGTTCCTATTCGCCCGATCAAACCCGCGCCGCCGTGGCCGCGTTGGGCAAGCGCGGCTCTCGCTTGCTGATCCACCAGCCCAACTATTCCATGTTCAATCGCTGGATCGAGGATGGGCTTCAGGACGTGTTGGAAAAGAACGGCATGGGCTCCATCGCCTTCTGTCCCCTGGCCCAGGGTCTTCTCACCAACCGCTATTTAAACGGCGTGGCTGAAGGTTCCCGTGCGGCCAAAGGCCGTATCCAGGTGGAGGAGGCGCAGATGGTCAAGGTCCGCCGCCTCAACGAAATCGCCCAGCGCCGCGGCCAGAGCTTGGCACAGATGGCCCTGCAGTGGGTGCTGCGCGGCGGCCGGGTGACCTCTGCACTCATCGGCGCCAGCCGCCCCTCCCAGATCGTCGAAAACGTGGCGGCGCTCTCCTTCCCGGAGCTTAGCGCCGAGGAATTGCAGGACATCGACGCCGTTTTGAACGCCTAAGCTTCCCAGCGGATGCCGCGCGGAAAGGAGGTGCGAAGGCCTATGGAAGCGGAAGTGGAACGCTTGATCCGCCTGGCCCTAGCCGCGCGCGAAAACGCCTATGCTCCTTACTCCGGCTTTGCCGTCGGCGCGGCCTTGCAGGCGGCGAGCGGCCGCATCTACACGGGTGCGAACGTGGAAAACGCGGCTTTTTCGCCCACCAACTGCGCGGAACGCAGCGCCCTATTCCATGCGGTCTCCCAAGGGGAGCGCGCCTTTGTGCGCATCGCCATCGTGGGCGGTCCCAAGGGCCAAGCGCCCGAGAGCCTTTGCGCGCCTTGCGGCGTTTGCCGCCAATGCTTGCTGGAGTTTTGCGACCCCAAACAGTTCGAATGCATTTTGGCCGTCTCTACGGAGCAATACGAACGGCGCTCCCTGGAGGAGTTGCTTCCCCTAGGGTTCGGCCCGTCCTCCCTTCAAAAGAAGGGCATCTGACAGCTAGACCCAAAAACCCCCCGGCAGTGCCGGGGGGTTTTCATTGACGCATTCGCCATCGTTGAGAGGAAGGCCGCCGAAGCTTGCGCGGCAACAGCGGGTTTAAGCCTAGGCCAGCATCTGGCGCATGGCCGCCGCCATATCCGGCGCGCCGAAGACGGCGGACCCAGCCACCAACAGCTCCGCGCCGGCCTCGATCAACCCGGAAGCCGTCTTCGGGGACACGCCTCCGTCTACCTCCAGGAGGATATCCCGCCCCTGCAGCAGCGCCTTGGCCTCGCGGATCTTATCCACCATGGCGGGGATCAGCTTTTGACCGCCAAAGCCGGGATTCACGGTCATGATCAGCAAGAGATCGATATCGTCCAACACATAGCGCACGGTCTCCAGGCCCGTCGCCGGGTTGAGCGCCAGGCCTGCCCGCACGCCGTTTTGCCGCAGAAAGGCTAGCGCGCGTTGCAGGTGCGGCGTGCACTCCTGGTGCAGGGTGACGATGGAGGCCCCGGCCCGGATAAAATCCTGCGCATAGCGCAGGGGGTCGTTGACCATCATGTGCACATCCAGCAGGGCCTGCGGGCAGGCCTTGTGCACGGCCTCCACCACGCCGGCGCCGAAGGAGATGTTGGGCACAAAGCAGCCGTCCATGATGTCCATATGCAGATACTCGGCGCCTGCCGCCACGGCGGCGCAGGCCTGCTCGCTAAAGCGACCAAAGTCGCTTGCGAGCATCGAAGGCGCGATCTTAGCCATATCTTCTCCCCCATTTTTCTTTTAACTCCGCAAACAGAGCGGTATATCGTTCTAGGCGTTCCAGGGACAACAGCCCCTGCTCCGCAGCCTCCCGCACGGCGCAGGAAGGCTCCCCCACATGGTTGCAGCCCAAAAAGCGGCAATTGGCTTCGTAGGGACGGAACTCCGGATATAGGCCCTTGAGCTCCTCGGGGTCGAAGGTATCCAACTCCAGCAGGGAGAAGCCCGGCGTGTCCATCAGGTAGCCGCCCTCCGGCAGTTGCAGCAGCTGTGCCCGGCGGGTTGTGTGCCGTCCCCTCTCGATGCGGCTTAGATCCCCCGTCTCCAGCTGCGCCTTTGGGCACAACAGGTTGATCAGGGAGGACTTGCCCACGGCGGATTGGCCGGCAAAGCCGACCACCTTATCCTTGGTTAGGCTAGATAGGCGTTCCCGTCCCTCGCCCGTTGCGGCGCTGACCATGGCCGTCTGCAGGCCGGAAAGCGCGTACTGCCTGGCATAGGCCTGCGCATCGCCCAGGTCGGACTTATTGAAGACCACGGCCACCTCCATGCCGGCACGCCTGGCGCGAACCAACAACCTATCCGCCAGCAACAGGTCCGGCTGTGGATGGCAACAGGCCAGCGTCACGAGCAGCAGGTCTAAATTGGCCACGGCAGGCCGTTCCAGGACGTTTTTTCTGGGTAAAATGGCTTCAATGGAACCCTCGTCGCCCTCCGCGCCAGGAGAAAACTCCACCAGATCTCCCACAAGCGGGCTGATCTTCTCCTTGCGGAAGCGACCCCGCGCCTTGCACACAAACTCGTTTCCGCCGCTGCTCACCGTATAGAATCCGCCGATCCCCTGGATGATCCGTCCCGTCATTGTCCTTCCTCCGCAAAGTACACCGTTTCTCGGCTGTACTCCGTCTCGTTGAAATACACGATGATATCCTTGTATCCCGGGACTTCGCTTTCCAGGTTCAGGTCGATGGACAAAACCCCCGCTTCCCGTATCTCCTCATAGATCATCTTCATGTTGCCCTGGTCTTCCATATAGATGCGCACATAGGTGTCGTCCTCGAAGATCTCCAGCTCCGCCTCGTAGCGATAGCTGGCCAGCGCGGTGTTCACCCAGATATCCACGCTCTCGCCGTCCAGCAAGCTGGTCTGGCTGGCCGGCTGCTGCTGAAACACCTGTCCAACCTCATATCCGGCCATGTGGTCGTTGTAAATCTCCCCCAGTTCAAGGCCTTCCGCTTCCAGGAGGGCTCGGGCCTCCGCCACCGTGCAATACTCCAGATTCGGAACCGTGCGCACCAAGGGCGGGGCGCTGACCACCAGGTCGATGCTGTCGCCGTTGTTGAGCTGGACGCCTTCGTCGATGCTCTGTTCCAGCACCGTGTCCCTGGGTTCGTCGCTGTCCTCCTGTGGTATGATTTGGCCTATGCTAAGCCCTTTTGCCTCCAGCTGTTGGCGCGCCTGTTCCAAGCTTAGGCCTATGAGCCTGGGAACGATCGGAAACTCCGGCCCCTTGCATAGCACGACGCGCATCGTTCCGCCCAGGCGCAGGGGCGAGCCGCGGCTGGGCTCCTGTTCGATCACCGTGCCCGGCTGGATGGAATCGTCGTAGGAGTAGGCTTCCAGCGCGAGGTGTAGGCCGAGCTCCTCGACCCTTTCCTCGGCCATGGCCAGCTGCAAACCGACCAGCTGCGGGGCGTTGGTCCATCCGGGCATGATGCCCAGGCTAAAGAGCACCACGAAGGTGACCGCCACGCCCGCAATGAGCAACACCAGGGAGATGAGCACCACGGGAAGATTGCGGAGCCTGCGGCCGCCGCGCTGAAGCCATCCCTTTGCCCGGCCCTCTCCGCCGCCCTTGCCATGGCTGCCCTCCGGAATCAGCGGCTTCTCCTCCTTGTCGAAGGGCTTTGCGCCGCCTTCCTCCCGTTGGATAAACCCGCCCTCCGGATAGACCAAGGCCATGCACAGATCGTTGTAAAAGGACTGGGCGTCCTGATATCGCTTGGACGGGTCCTTTTCCATGGCCTTTTGAACGATCTCGTCGATGGCCTTGGTGGCCCTTGGGTTGAGCGTGCGCACCGAGGGAACGGGCGTGTTGATGTGGTGCAGGGCCACGCTCACGGGCGTGTCTCCATCGAAGGGTACCCGCCCTGTGATCATCTCAAAGAGCACGACGCCCAGGGAATACAGATCCGAGCTCTGGGTGGCGCGCTCCCCCTTGGCCTGCTCCGGAGAAAAGTAATGCACGGACCCCAGCACGCCCTTGTCGCCGGAAAGGGTCTGGGTGTCGGAATCCGCTGCGCGCGCTATGCCGAAATCGGCCAGCTTGGCGATGCCCTTGCGATCCAAGAGGATATTTTGGGATTTGATATCCCGGTGGATGATCTTGGCCTCGTGCACCAGCTTGAGCGCCAGGCACATTTGCCTCGCGATGGAAATGCTGGTGTAGTTGTCCAGGGCGCCCTGGCGCTGGATGAGTTCCTTAAGGGTAAGGCCGTCGACGTACTCCATCACGATGAAGTGCATCTCGTCCTGCTCCCCCACGTCGTACAGATCGATCAGGTTTTCATGGCTGATCAGGGAGGCTGCCTGCGCCTCGCGCTGAAAGCGCAGGACGAACTCCTCGTCCTGGTTGAATTCCTTGCGAAGGATTTTGATGGCCACCGTTCGGCCGGAGCGCAGGTCGTGCCCCTTATAGACCACGGCCATGCCTCCGGTTCCGATCACCTCGCCCACCAGATAGCGGCCCATCAGGCATTTTCCCGTCATCATGGCGCCACCTCCCCATCCAGAAGTAGCACGGTGATGTTGTCCCGGCCGCCCCGCTCCAGGGCGATGTCCACCATTTTGCGGGCCTTTTGTTGCAGATCCGTTTCCTGCTCCAGCAAGATGCCCTGCAGCTCTTCGTCGGTGAGGTAATCGGTCAGCCCATCGCTGCACAGTAGAAAAACGTCCGACCTGCTAAGTTGCAGGTCGTGGGCGTCCACCTGTACCTGCTCATCCGTACCCAGCGCGCGGGTGATGATGTTCTTATACGGGTGGTTGCGCGCCTCCTCCTGGGTAATGGTGCCGTTGCGCACCAGCTCCTGCACCAGGGAGTGGTCCGTGCTCAGCTGGGCGAGTTGGCCATCGCGCAGCCGGTAACAGCGGCTATCGCCCACATGGCCCAGCATCACCCGCTGGTGCATGAAGTACAAAAAGGTCAGGGTGGTCCCCATGCCGCGCTGGGCTGGATTGGCCTGGGCGGAGGCGTAAATGGCGGCGTTGGCCTTGCGAACCCAAGATACCGCCGTCTTGACGGAGATGTCCTTGCCGCCGCGCTTGGCGGCCAGCTCGGACAGGATGGAGGCCGCCATGTCGCTGGCCACCTCGCCCGCCTGGTGTCCTCCCATGCCATCGGCCACAAGTGCTAGGTACATTTGCCCGTTGGGCAGGCAGAAGCTGTCCTCGTTGATGGGGCGCACCTTGCCCCGGTCGCTCAGGGCCGCCATTGCCATGGTTGACCGCGCCTCCTCTCTGGATCGATGCAGGTAAAAGCCAAGGGAATTTTCAGGGGGTTGGGCTGCCGTTCTTCGCGCTTTGTTCCAAGTGGCTTCGGCGCAGTTGGCCGCAGGCGCCGCCGATGTCGTCGCCCATTTCCCGGCGCCTGGTTACGGAAACGTGCAGCTCCTTCAGCCTTTGCTCAAAGGCTTCGATGCCCGCCTGCTTGGGGGGATGCAGCCCTCGCTCCTTGACCAGGTTGACGGGGATCAGGTTTACATGACAGCGAAGGCCCCGCACCAAGGCCGCCAGGCGTTCGGCATCCCGCAGGTCCGTATTCTTCCCCTCAATCAGCGCATATTCGAACACGATGCGCCGGCCCGTCCTCTGCTCATATCGCTTGCAGGCTGGAAGAAGCTGCTCTAAGGGCCAACGGCGGTTGACGGGCATCAGGGCGGAGCGCTGCTCGTTGGTGGGGGCATGCAGGGAGATGGAAAGGGTCAAGCCCAGGTTCTCCTCCGCCAGGCGGTCGATGCCATCCACCAAGCCGCAGGTGGACAAAGAGACGTTGCGCAGGGAGATGCAAATGCCCTCCGGCGCGCTGAGCAGCCGCAAAAACTTCAGCACGTTTGCATAGTTGTCCAAGGGCTCGCCGCTGCCCATCAATACAACGTTGGTCACGCCCCTTTTGTCCCCTTGCCGATGGAGGGCGTCCACCGTCAAAACCTCGGAGAGCATTTCGCCCGGGCTTAGATCGCGCACGCAGCCCTCCAATGTGGAGGCGCAAAAGGCGCAACCCATGCGGCAGCCCACCTGGGTGGAAATGCATAGGGTGTTGCCGTAATGATAGCGCATGAACACGCCCTCGACGATGTTGCCATCCCGCAGGGCGAAGAGGTATTTCTCCGTCCCATCCAAGGGGGAGACCAAAGTCTTGCATATGCTGGCTCCCTGGGCGGCGGCGTTGGCCTCGAGCTTTTCCCGCAGGGCCTTCCCGATGTTGGCCATGCCTTCAAAGTCCAAGCCCTTTTGCAGAAAGCCATATACCTGTCTTGCCCGAAACGCGGGCTCGCCAAGCTGGCCGAACAGGTCCTCCAGCTCGGCCAGGGTATAATCCGTCAGCAGGGGTTTCATGGGCGCGCCTTTCTTTTGCGAAGGCGGGCGATGAAGAAGCCTTCCGTATCCGACGAGGGCTCCAGGGTCAGCATGCCCTCCTTCCCCAGGCCGCCAAAGGGCTCGGGCAAGATGTTTTCCAGGCTTTCCAACGAGTACAGCGGGTTTTGGGCCAAGAAGGCGCGCACCACATCCTGGTTTTCGGCGCTGGTGACGGTGCAGGTGGAATAGACCAGCGCGCCGCCGGGCTTGGGATACCGGGCGCAGGCCGTCAGGATGGCCAGCTGGGTCTTGGGCAGGTTGTCCATGTCCTCCGGACGAAGCCGGTATTTGAGGTCTGGCTTTTCATGCAAAACGCCAAGGCCGGAGCAGGGCGCATCCACAAGAACGGCGTCCATGGTTTCCACGAGGGATTCCACCACCTGCGTGGCATCCGCCTGCCTTGGCCGCACGTTGTCCAGGCCCAAGCGCTTGGCGTAGGCCGATATCAATCGCACGCGGTGCTCGTGCAGGTCGAAGGCGTGCACCCGGCCGCTGCCCTGCATGAGCTCGGCCAGAAAACAGGTCTTGCCCCCGGGGGCGGCGCAGGCATCCAGCAGCTGCATGCCCGGCTTGGGCGCCAGCGCGAGGGCCGCCAGGGCGGAGGCTCGTCCCAGGATCGAAAACTGGCCGCGTTGGAACGCCGGGTGGCTTGCGCGCAGCTCGCGAACATGGTAGATGTGCGGGATGCCCGTGGGCTCAAAGGGGATGTTTTCCGCCTGCAAAAAGGCCTCAAAGGCCCGATCGTCGTCGTATTTAAGCAGGTTTGGACGCACGTACATGCCGCCGCCCCGGCCGCTGGTCTGCAAGAAGGCTTGGGTTTTTTCCAGGCCGAATTGCTCCACAAGTCGCTCGACCAGCCATTTGGGCGTGGAGCTCAGCACGCTAAGCCGCTCCAAAGGCTCATCCGGATACTCGATGGAGGCAGCTTGGCGAGAAAGGGTGCGCAGCACGCCGTTGACCAGCGAGCAAAGGGTCTCGCGCCGGAAATCGCGCATCATCTCCACCTGCTGGTTGCAGGCGGCAAAGTCCGGCACGGAATCCATGAACAGGATTTGGTAGGCGCCCATGCGCAGGGACAGCCGGCCGATGACGTCGTCCATGGGGCGCTGCATGTACCTGGATAGAACATAGTCCAGCAGCAGCTTTTTCTCCACGACGCCATAGAACAGGTCCGTTGTAAAGCGCCTGTCCTGCAGGCTTAAGGGTGTCTCCTGTAGGCGCTGGTCCAGCGCCAGGGACGCGAAGGCGCCCTGTTCGACATCCAACAGGGCCCTGGCGCAAACGCGACGGTTTGCTGTAAGTCCAAGCCGGCGCGGTCCGGAAGGGCGGCGCTGGCCGAATGTATTGCTCATCTCGTCTCTCCCAGGATGGTTCCAGGGGCAATGGGCTTGCCCCTCAGGTAGTCGGCGGCCCGCATGCGCTTGGCGCCGGGCGCCTGCATCTCAAGAATTTCCAAGGCTCCCTGGCCGCAGCCGACCAGAAGGCCGCCGCCGGGCCCTTGGGGCAGCACCTGCCCGGGGCTTGCCTGTACGTCCTCTCTGGGGCGCGCGGCAAAGACCTTGACCGCGCCGCCCGCATGATCGAAGTAGGTTCCCGGCCAAGGCTGTAGGCCGCGGACCTGGTTGTGCAGTTGGATGCAGGAGCGGGAAAAGTCCATGCGTCCCATTTCCTTGGTGAGCATGGGGAAATAGCTGGATTCCTCTTCCCTTTGCTCGATGGGATGCAGCTGGCCCGCCTGCAGGGCGCGCAGGGTGCGCAACAGCAGCTCGGCGCCAAGAACGGAGAGCCTGGCGCTCAGCTGCTCCGAGTTTTCCTCCTCCCCGATGGGGGTGCTCGCCTGCAGGAGCATGGGACCGGTATCCACGCCTCGTTCGGTGTACATGGTGGTGATGCCCGTCTGCCTCTCTCCATTGACCAAGCACCAATGGATGGGCGCTGAACCGCGATACTTGGGCAGCAAGGAGGCGTGCACATTGATCACGCCGAGCGGAGGAATGTCCAGGATGCGCTGGGAAAGGATCTGGCCAAAGGCGGCTGTGACCATCAAATCCGGCCGGAGCGCCTCCAGCGCCTCCCGGCCCTGGCGGGTGCGCAGCTTTTCGAATTGTAGGACCGGCACCCCCCTTTCCAAGGCCAGCAGCTTGGTGGGCGGCGGGGTGAGCTGGCGCTTCCTGCCCACCGGCCGGTCGGGTTGGGTGACCAAGGCGGCCACCTCATAGCCCTCGTCCAACAGGGCCTTGAAACTGGGCACCGCAAATTCCGGCGTGCCCATAAAGACGATGCGCATCTGGCAATCCCTCTCCTTTGCGTTCCGCTAGGACCTCTCTTCGTCCGGATTCGCCCTGTCCAAGAACAGGATTCCATCCAGATGGTCGATCTCGTGGCAGCAACAACGCGCCAACAGCTCCTCGGCCTTGATGGTGATACCCTTGCCGTTGCGGTCCAAGGCGCGCACCTCCACGTGCATGGGCCTGGTCACGCTCTTGCGCACGTCGCCGCAGGAGAGGCAGCCCTCCTCGCCGGTTTGGGAGCCGGAGCTGCTGACGATTTCCGGATTGATGAGCTCCAGCAAGCCCTTGCCAACGTCGATCACCACCACGCGCTTGAGCACGCCGACCTGGGGCGCGGCCAAGCCCACGCCGCCCGCCTCGTACATGGTCTGGGCCATGTCGTCCAGCAGGGCATGCAGGCGCTTGTCGATGATCTTGACGGGCTTGCAGGTTTTGCGTAGCGTGTCGTCTCCTAATTTTACGATGTTTCGAATGGCCACTTCATCCTCATCCTTTCCCAGGGGATCATTCCCAACTCGTATTGGCCTGCGTTTTCCTATAGGAAGCTTGGCGGATCGATCTCCAGCCGCAGGCTGACCTTTGCGGTTTCGTACTCCCGGCAGAGGGCCTGCATCTGTTCCAACGCCTCGGCATACCCGTCCGCGGCGTATAGCTTGACATAGACCTGATAGCGATAGACATCGCGTATCTTAGATAGCGGCGCCTCCATGGCGCGGACCTGCACCAGAAGCTTGCGGCGTTGCTTTTCCTCATAGAACCAATCCTTGAGCTGCTGGCCCAGTCCCTCGGCGGCGGCCCTTGCTTCCGGCTCCGAAGGGGATGTGGCGAGAATTCGCATGGGCAAGGTATAGGGCGGATACAGCGTGCGCTTGCGGCGCTTGAGCTCCTGCTCGAAGAAGGCGCGATAATCCTGTCTGGCCGCCATTTGGATGGCGTAATGGTCCGGCTCGTAGGTTTGCACGAACACCTGGCCAGGCAGCTCTCCCCGTCCGGCGCGCCCGGCCACCTGGGTCAGCAGCTGGAAGGTGCGCTCCTCGCTCCTGTAATCCGGCACATTCAGGGAAAGATCCGCCATCATCACGCCCACCAGGGTCACGTTCGGAAAATCATGGCCCTTGGCCACCATCTGCGTGCCGATCATCACCTTGGCTTCTCCCCTGCGGAACGAGGACAATAGCCGCACCAACTCGTCCTTGCGCGCGGTGGTGTCGGCGTCCAAACGGATGCAGGGCACGGTGGGAAACTCCTGGCAAAAGACCTGCTCCACCTTTTGCGTGCCGATGCCCATGGGCTTGATGTATCTGGAACCACAGGCGGGACAAAGCGAGGGGGTCGCCTGGCGATAGCCGCAATAATGGCAGTGTAGGCTGTTGTCCACTAGATGATAGGTGAGGGCGACGTCGCAGTGGGGACATTTGGGCGTATAGCCGCAAGCGCGGCATTTGACAAAACCAGCATATCCGCGGCGGTTGATGAAAAGCACCGCCTGCTCGCCCTTCTGCAGGGTTTCTTCCAGGGCGCGGCGCAGGCTTCTGGAAAAAATCGACGGGTTTCCGTCCAGGATCTCCCGGCGCATGTCCACGATCTCCACCTGGGCCATGGGCCTTCCCTGCACGCGGTGGGGAAGCTCCAGCAGGGTATAGGCCCCTCGCAGGGCTTTTTCGTAGCTTTGAATTTGCGGCGTCGCGCTGCCCAGCAGGGCGATGCCGCCGCAAAGCCTCGCCCGCTCCACGGCCACATCCCTCGCGTCGTACTGGGGCTGGCCTTCGCTCTGGTAGCTCTGCTCATGCTCCTCGTCCACCACAACCAGGCCCAACGATTGCACCGGCGCAAACACCGCGGACCTAGCCCCCACCACGACCCTTGCCTCTCCAAAGCGAATCCGCCGCCACTCGTCGAACTGCTCGCCCTTTGAAAGGGCGGAATGCAGGATCGCGGCGGTATCGCCAAAGCGCGCGCGGAACCAGGCGGCCATTTGCGGCGTTAAGGCGATTTCCGGCACCAGGACGATGGCTCCCTTGCCGCGGTTTAGGCAGCGGCGGATCAGGTGCATATATACCTCGGTCTTGCCGCTGCCGGTCACGCCGGCCAGCAGAAAGCTGCCGCCGCCGTCATCCAAGGCCTTGCTCAGCGCAGCGATGGCGTTAGCCTGCTCGGCGGTTGGCAAATGGCTCTGGTCCAGGGCGAGGTCCACAAAGGGCGCGCGGCGAACTTCCAGGGAAAATACCTCGCAGATTCCCTTCTTTTCCAAGGCGCGGGCCACGGCCAGGGCGCCGGGGATCTCCTCCTCCAGCAGGTCCAGGCGGTGGACCCGTCCGTCGGACACCGATCGCAGCAGCTGCTGCTGCCTGGGAGCGCGCTTGCTGGCCTGCAGCGCCTGCTCCAGGGGTTGACAAAGGCGCACGGCCAGACGGGTCAAGGGCTTCGCGCTGCCGCCACGAAGCTGGGCCGGCAACATGGCCCGCACAGCCTGGGCCAGCGTGCACCCGCAGTGCCCCTGCAACCAACGGGCCAGGACGATGAGCTCCTCGGTGAGCAGGGGAAAATCCTCCACAGCTCCAAGGAGCGGCTTGATCTTCTCCGGCTCCAAGCCGCCCGCCTCTTCGCACAAGCCCACCACAAGGCCCGTAAGCTCGCGCTTGCCAAAGGGGACGCGCACGCGCATCCCAAGGGCGGTCGACAAGCCGTCCGGAACCGCATAGGTAAAGGGCTTGTCCACCTGGCGGCTGAGCACGTCCACAACGACCTGCGCGTACATGTCGTCTACCGGGCCTGCTTGGCCCGCAGCACGGCCAAGGCCCTGTCCAAAATGCGGTGCGCCAGGGCGTCCTTGGTCATCAGGGGAAGCTCCTCGATGCCGTCATGGTCCAGGAAGGCGGCGATGTTGGTGTCCACGTCAAAGCCCGCGCCGGGTTTTGTCACATCGTTCGCCACGATAAAGTCCAGATGCTTCTTGTCCAGCTTGCGGGTGGCGTTGGCACGGACGGCCTGGGTTTCCGCCGCAAAGCCCACAAGAACCTGGTTCTCGCGCTTATTTTCCCCTACGGCCTTGGCCACATCGGGATTTTCCGTAAGGGTGAGCACAAAGGGCTCGCCATCCTGCTTTTTGATCTTCTGGGGAGCCACCTCGGCCACGCGGTAATCGGCGGGCGCGGCCGCCTGCACGACGATATCGGCCTGCTCGGCCGCGGGCAAAAGGGCGTCGAGCAGGTCCTTGGTGCTCTCCACCCGCACCATCTCCACGCCGGCGGGGGCTTCCAGGGCCGTTGGCCCGGAAATCAACAGCACGCGGGCGCCGCGAAGCTGGGCGGCCCGGGCGATGGCATAGCCCATCTTGCCGGAGGATTTGTTGGTGATGTAGCGGACGGGATCGATGGGTTCGCGGGTCGGCCCGGCGGTAACCGCCACGGTGAGCCCCGTCAGGTCCTTGGGTTGCCGTTGCTCCTCCATGGCGTCCAGCGTTGCCCGCACGATGTCATCGGTTTCGGGGATGTGCCCCTTTCCGACGGTACCGCAGGCCAGGTCGCCCTCGATGGGTTCCAGAAAGCGCACGCCGATGGAGCGCAAGTAGGCGATGTTCTTTTGGGTTACCGGGTTTTCATACATGTTGGTGTTCATGGCCAGGGCCACCAACACGGGCGCCTTGGTGGCCATCACCGTGGTGGTGAGCATGTCATCGGCGATGCCGGAAGCCATTTTTCCAACGAAGTTGGCGGTTGCGGGCGCAACCAGGAACACATCGGCCCGTTTTGCCAGCTCGATATGCTCCACCTCCCATTGCTTGGGCGGGGCGAACATATCCGTGATGCAGGGCTGACCGGACATGGTTTCCATGGTTCGCTCGGTGATGAGCTGTTGCGCGCTCTTGGTCAGGATGCAGTGCACCTCGCAGCCGGCCTTCACCAGCCTATGCGCGATGTCCGCGGCACGATAGGCGGCGATGCTGCCCGTAACGCCCAGCACCACGCAGGGCTTTTTCATTGGTCCTCATCCTCCCGGCGGTAGGTGATCACGCCCTGATTGATTTCCTGCACGGCGATGGAGACGGGCTTGGTTTCCTTGGTGTCCACCAAGGGCTTGGCGCCGGCCACCAGCTGGCGGGCGCGCTTGGATACCTCGACGATGAGGGTGTAACGGCAATCGGTCTTTTCCAAAAGCTCGGTGATGGGGGGATCGATGATCATAGGACTTGTTCCTCCTTTAAGGCGTGCATGTGGTCCAGCGCCCTGCCGGCGCCGTAGTGAGAGGCGATCAGGATGGCGCGCAGCGCCTCCACGGTCTCCTCCAGCTGGTCGTTGATGATGACAAAGTCATATTGCTCGGCATACTCGATTTCCCTGTACGCGCTCTCAAAGCGAAGGCGTGCCTTTTCCGGCGTTTCCGTGCTGCGTTCCACCAGGCGCTTGTGCAGCTCCCGCATGCTCGGGGGCAACAGGAACACGCTGGTGACGTCCTCCTTGGCCCGCTGAATCACCTGCAGGGCGCCCTGGGTTTCAATCTCCAGGATCACGTCCCGGCCCTCCAGCAGGTTCTTCTCCACGAACGCGCGGGGGGTTCCATAGCGCTTGCCATACATGCCGGCGTATTCCAAAAACTCGCCGGCCTGCACCATGCGCTCAAACTCCTCCTCGGTCTTGAAGAAGTAGGTCACGCCCTCCTCGTCCCCCGGGCGCATGGGCCTGGTGGTGCAGGAGATGGAAAGAAGGAGGTCGCTGCAGCGGCGCAGCAGCTCCTTGCAGACCGTTCCCTTGCCGATGCCGGAAGGACCGGACACAACCAGCAAGCGGCCCCTGTTCGTGTTATTCATCCGCACCCTCCTCCTGACCGCCGGCGGCATCCAGGCGATGGGCCACGGTTTCGGGCTGCACGGCGGAGAGTATGACGTGGTCCGAATCGGTGACGATCACCGCGCGGGTTCTTCGGCCATAGGTGGCGTCGATGAGCATGGCCCGATCCCGCGCTTCCTGGATGATGCGCTTGATGGGCGCCGACTCGGGCGCGACGATGGCGATGATGCGGCTGGCGGATACGATGTTGCCAAAGCCGATGTTGATGAGCTTGCTACTGCCCATGGTTCCTCCTGATGCTGCGGCTTCCCGCGTATTTTGTTTGGATCACTCGATGTTTTGCACCTGCTCGCGTATCTTTTCGATCTCGCTCTTGAGGGAAACCACCAGCTGAATCAGCGGGGCATCCGAGGCCTTGGAGCCGATGGTGTTGGCCTCTCGGTTCATCTCCTGGACGATAAAGTCCAACCGCCTGCCCATGGATTGGGCGGAGGCCATCGCCTCCTCCATGGAGCTTAGGTGGCTGCCAAGCCTTGCGATTTCCTCATCCACCGCCACCCGGTCGGTGTAAATGGCCACCTCCTGGGTGATTCGTCCCTCGTCCACGGGCGCGTTTTCCAACAACTCCGCCAGTCTCTCGGTTAGGCGCTGCCGGTACTCCTGCACCACCATGGGCGCGCGCTGGGAAACGCCTTGAACGATGGAGCGCACCTCCTCGAGGTGCAGGGCGATGTCCGCCCCCATGCGCTGGCCTTCCGCCTGGCGCATGGCCTTCAGCTGCGCCAGGGCGGCCTGCGCAGCCTCCAGGGTGAGGGACTTGAGCGCGTCCAGGTCCTCCGCCTGCTCGGCCACGCTCAGCACGTCCGGCAACCTGGCAAGCTGCAGGGCGTTGAGCCCGCTGGGCAGGCCGGAAAGGCCCTCCACCTTTTCAAGGGCCTGCATGTACCCCTGCAAGAGCCCCTCGTCCACCAAGACGGTCTTGGCATCCTTGCGCAGGTTGCGGTAATTGATGAACACATCCACATGTCCCCTGGAGAGCTCCCGTCCGATCAAGGCGCGAAGGGCATCCTCCAGATAGGCAAAGGTCCTTGGCATGCGAAAGGAAAGGTCCAAAAAGCGATGGTTCACGCTCTTCATCTCCAGCGTGATTGCCCGTCCGTCCCGTTCCAGATCGCAGCGCCCGTAGCCCGTCATGCTGTACATGGTCTCGCCCCCAACGATATGTCAATATCAATTTAGTATACCATATCCTCCAAAGCCGTGGAAACAAATGCGTAAGTTTTTACAGGGTTTTGCCTTCCGGTTCCAAATCCTCGCCGAGCACGGCCAAAAAGCCGGCCTCGTCCAGAAGCGGGATGCCCAGGCTCTGGGCCTTGGTCAACTTCGAGCCCGCGTCCTGGCCGTAAACCACCAGGTCCGTCTTGGAAGATACCGAACCGGTAACCTTGCCGCCGTGTCGTTCGATGAGCTCCTTGGCCCGGCTTCTGCCCATGGAGGACAGCGTGCCGGTGAGCACCACCGTCTTGCCGAGAAAGGCGTCCCCCAGCTCCTTCTTCCTTTCCCATGTGGGCGTCACGCCCTGGGCCAGCAGGCCGTCGACCAAGGCCTTGCCCCGTTGGCTTTGGAAAAAGCCGCAGATGGAGTCCGCCACGGTCTCGCCCACGTCCGGAAGCTGCATCAGCGCCTCCCGGTCGGCGGACATCACCCCTTCAAGGGAGCCGTAGGCCTCAGCCAGATCCCTTGCGGTCTTTCTTCCGACGTTGGGGATGCCAAGGGCAAAGAGGAAGGCGTCCAGAGGCCGCGTCTTGGCCCGCTCCACGGCTTCGACCAGGTTTTGAATGCGCTTATCCTTAAACAGGGGCAACCCCTCGAGATGCTTGGCGGACAGGCCCATCAGCTCCGCAGGGGTGCGCACGATGCCCTCGGCCAGCAAAAGCTCCGCGGTCTTATCGCTGAACCCCTCGATATCCATGGCTTCCCGGCCGGCAAAGTGGCTCAGGGCCGCCACCAACTTGGGCGGACAGTCCTCGTTGGTGCAAAACAGGTGGGCGCCCCGCTGCTCCACATCGGCGCCGCAGGCTGGACAGCTCGTGGGCGGCAGGATGGGGCGCTCGTCCGGATACCGGGTATCCGTGCGCCCGAGCACCTCGGGGATGACGTCGTTGGAACGGCGGATGAACACGTCCGCGCCGATGGCCAGGTGTTTGCGCTCGATGTCGCCGGCGTTGTTCAGCGTGGCAGCCTTCACCGTAACCCCCGCCAGCTCCACCGGCTCCAGCTGCGCCGAGGGCGTGAGCTTGCCGGTGCGCCCCACCTCCCAGCGCACATCCAGCAGCTTGGTGGTGGTCTCCTCCGCCTCAAACTTGTAGGCCAGCGCGCCCCTGGGGAAGCGGTCCGTGAAGCCCAGCGCCTGCCGGTATGCGCAGTCGTTGAGCTTGATCACCGCGCCGTCGATGAGAAAATCCAGGCGGTCGCGTTCCGCCTCGATCTCGTCCAGGGCCTGCAACAGCGCCTCCTCGCCCTGGAACAGCCGCTCATACGGGCTGACCGGAAAGCCGTTTTGCCGCAAAAATTCCAGCATTTCCGTTTGGGTGGCGAAGGGTTCCCGCCCTTCCAGGTAGCCGACGGAATACAAAAAGGCGTCTAGCTGCCTGGCGGCGGTGACCTTGGGGTCCAGATTGCGCAGCGCGCCGGCAGCGCCGTTGCGCGCGTTTTTCAGGGGCTCCAGCGCGGTCTCGTTGTACTTGCTCAGCACGGACAGGCGCATGATCCCCTCGCCCTGCACCTCCATGCGGCCCTGAAAGGGGATGCGCAGCGGAATGGAACGGATGGTCTTCACCTGGGCCGTGATCTCCTCGCCCGTGACCCCATTGCCCCTGGAGGCGGCGCAGACCAGCAGGCCGTTTTCATAGGTCAGGCTGATGGTCAAGCCGTCGAACTTGTACTCCAGCAGGTATTCCTCCCGCTCGCTCCTCCTGGTTTTTTGCAAAAAGGCCAGCACCTGCTCCTTGCTTTGGGCCTTGCCAAGGCTCCAGAGCCGCCCTAAGTGGGTATGGGGCGCAAACCTTTCCAGGGGCGCGCCGCCAACCCGATGGGTGGGGCTGTCCGGCAAGCTAACGCCCAGCTCCTGTTCCAACGCCACCAACTCGTCAAAGAGCGCGTCGTACTGCTTGTCGGCAATCACGGGGGCGTCCTGCTCATAGTAGCGGCGGGCATGCGCCGCCACCTCCTGGGTCAATTCTCGCAGGCGCTGCATCTTGTCCATCATAGCCAGCCCTTTCCTTATGCTTTGCGTTTTGTTTGGCGCTCCTTTGCTTACATATGCCCCGCGGCCCAGCCCTGGTATTCGTCCAGGAACCACTCGGCCACCTTCGTCATGCGCAGGGAGATCTCCTCCCCGCGGAAGCTCAGCTGCATCTTGATGGACCCAAAGTACATGTCCGCCACCTGGCAATAGAGCAGCAGATCCTGTTCCGAGGCCCAAGCGGCCGAGGTAAAGCAGCGGTATCCCTTTCCATAGGGGGTTCCGATGCGCTTGCCGGAATAATGGGTTTCCGGAAATTCCTGCTCCACGTTGGCGCACAGGCCGAAGGCGAGGCGGTGCTTGCCCGTTCGGTTCTCGTACTCCAGCTCGCCGCGGTCCTTGTCAAAGCGAACGCACAGGCGGGCGATGCCCATGGGGTTCTCCGATAGGGTATAGGTCTTACCGGATATGCGCTCTGCCAGGGGTGAGAACGTCGCCCCCTGCAGGGCGCGGAGCTTCAGGCCCGCCAAGCGCCGCTCCAATGCGGCGGCGCCGGCCGCGTTTTCAGGCAGGGACCTTCCCTTCTCCAGATGTGGGTATAGCTCTTCCCAAAGCCCTCGGAGGATCTCCAGATTGGCCCCGGGGTTCAAGGCTTGGTTGTCGCCGGTGACCACGAGGATAAAGTCCTTGTCCGGCAGGCAGAAGGCGAACTGGGAGCCCATGCCAAAGCAGCCGAAGCCACCGTTTCGAATGCGCCAGAACTGATATCCATAGCCCTGCTGGTGCTCGATATTGGCGTTTTCATCAAAGTTGTCGATTTGCTTGGAGGTGGCTTGGGCCACATACGACGCCGGCAAGAGCTGCTTGCCGAACCAATTGCCGCCCTTCATGCAAAGATAGGCAAAGCGGAGCAGGTCCTTGGAGGTGCACAGCACGCCGGAGCCGCCCCAGGCATAGCCGCAAGGGGTTTCCACGCAGCTGGCATCCGGCGAAAAGCCCGTCTCCAGCAAGGCCTTTTCCTTCAAGTATTCTAGGAAGGTTTTGCCGCATACCCTCTCCACGATGGCGCAAAGCATGACGGTGCTCGCCGTATTGTAGGAAAACACGGTGCCGGGCAAATGACTGGGCGGCGTGTTGAAATATGTGGCGATCCAGTCCCGGTCCACGGGGCCGTGATAGGTGGTGTCCGAGTGGCTGTCGGCCATCATCAGCAGGTGACGCACGGTGGTCTGGGAAAGATAGGGATGTAAGTTTGCGTCGTCATACTCCGGGAAGAAATCCGCCACGCGGCTATCCAGACGCAGACGGCCTTCGCCGATCAGCAGCCCGACGGCCATGGAGGTAAAGGACTTGGAGACCGAATACATGCGGTGAAAGTCCTTGGCGGTGAAGGGCGCGTAATAGCCCTCGCATAGAAGCTTGGCATCCTTGAGCATCAAAACGGAGTGCATGCTCATGCCATAGGCTTCCAAACGATCCAAAAAGCGTTCGACCGCTTCGCTGGGGATGCCCACGCTCTCCGGGGCCGCCTTGACAAAGTCTTGAATCGCCACAGATATACCCTCCCATTGCTTATTTCTATCTATTTACGGCAAACTGCGCCGGCGGGTCCGTCGCAGAGCGCGCGGACCTGCCGGCGTCAAGAAAGGCGGGAAACGCCTGTCCCCCGGCCTCCGCGCCACGGCGACAGCCCGCGCGCAAGGGTCCTTTTTTCCTTTATCCCTTGGTTAAGGGGGCAAAGCGCACATCCAGCTCCTTGATGCCAAGGCCCGGAAAGGCCACATGCACGATGGAACCCTTGATCTGCACGATGCGTCCCTGGCCGAACTTCCTATGCTCCACAAGGTCGCCCGCGCGATATTCGCTCGAGGCGGCGGAAGGGGCCGGCTCGTTGTGATGCACCACGCTGGGCTCGCCGCTGAACACCTGCTTCTTCGCCGGGCCGTTTTGGCGCTGCGGACGCCGGTGGCTTGGCATGGCGCGATCCACCTTGTTCACCAACTGTTCCGGGATCTCGCTGAGGAAAACGCTCGGCCTGTTGTATTGGGGGGTGCCGTACAGCATGGGCCTTTGCACTTGCGACAGATAGAGCCAAGCCTTAGCCCGCGAGATGGCCACATAGCCAACCCGCCGCTCTTCCTCCATGCGGCTTTCATCCATCAGGGAACGTGCGCCTGGGAAGATTCCATCCTCCATGCCGGTGACGAACACGGTCTGAAACTCCAGCCCCTTGGCGGAGTGAATGGTCATCATGGTGACCTTGCCGCTTTGTTCGCTGAGCCCGTCCACATCCGAAACCAGGGCCGCCTCCTCCAAGAAGCCCTCGAGCGTGGGGGTTTCCACGCTGCGCTCATACTCGGCCACGGCGCCCATGAGCTCGTGGATGTTCTCCAGTCTGGAGCGCGACTCCTCATCTTCCTTCTGGTATTGGGCCAAAAGCCCGGTCTTTTCCGCCAGCTGCTGCACGAATTCCGACAGGGGAAGAAGCTCCTTGAGAGCCAGCAACTGGGACATGATGTCGGAAAAGCGGCGCACCGTCATTGCGGCGCGGGCGCTGAGCGTATCCACCTGGTCCACATCCAGGGCCGCACCAAAGAGGGTATCCTCATGGGCGGCAGCCCAACGGGCCAAGGCGTCCACCGTCGCCTCGCCGATGCCGCGCTTGGGCTCGTTGATCACCCGGCGCAGGGCCACCTCGTCGCTGGGATTGACGCAGATGCGCATGTAGCACACCATGTCCTTGATTTCCTTGCGCTCATAAAAGCGATGGCCGCCGTACACTTCGTAGGGAATGCCGGAAAACACCAGCTGTTCTTCCAGCACGCGGGATTGGGCGTTGGTGCGGTACAGCACGGCCATCTCGTGGTACGGCATGCCCGATGCGCGCAGGGATAGGATCTCGCGGCTGACCATGGAAGCCTCGTCGCGCTCGTCGCTCAGGGAAACCTCCACAATGGGCGATCCCTCTCCCCTCTGGGACCAAAGGCTCTTTTGCTTTCTGCCCAGGTTATGGCCGATGACCGCGTTGGCTGCTTCCAGGATGGTGTTGGTGGAACGATAGTTTTGCTCCAGCTTCACGACCGCGCAGTCCTTGTTGTCCTTTTCGAAGTCCAAAATGTTGGAAATGTCCGCGCCGCGCCAACCATAGATGGACTGATCGTCGTCGCCCACCACGCAAAGGTTGTTCCATTTTCTGGACAACAGGCGGACAAACATATATTGCACATGGTTGGTATCCTGATATTCGTCCACCAAGATATAGCGGAAGCGCTGGGCATAATAATCCAGCACGGGCGGGTGATTGACGAACAGCTCCAGGGTTTTGAGCAGCAGGTCGTCAAAATCCAGGGAATTGTTTTTCTTGAGCTTTTCCTCGTAGCGTTGGTAGATATTGGAAACCTGTTGGCTCTTATAATCGCGGTTGGAACTTGCGAACATCTCGTCGGGGTTTTGCATGAGCATCTTGGCCCTGGAAATGCGCCCGCGCATGTCGCTGGGCGGATACTCCTTGTCCGAAAGGTTGAGCTCCTTCAATGTTTCCTTGAGCACGCTGAGCTGGTCGTCGTTGTCGAGAATGGTAAAGTTGTTGGCATAGCCGATCTTTTCGATGTCGCGGCGCAGGATGCGCGCGCAGGCCGCGTGAAAGGTGGAAACCCAAACCTTTTGCCCGGCCTCGCCGGCCACGGCAGCCACGCGCTCCTTCATCTCGCCGGCGGCCTTGTTGGTGAAGGTGATGGCAAGAATATGATAGGGGGAAACGGGTTCCTCCGCAAGCAGGTCGACCGCCTGCTCATCCACCTGGCCGGCCTCCAGGCAGTCCAGTAGATGTTGGCGCTGCTGGGGCGTGTATGCCGCCGGCGCCGGCGCGTTGTAGGCGTTGCCGTATTTGAGCATATAGCCGATGCGGTTGGTCAAAACGGAGGTCTTTCCGGAGCCGGCGCCGGCGAGCACCAGCAGGGGACCTTCGATGTGGAATACGGCCTGCCGTTGCTGGGGGTTGAGCCGTTCGTAGGCCTTATCCAGCAAGGCGCGCCGCAGCGATTGATCATCCATTGTCCGTGCCATCCCCTTCCTTGAGCCGTTTTAGGACGCGCATATAGCCGTCCGCTCCATAGACCAGGCAGCGGCTCACCCTGGAGATGGTGGCCGTGCTGGCGCCGGTGCTCTCGGCGATGGCGGCATAGGTCCTTCCGCTTTCCAGCTGCCTGGCGACCTCCATGCGCTGGGCCAGGGATTGCAGCTCGTGTATGGTGCAGAGATCCTCAAAAAAGCGGTAGCAGTCTTCCTCGTCACGCAGGGCAAGCACGGCCCTGAACAGCCCGTCTACCTCGTCGTTCTTCAGCTTGGATCGATACATGGACTTAACCTCCCCCTCCCTTGCGCGGCAAAATGGCGTCTTTGTGCGCGGACCTAGGCTTCATCCCGGACGCTGTTGCGCAAAACGCCGATGCCCTGGATTTCGATTTCGATGATGTCGCCCGCCTGCATGGGGCCAACGCCCTCGGGGGTGCCCAGCGTCACCACATCGCCGGGTTCCAGGGTCATCACGCTGGAGGCAAAGGCGACCAGATCATAGGGATCGCGCATCATCATGTTGGTGTGGCCATCCTGGCAAACGCGGCCGTTGAGGATGGAACGGATGGTCAGGTTTGCGGGGTCCAACTGGGTGTTGATCACAGGCCCGATGGGCGCGAAGGTATCAAAGCCCTTGGCGCGCGTCCACTGACCGTCTATGGGCTGCAAATCCCTGGCCGTCACGTCGTTGCAGCAGGTGAAGCCGAAGATGGCCTCCTTGGCCTGGTCGTAGCTTAGCCCCTTGCAGCGCTTGCCGATGACGGCGGCGATCTCCGCCTCATAATCCACCCGGGAAGAGCGCTTGGGCCGCACGATGGCCTCCTCCGGCCCGATGACCGCGGAAGGGGGCTTGAGGAAGATGACGGGCTCGTCCGGCATGGGGTCGTTCATTTCCTTGATATGATCCAGATAATTCAGTCCAACGGCCACCACCTTGCTGGGCTGTACCGGCGCCAGCAGGCGCAGCTTGGCAAGGGGCAAGGCCCGGCCGTCCTTTTCCAAAGTTTCATAGGGAAGGCCGCGCAGGGGATAGGCGGTCTCCCCCTCCAGCACGGCATAAAACGCTTCCTGTCCGTATTGAGCGCGGATGATAAGCATAGGGCAGCATGTCCTCCTTTGGAAATACTAGGATGGGTTAATTATAGCACGTCACAGCGTGAAAGTGAACCGAAAAACCCAGGTCCGCTTTATCCGCCTCCCCCGCGTATCCTTAGCGGAAAAAGCCCAAAAACAAGCAAAAAAGCGCCGTCCCAGGCAAGCGGACGGCAGTGGGGATTTCGAAATTTTATCGACGGATCTTTCCGGAATGCTTCTGTTGGTCGATGGCTTTTTCTCCCTTCAAACCGCCGCCTGGGGGGTCGCCCTTCGGCCCGTTGCGGCCGGCCCTGTTCCAGGCCTTGCGGGAAGCGGGCATAAGGACCTCCCAAGGCATCCCGCCGCTTTCCTCAAGACAGCCGGCTTGTCAGCCGCGGGTGGGGGCTTGGCCAGGCGAAGATTCTGTAGGAGGGGCCTCCCATCGCCATGTTTCGGGGGAAAGCCTAAGCCACGGGGATAATCTTGATGTTGGCCGCGTCCTGGCCGCTCTCCCGCAGCGCCACCTCCAAGATCTTGTCGCTCTCGCTTTGGGTAAGCTTTTCCTTCTTGACAATGATACTCACGCTCCCCTCCTGGATGAAGGCGGCCGCATCCTCAAAACCCTTGGCGATGAGCAGCTTCTCAATGCCCCGTTCCTGCTCGTAGAACTGCGTCAACTGCACCTTGCGGCTGTCCGCCTCCCGAACCGAATCCGCTGGCGCGCCCTCCCTTTCGATGATGGAATCCAGCAGGGCGATCTCATCCTCCCTGGCGGTCTGCCTTTGCGCGCGAAAATCCTTGAAAAAGTCTCCCGTGGAAACATCCGCCGATGCGGCTTCCGGATTGGCGGCCGCCAAGGCATCGTTTTCCGGCACGACGACCTCCAAGGCCTGTTCCTGCGCGAGCCCGTAGGCCACGGCCAGCGTTGCGGCCAAAAGGCAAAGGGCGTACAGGGGGATGGTCTTTCGATTGAACCATTTCTTCAACTTCATCCTAGCGATCTCCTTCCGTATCTGCCTGCATGGCAAAGACCTCTACGGCCTCGGCGGGCACGTCCAGGGCGGTCATGGCCGCGCGCAACAGCTCCGTGCGCACGCCCAGATCCTGCGCGCCCGTGGCCACCACGAGCACGCCCACCACCCCGCCGTCCCGCTCGTCCTCGTGGATGAGCACGCGTACGTCCCCCACGCCGTCGATGGCGGAAAGAACGGCGCACAGGCGCTGCTCCAGGTCCAGAGAGGCGTAGCCGGCCCCTTCCGGAGCGGCGCTCGTCTCCTCCTTGGGCAAGCAATAGCTCAGCACGAACAAGCCGATCCCAAGGGCCAACAGCAGCGCCAGCAGCGGCAAGCCCTTTTGCTTTTTCAACCGTTCCGCCAAGGCCTGCATGCGCATTCCTCCTTTGCCGTTTGCAGGTTGCCAGCTTCCTAGTTTAGGCTGCCGATTAGGCCCAGGATGGGCTGCAGCAGCACGCCCATCTCGATGAGCGCAAAGACGAATCTGGCGTATCCGCGCAGCTCTCCCCGGGGCAAGATGGCTTCCAGCAACAGAAACAGCGGGGTCAACAGGCAGAGCAAGCGCGCCATCGCCATGAGCTCTTCCACGGCCGCATCCCCTCTCTAAAGTCGGATCCCGCTGGACATGAGCACCGTCACAAAGACGAAAAACACGGCCAACGCCACCAACATGCACAGCAGCAGCGTGGACAGGGTGGCCGCAAAGCCGTTCAGCGCGCCCAGCAGGCGGTTTTCGCCCAAGGGTTGCAGCAGCGCGGCGCACAGCCTGTAACCCAGCAAGACCGTCAGCACGGACGCGGCCGGGCTCAACAGGCACAGCAGCAACGAAAGCAGCCCCGCAAGCCCGATGGCGTTTTTCACCACCAACGCGCAGCCCACCAGCGTATCCACCGAGTCCTTGAACAGGCCGCCGACCACCGGAACCAGGTTATCCACCGTGTACTTGGCGGTTCGCACGGCCACGGAGTCCACGGCGCCTGCGGCCAAGCCCTTGACGGTCAAAAGGCCCAAGAAGGCGGTGAAGCACGCGCCCAGCGCCCAGTGGCAAAGGCTGCGAAGGCAGGCGACGAGATTGGAAAAGCGGTTTTCCCCGGTCATGGCGCTGACCAGCACGAGCACCGCCGTCATACGCACCAGGGGGAGCAGCAGGTTTTGCAGCAGGCTTGTGGAAAGGGCGCCGGCGCCCAGCACCATCGGCTGCATGGCCGTGACCGTCGAGCCGCCGCCCAAGGCCGCCAGCAGCGCCAGCATGGTGGGCAAGACGCTCTGGGCGATGCCGTTCAGCGCGCCGATGCACTTCTCGCCCTTGGCCACCAACCGCATGAAATCCACGGCCAAGGGGAGGGTCGCGCAGAGGAAGAGCACCAGCTCGCACACGCGGGCAACGTCTTCCCCCACGAGGGATAGGCGCAGGCGGCTCAGCACGCTCATGAGCAGGGATAGCGCGCAGACGCGCAGCAACAGCGGAAGGCTAAAACGCACTTCCTGCAACAGGGACTGCACCGCCGCGTCCCGCAGCCCATCCAGATCGATGGAAAAGTCCCCGGAGGAAAAGCGTTCCAGCAGCTCCCGCAGGGGCAGTTCTGGCGCTTGGGCCTGCCAGGCCCCCAGGTCCAAGGCCTCCAACAGGCTCTGCGTCTGGGCGTCTCCGGCCGCAAGGCAGGCCGTGGGAAGAAGCGCCAACAGGAGCAGCAGCGCCAACCTAGAAACCGACGCAGGTCTTTCTTTCATGCCAACAGCTCCAGCACCGCCTGGCAAAGGCCGACCAGCAACGGCAGGGCCAATGCCAGCACAGCGATCTTGCCGGCCAAAGCGGCCTTCTCCGCCAGCGCGCCCTCCCCGGCATCCTTGCAGATCTGTGCGGCAAACTCGCTGATCAGGGCAATCCCCGTGACCTTAAAGGCCAGCGCCACCGTTTCCTGTGCAAGGCCGGCGCCCTGAAACAGCGCGCGAAGCGGTTCCACCAACGGTTGCAGGGTGGATACGATCCAAAGAAGCATCAGCGCCGTGAAGGCGATGGCCACCAAAAAGGCCATATCGCTGCGGCCCTGGTTTTTCAGCGCGAGTAGCAGCGCGCAAGCTGTAACGCAAAGCCCCAACACCTTGAGCACCTCCATGGAGGGAACCTCCTCTATCGTGAAAGGACGCCCGGCCTAATACAGCTGAAACAGGGCCTTGACCGAGTCGAACAGCTGGGCCACCAAATCGATCACCATCACAAGCACGATCACCAAGCCCGCAAGCGT
>CALWRM010000054.1 GCA_944383925.1 uncultured Clostridia bacterium
GGCGCCACGTCGCGGAAGGCCTTGCAGATCTCGTCCTCATAGACCACCTTGGAAGGCACGGCGCCCTCGATGATCTTGCAAAAGATACAATCTTCCATCTAGTTCAATCCTCCTTATCGCTTAAAGCAAATCGCTTGTCTCTTCCGCGAAGAGCTTGCCGCCCTGGGCGCGGGCCACCCTCGCCCGCAGCAGGCGTCCAGGCTCGGCCCCCTTGGCCTCCAGGCGCAGGCATTGGCGGGCGTAGC
Organism: uncultured Clostridia bacterium; assembly: GCA_944383925.1. Lineage (GTDB taxonomy): Bacteria > Bacillota > Clostridia > Christensenellales > UBA1750 > CALWRM01. The sequence goes on from CALWRM010000054.1 coordinate 246, forward strand.
CCACGCCGTGATCCTCGATGAGAGCCTCCACCTCGCGCCCCACGAAGGTTTTTGCATAGGCCGCTTCCAGGGCCTTGCCCACGGCGATGAGCCGCCTTGCGCGCTCCTCGCGCAGGGCCGTCTCCACCCGGCCCGGGAAGGTGGCGGCGGGCGTCCCTTCCCGCTCGGAATAGGGGAAGACATGCATGCGGGCAAAGCCGATTTCCTTGCAGAAATCCACGGTCTGTGCAAAGTCCTGCTCGCTCTCCCCCGGAAAGCCGCAGATGACGTCCGTGGTGATGGCGGCGTCCGGAAAGGCCCGGCGCAGCAGCTCCGCCGCGTGGCGGAAGCGCTGGGTGTTGTACTGGCGGCGCATCAAGGCCAGCAGCTTGTCGCTGCCGGATTGCAGGGAAAGGTGAAACTGGGGGCAAAGGCTGGGGATTGCCCGCAGCCGCTCCACGGTTCCCTCCGTGATGTACTTGGGCTCCAGGGAGCCCAGGCGCAGCCTTTGCAGCCCCGGCGCCCGGCCGATGGCCTCCAGCGCGTCCACCAGCTCCACGCCGCCCAGGTCCCTGCCGTAGGACGCCAGGTGGATGCCCGTGACCACGATCTCGGCAAAGTCCCGGCTCAGCTCCGCCGCCTGCTCGGCCACCAGCGCCAAGGGGCTGGAGCGCACGGGCCCGCGCAGGTCCGGTATGATGCAGTAGCTACAGCGGTTTTCACAGCCCTCCTGGATCTTGAGCACGGCGCGGGTTCTGCCCTCCATCAGCCGCACGTCCAGGGGTTCAAAGGCGGCGCTTTGCAGGGACTCCACCGCGCACAGGGCGATGTTTTCCCGCTCCGCCCGCTCGAAGAGCTCCACCACCTTGCCCCGGTGCTGGTTGCCGATCACCAGCCGCACGCCGGGCAGGAACAGCGTTTCGCCCTTGCTCTGGGCCAGACAGCCGGCCACGATGATCTGGGCCGAAGGATTCCGCCGGGCCGCCTGGCGCACGAACTTCATGCTCTTGTGCTCGCCCGTGCCCGTGACCATGCAGCCGTTGATCAGGTAGATGTCGCAGATTTCGTCAAAGCCGCGCAGCGCGTAGCCCGCCCTCTGGAAGGCCTGGGCCATGGCTTGGCTGTCGTATTGGTTGGTCTTGCAACCCAAGGTCATAAAGCCGATGGTTCTCATGGCGCCGTCCCTCCCAGCTCGCCGCAAAGGTGCATCACCAAGGTCAAGGCCACCAGGCCCGCGGTCTCCGTGCGCAGGATGCGGCTGCCCAGGGTGACGGCCCGGCCGCCGAGGGCGGCCACGGCCCGGGCCTCCTCGGGCGCGATGCCGCCCTCGGGGCCGATGAGCAGGCCCACGTCCCTCTCCCGCAGGGGGCCAAGGAGGGGCTCGCCTCCAAGCTCGTAGGGCATGAACAGCGCTTCGTGGGCGGCCATGGCGGAAAGGGCCTGGTCAAAGCCCAGGGCCGGCCCAATCCGGGGCGGCAGGCTTCTGCCGCACTGCTTGACCGCCTCCCGGGCGATGCGGGAAAGCCGCTCCAGATACTTGTCCGAGCCGGGGCGCTGCACGCTGCGGGCCATCGCCACCGGCACGATGGCGTGCACGCCCATTTCCGTGCATTTCTGCACCACATATTCCATCTTTTCGCCCTTGCACAGGCCCTGGTAAAGGGTCACGCGACAGGCGGCCTCGCCCGAAGAAAGGGGCCGCAGCGGCTCAAAGCGGGCCTCTTCCTTGCCGACGGACGTGAGCCGCGCCAGGGTTCTTTGGCCCTTTTCGATGGCCACGATCTCCTCGCCCGCCTTCAGGCGAAGCACCTTGGAAAGGTGCGCGGCTTCCTCGCCCAGGATCCGGTCCCCGTCCGCATAAAAGCTGTGCATGGACAAGCCTCCTTACTTCATTGCTATGATACTAGAGAAGGCCGGCTTTGTCAAAGCAGCCGGGGCCGTCGGCAAGGTAAAATGATGGCGCCCATCTGGACAAGCTTCGCCGGCTGTGTTATTTTGGAAGCAGCAAGCAAAACACGTTCGCTCTTCCTTTTTCGCGCCAATCGCGAAAAATGGGGAGCGCTACGCAGGTTCATCCGCGCGAAGGAAACGATGAGACGATGAAGATGAGTTTGAATCTGAAAAAGAGAGAAAAGAAGGCCGCTCCCCTCCAAAACGGCATCACCGAAGGCGTCATCTGGCAGCAGCTGCTGCTGTACTTCTTCCCCATCCTGCTCGGCACCTTCTTCCAACAGCTTTACAACACGGTAGATGCCGTGATCGTGGGCAACTTCGTCGGCAAGCAGGCCCTGGCCGCCGTCGGCGGCTCCACCAGCACCATCATCAACCTGTTGGTGGGCTTCTTTGTGGGCCTGTCCTCCGGCGCGACGGTGATCATCTCCCAGTTTTACGGCGCCGGCCGGCAGAAGGAAACCAGCGACGCGGTGCATACCTCCATCGCCTTGGCCCTCTCGGGCGGCGTGTTGCTCACGGTGGTGGGCCTTGCCATCTCCTCCTTCAGCCTGCAGGCCATGGGCACGCCGGAGGAGATCATGCCCGACGCCCTCACCTACATGCGGATATATTTCGCCGGCACGGTGTTTTCCCTCATCTACAACATCGGTTCGGGCATCCTGCGCGCGGTGGGCGACTCCAAGCGGCCGCTGTACTTCCTGATCGTCTGCTCGTTGACCAACCTGGTGCTGGACCTGCTGTTCGTGCTCGCCTTCAACATGGGGGTGCTGGGCGTCGCGTTGGCCACCATCATCTCCCAGGCGTTGAGCGCTTGCCTGGTCATCGTGACCCTGCTGCGCAGCGCCACCTGCTTCAAGCTCTATATCCGCAAGATCCGGCTGCACCTCCATCTGCTCAGCCAGATCGTGCGCATCGGTTTGCCGGCCGGGTTGCAATCGGTGATGTACTCCATCTCCAACCTGACCATCCAGTCCTCCATCAACGCCTTTGGCACGGACTCCATCGCCGCCGGGACGGCCTATGGCAAGATCGACGGCCTGTTCTGGATGATCATGGGCGCCTTCGGCGTGACCATCACCACCTTCGTGGGGCAAAACTTCGGCGCGGGCAAGTACGGCCGCATGCGCCGCTGCGTGAAGACCTGCCTGCTGATGGCCTTTGGCGCATCCGTGCTGCTCAGCTGTCTGCTGATGCTCTTTGGCCGGTACATCCTCGGCATCTTTACCTCCGATGCCGGCGTGCTCACCTTGGGCATGCAGATCCTCTGGCTCATGGCCCCCTTCTACTTCACCTATGTATGCATCGAGCTGCTGTCCGGCGCCATGCGCGGGGCCGGCGAAGCCCTGGTCCCCATGCTGATGACCTGCGTGGGCATCTGCGTGCTGCGCGTGGTCTGGGTGCTGGGCGCCGTTCCCCTGCACAACACCCTACCCATGGTCATCGTCAGCTATCCCCTCACCTGGGCCGTGACCTCCGTCTTCTACGTTCTCTATTACCGCTCCAACCGCTGGATCAAGAAGCGGCTGCCCGAGGGCGTGGACTCCACGAAGGACGCCCAATGATCCGATGGCCGCACCCGGTTGTCATTGCCTAACCAAGACCCCGAAGCGTATAATGGCTTCGGGGTCCTCATATATACAAAGGAGGGATCGACATGAATCCCAAGTTCACGCGACTGTATGACATGGCTCTTAAGGATCTGACGGAAAACCTGCTCCCCTGGTGGATGGAAAAGACCGTTGACCACGAGTGCGGCGGCTTCTATGGCCAGGTGGACGACCACGACCGGCCCATTGCCGACGGCACCAAGTTCATCACCCTCAACGCCCGTCTGGTTTGGACCTTTGCCTCCGCCTATCGGGTGTTGGGCGATGCGCGCGCCCTGGAAATGGCGCAGCGGGCCTACGCCTACTTCGTCGAACACTTCTATGACAAGGAGTACGGCGGCTACTTCACCCGCCTGGACCGCCAGGGACGGGTGATCGACGACCACAAGTACGTCTACGGCAACGCCTTCGCCCTCTACGGCCTCTCCGAGTATGCCCGGGCGACGGGCAGCCAGGAGGCCCTGGCCTACGCCAAGGAGCAGATGGAAAACCTGGAAAAGCACGTCTGGGATCCCCAGTACAAGGGGTATTATGAGGCCACCACCAGGAATTGGACCTACTCGCCCTGGATTCGCGGGGTCAACCGCCAGCCCACGGACGTGAAGACCATGAACAACCACCTGCACCTGATCGAGGCCTACACCTGCCACCTGCGGGTCAACCACTGCAACTTCATGCAGAACAAGGTGCGCGAGCATCTGTACGTGATGCTCAACCGCATCGTTAACCATGACATCCACCACTACCACTACTTCCAGGACCGCGCCTGGAATCCCACCTCCACGGACATTTCCTATGGCCACGACATCGAGGGATCTTGGCTGATGATGGAGACCGCCGAGGTGCTTGGCGAGCCCGAGGCCCTGCGCAAGACCAGGGATGTGTGCGTGAACATGGCCCGCGCCGCCCTGGAGGAGGGCTTCACGGACGAGGGCGCCATGCTGACCGACTACGACCCGGTGAGCGGACATAGGTCCCAGCGGCTGAGCTGGTGGGAACAGAACGAGGCGGTCGTGGGCTTCCTGAACGCTTGGGAGATGACCGGCGAGGAAAAGTTCCTGGACGCCTCCCTCAAGTGCTTCGACTACATCGAGGACCACTTTGTGGACAAGGAGCTGGGCGGCTGGCATCCCATCCTCACCCTGGACGGCAAGCCTGTGCCCAACGTCAACAAGGTGGACGGCCCCACCTGCCCCTATCACAACGCCCGCATGAGCCTGGAGATCATCGAGCGCTATCGCAAGCACCAGGCCAAGGCTTAACCTGTTTCCACAAAAACCCCCGGCGCTGCCGGGGGTTTTTTGTAGACTCTCTTGGTCAAAAGGGCGGTGTTGCCGCCACAACAGAGCATATGCTTTTGTCAGTACCTGCTAGCGCAGCCAGATGCTCAACGCCAGCAGAAGCTGGGCTAGGTAGTAGCTGCCAAGGTTGGCGGCCGTAAGCCAGCGGCCTCTGGGACGGCCAAAGTACAACAGCGCCAGCACACCGTCGGAGAAGACGAACAGCCAGGCCGCAATGCAGACCAACCACCCCTGCAGGTTTTGTCCGCCTACGGCCGTTCCGCTGGCCAAGCCTGCCATGATGGAGATCACGGCCGCATAGGCGTAGACGGGCAGGCGCATGGTTCCAAGATCCACGCGGAAGAACCGCTGGGCGCACAGCAGCGCCAGGAACAGCAACACGGCCACCAACAGCCAGAGCGCGCCGGACTGAGGCAGGAAGGCGAAGGCGGCGATGTAGAACAGGTGGCCCATCAGGAAGGCGCCAAGCCCCACCAGAAAGTAGCGCTCCTTCTGCCTGGGGAACACCTCCTGGTAGGCCAGGGACACATCCCCCACCAAGCCAAGGATCAAGCCGATCAGCATGAACACGGTGTAGGAGGTACGTCCCGGCCCAAGGGGGGTGGCGCAGGCGCAGAGAATGCCCACCAACAGGAAGCCAACGGAGGCCAAGGTCTTGGTGCAGAGCTTGCCAAAGGGCCTACCGATGTAGGCGACCCGCGTAAACAGCGCGGCCGCGATGGCCGCCAGCAACACAAAGAGCCAGATGAAAAAAACCATCCCAAATCCTCCTTTGCACGGCATGTTTCCTTCTTATCTATTGTAGCGCATCGAGGCCGGTTTGAAAACAGCGCTCTAGGAATAAAACGCCATTTCTCGGCGCTGCGTTCGACATTTGTTGCATTGGATCCATTTGATGTTGAAAGATCGCCTTGCCAATCGTATACTGGAACCATGAACCGGCGCTCTTTGGGCGCTGGTCACACAAGAAGGAGGCGGTCATCGATATGTGGACCAGATCCCAACTCAAGGACAATGCAAAGGCGGCGCTGCAAGGTCGCTACTGGATGGCGTTTCTCGTCTGCCTGGTCACCAGCTTCTTAGCCGGCGGCTCCAGCGGCGGCATTAGCGGCAGCTTGACAGGGGTTGAAAGCGGCACCCTAAGTTCCGCCAGCTCGCCCTCCATACAAAACGCCCTGTTGATTGCCTTGCCGTTGATCTTCGGCGTCGTGTTGTTGATATCCGTGGTATCCATTTGCTACAATGTGTTCGTCGCCGCTCCCATTCGCGTGGGTTGCAATGGCTATTTCATGGAAAACCGGCAGGGTAGCACCAGCTTTACGCGTATGTTTTCCGGCTTCAACAAGCAGTACAAGAACCTGGTGCTCACCACCTTCCTCAAGCAGCTGTTCATCTTTCTATGGTCGCTGCTCTTCC
>CALWRM010000055.1 GCA_944383925.1 uncultured Clostridia bacterium
GATCGCCGTTCAGGCCGGCGGCTCCGGGACGAGGATCGCCCAGCGCCGCCCCGCCGGTTCGCAGCCACCACCGGCTCTCTGCAAGGGGTCCGAAGCGAAGGGCTTTCTTCCCATCAAAGCCTATTTGTAATAAGTATAGCAAAAATCCGCCGTTTTTGCAAGCCAATTTGCGAAGGCTCCGTTCCGGCCTCGCCGGGGGGAACGCCGCCGCGGCGCGCGGGCCCCTCCCAAAGCGCCTACGCCCGCTCCCGCAGGAAGCTCCGCATCAGGCTGACGGCCCGGCGCTCGTCCGCCAGCAGGGCCATCTGGCCGGCGGGGCCCAGCTCCTCCACCCGGGCGTTTGGATAGAGCTGTTCCAGCAGCTCCTGCTCGCTGGTGGGGTAGTACTGGTCCCTTTGGGCGCGCAGGATCAACACCCGGCCCTTCCAGCCGTCCAGGTCCCCCTTGTCGAAGGGCAGGCGCTCATAGATATCCGGCAGGGCGCGGCAGTTAATATAAACAAACTGTTTTTTATAAATGTGGTACTCGTAGGTCTCGGAGATAAAGGCGCGCCAGAAGATGAGGTTTTCCTCCATCTCCGGGGGGCACATGTTGTAATAGGTTTGGTAGCCCATGCGGCGGCGCAAAGGATCGAAGGGCGAGAGCATGTAGTTCCAGTATAGCTTCTTGCGCTTGGTCCATTTTTCCCGCGCCTGGGGGTCCAGGCCCTTGGCCGGCGCGCCGGACATGCACAGGACCATGGCCTCGGTCTCCTCCGGATACATCCGCACATAGGTCTGGGCCAGCAGCCCGCCGATGGCATGGGCGATGAGCACCACGCGCTTGACCCCAAGCTGGTCCAGCAGCTGGTGGATCTGGCGGCTATAGGCCTCAAAGGTCTTTTGCGCCGGATAGGAGATGGCGATCACGCGGATGTCCGCGGACAGCTCCATGAGGTAGGGAAACCACACCTCGCCATAGCCCATGCCCGAGGGCAGAAACAGCGCCGCCCGCTCGCCTTGGCCCATGTCCCAAACCTGGTAGATGTTCTTCTCCACCTCGTAGCTGCGAGGGGGCACGCGCTCGCGAAAGCCCTTGAGCCGGTTGTAGGCGGCCGGGGGGGCAATTTGGTAAATGTCGTCCAAGGAACGTTGCGGCATGCTGCTCATCGCTGTTCTCTTCTCTCCTTTCGCGGGGCCAGCGCCCTACCCAAATATTGTAGCCCTTTTCGCGCCGGCTGACAAGCTTGCGCATCCCCCTTTTTGGTGTTAGAATGGGGGAACGCCGCCGCAACCCGGGCGGCGATTTCCACACCCTAGGAGGAACACCGCCATGAAACCGCGCATTGCGCTTGCCTCGTACATTTACAACGACTCCCCGCTGCCGGCCACCTACTTTGCGGCCGTGGAGCGCTTTGGAGGCTATCCCCTGGCCATGGGCGTCACCACCGAGCAGGAGCTGCCCTTCCTGCTGGAAAGCGCGGACGCCCTGCTGCTCACCGGCGGCGGCGACGTGGACAGCCGCTACTTCCGACAGCCACCCCACGAAAAGTCCACGCCCTGCTCCAAGGAGCGGGACGAGACCGAGCTGCTGCTGGCGGCGGCCTTCGTGCGGGCGGGCAAGCCCGTGCTCGGCATCTGCCGCGGGGCGCAGGTGCTCAACGTGGCCCTGGGCGGCGACCTGTGCCAGCACGTCTTCGACCTGCCCAGCGTCCAGATCCAACACCAGGACAAGGACACGCGCCATCGGGTGCGGCTGGTGCCGGAGAGCCTGCTGTCCTCCATCTTCGGCCATGTGCCGGAACTGACCGTCAACTCCACCCACCACCAGGCCGTGCAGCGGCCCGGTGACGGGCTGACCATCAGCGCCCTATCCACCGACGGCGTCATCGAGGCCGTGGAGATGGGCGACCGGGTGCTCGGCGTGCAGTGGCACCCGGAGCGCATGCTGGAGGAGGGCATGGAGCCCATCTTCCGCTGGTTTTTGGGGCTTGCCCAGGAGGTGCGGCGGTGAAGGCGGCGGTCCATCTGCTCTGCGGCAAGGTTTGCAGCGGCAAGAGCCATTACGCCAAGTCCCTGGCCGCGGAGCTTGGCGCCATCACCCTGTCCATGGACGAGCTGATGCTCAGCCTCTTCGACGAGCGCCTGGGCGCCAACCACGACCTGGTGGCCGCCCGCTCCAAGGCCTATCTGTTCCGCCTGGCCGCCCGGCTGAGCGCTCTGGGCCTGCCCGTGGTGCTGGACTTCGGTCTTTGGACCCGGGCTGACCGCCAGGAGGCCCGCGACTACTTCGCCCGTCTTTCCATCCCCACCAAGCTCTACTACCTGTACGCGGACGAGGCCGTGCGCAAGGCCCGCGTGCTCCAGCGCAACCAACGGGTGCGACAGGGCCTGGACCAAAGCTACACCATCGACGAGGACATGGACCTGGCCTTCAGCGCGCGCTTCGAGCCGCCCGCGCCCGAGGAAAACGCCCTGCTGGTGCGCACCGACTGACCAAGCCGCCCGGACAAACGCAACCGCCCGCGGAGCGAACGCTCCGCGGGCGGTTTTTGCGCGTTCTTACAAGCGCTACCAGCGGCGGGTGGTTCTGACCACCTTGCCCAGGATGCGCAGGTTGTTCAGCTCCTTGCCGGAAAAGACCTTGACCGAATAGGCGCTGTTGAAGGGCTGCAGCACGATGTCCTTGCCGGACTTGATGACCCGCTTGATGGTGGCCTCCTCGTCCTCGATGAGCACCACGGCCAAATCGCCGCTCTCCACCTCGCTTTGGCGGTGCACCAGGGCCAGGTCCCCCGAGTGGATCTCCGGCTCCATGGAGTCGCCCGTCACGTTCAGGCAGAAGTACTCCTCCGCGTTGGACACGTCCACCATCTCGTATCCCTCGCACTCCTCATTGGCCAGCAGGTTGTAGCCCGCGCGCACGCTGCCCAGGATGGGCACGGCGCTCATCTTGCCGACGGGATAGCTGTTGGCGGGGGCGTAGTCCAACAGCTCGTCGATGGAGCAGCCGAAAACGTCCGCAATGGCGCGCAGGGTGTTGGTGTCCGGCTTGCGGCGCTCGGATTCGTAATGGTTATAGGCTTGGCGGGTGATGCCGAGCAAATCAGCAACTTGCTGTTGCGTCATCTTCCGCCCCTTGCGGATTTCCTTAAAGCGATTGGCCATGCGCCATCCCTCCTCCACCCTATTATGCAACACAATCGCCGAAATAGCAAGGGTCAAATGGATGTTTTTTCCAAAAATATTCACAAACTGTTGACAAGCCCCGGCTGCCGCGCTATACTGATCATGCAACACACCGTTACCACCCATCACATCAAGGCGCGCACACACCACTTCTTTGCGGTAGGAGGTATACATTATGACAACAATTCAAGCTCCCATTCCCCTTCATAACCGGCACATTCAGGGGAGCACGCGCCGGGCCGTTTACGATTTCATCTCCATCTTTTCCAAGGAGCATGGCTACGCGCCCACCGTGCGCGAGATCGCCGCGGGCCTTGGCCTTTGTTCTCCAGCCTCCGTGCACAGGCACATGAACTCCCTGGCGGCCGAGGGGCTGCTCGTGCGGGAAAAGAGCAAGGCGCGCGCCATCAGCCTGATCGACCTGTGAGGGCCGCCATGGATGGTGACGCCCCATGCTGCTGCCCAAGAACGTGGTTGACCGCATCTATCTCAAGCTTCAAAACCAGGACAAGCTGCGCCAGCGGGGCACCCCCCACGACCAGCGCTGGCTGTTGGCCATCGAGAGCGTGTACAAAAAGCTCAACCCGGAAATGCAGCGCCTGTTCACGCTTCATTTTCAGGAGCATCGTTCCGGCCTGGACGTGATGTACGAGCTGTGCATCGAGCGCAGCACCTTTTACGCCTGGCGCGAGCAGATCCTGATGCAGATTGCCGTGGCCGCCGTGGAAAGCGGGGCCATGCAGATCTTCTACGATTGAGTTTCTTGCCCAAGGCGCGTGAAAAAGCCCCGAAGGAGTCCTCTCCTTCGGGGCTTTTTTTAGAGGAAGCGGGGCGTCTTAGCCGGCCCAGGCCTCCACCACCGCGCGCATGCCTTCCGGCGCGCATTCCCGCCGATGCAGCAGGGGCTTTTCCCGCAGGCACTTGAGGCTCTCGGGCATGGGCAAGCCGCTGGCCGCCTCCAAGGCGTCCGCGCAGGCAAACTCGTCCAGGCCGTCCACGGCTTCGGGCCCCCGAAGGGCCGCGAGCACGTCCCTGGAAAACTTGTAGGGGCTGGCGGTGGAGACCACCACCAGGGGGGTGTCGTCGCCGGTAGAGGCGCGATACGCCTTGGCCACGGCATAGGCCACGGCGGTGTGGGGATCCAGGGTGTAGCCATGCTCGGCGAAACAGGCGCCGATGGCCGCCGCTGCCCTGGCCTCGTCGGCCCAGCCCGCGGAAAAATCCGCCTGCAGCGCGGCCAGGGTGGCCTCGTCCACCCTGTAGGCGCCCTCGCTCTTGAGCGCGGCCATCCATTGGCGCACGGTCTGGTCCTTGCGGCCGCACAGCTCAAAGAGCAGGCGCTCCAGGTTGGAGGAAACCAGGATGTCCATCGAGGGGGAACTGGTCTTGTGGAAGGGCCGGTCCGTGTCGTACAGCCCGCCCTGGATGAAGTCGAAGAGGATGTTGTTGCGGTTGCTGGCGCAGATCAGCCTGCCCACGGGCAGGCCCATGCGCTTGGCGTAATAGCCGGCTAGGATGTTGCCGAAGTTGCCCGTCGGCACGCAGAAGTTCACCGGCTCGCCGGCGCGCACCCGTCCCTCCGCCAGCAGGTCCGCATAGGCGGAGAAGTAGTAGACGATCTGGGGCACGAGCCTGCCGAAGTTGATGGAGTTGGCCGAGGAAAGCGCGTAGCCCTTGGCCTCCATCTCCGCAGCGAGGTCCGCGTCGGCAAAGAGGCGCTTGACCCCGGTCTGGGCGTCGTCGAAGTTTCCCTCCACGGCGCAGACGTGCATGTTGCTCCCCTCCTGGGTGAGCATTTGCAGCCGTTGGGAGGGGGAGACGCCGTCCTTGGGGAAGAAGACGCCCACCTGGGTGCCCTCCACGTTGCAAAAGCCCTCCAGGGCCGCCTTGCCCGTGTCGCCGGAGGTGGCCACCAGGATGAACACCCGGCGGGAGAGGCCGGTCTTTTCCATGGAGCGGACCATCAGGTGGGGCAACATTTGCAGGGCCATGTCCTTAAAGGCATGGGTGGGGCCGTGCCACAGCTCCAGCACGTGCAGATCGCCCACGGCCTTCAGCGGCGCGGGCGCGCCGCCGAAGCGGGCAGGCTCGTAAGCTGCCGCAGCGCAGTCGTGCAGTTCCTCTGCCGTAAAGTCGCTGAGGTAGGCGGAGAGGATCCTTTCCGCCCGGGCCTGGTAGGGAAGCGTGGAAAGGCGCTGGATCTCCTCCAGCCCGATGGAGGGAAAGCTCTCCGGAACGAACAGGCCGCCTTCCGGGGAAAGGCCGGACACGATGGCCTGGGCGGCGCTGACGGCCTTGGAGGCGTCCCTGGTGGACAGATATCGCATGTGACAACACCCCTCTTGTTCTGCGCGGCAGGCGGCGTCCCTTGCGTCAAGAGGGCCATGGCGCCGCTTGGCCGCGCCATGGCCCTTGGGATATCCCGCCTTCGCGGTTTGCGTTTCCTTGCCGCCGGCCGGCTAGATGATGTATTTCTTGAGGTATTCGGGCGGCTCGTCGCTGGGGCCGCTGGTGGAGATGATCACCTTGAGGCTGTGGGTATCTGCCAGGGCCTCGAGCTTATCAAAAAAGCCTCCGAGCTCGTTGAGGTCCGCCTCAACCAGGCGCAGGAAGCCATCGACATACATCTCGTTCATATCATAATTGGCGGCCACGATGCCGCTAAGAAAGCCCAGGAACATATCGGGGCTGGAAATATCGTATTCCTTTGCGTTCACAAAACGAATCTCATGGCGCAGGTCGAACATATAGCGATTATCGTCGTCGATAAATACAATTTCGCCCTTGGCGGTCTTCATGGATGTGTTGGCCATGTCCAGAATACGCTTGGTCTTGCCGGAACCCTTGCGTCCAAAGATCACCTGGATCATAGAGTCCATCCTCCTTTCGTTGGTGAAACAAGTATAACATAAAACCTTGTCAGGGGAAAGGGTCTTTTTCTCCTCGCGCCGCGAAAGGGGCCGCTTGCCGCGCGGGACCGCCTTTTTAAGCTATTTCCCGGGCCTTGGAGGATAGAAGTTGAAGATCTCGCACTCGATGCGGCCATTGTACACCCGGCGTTTCTTGTCCGCCCGCCGGCCGAAGACCTTCTCGAAGTCCTTGTGGGAGGAGATGGCCTGCAGGCCCCAGCCGGGCAGGCGCTGCATCAGGCCGGCCAGCTGGCGGTAGAGCGCCTCGGCGGCCTGCACGTCCAGCAATCTCTCGCCATAGGGCGGGTTGGTGCAGACGGCGCCTGGCCTTTCCGCGTCGGGGAAGGGGTTTTGGGCCTGGTCCAGGGCCTGGCAGCGGAACTGCACCAGCCCCGCGAGGCCGGCCTGGCGCAGGTGGGCCAGGCTCAGGTTCAGCACGCGCGTATCCACGTCGGAGCCGAAGATCTCCGGCTTCCCCTCGGCCTTCTTGGCCTCAAAGCGCTCCCTCGCCTCCTGCCGCAGGGCCTTGCAGGCGGCCTGGTCGCAAACGTCCCAGCGCTCCATGTCGAAGGGGCGCAGCAGGCCCGGCGCCCGGTCCAGGGCCACCATGGCCGCCTCGATGCACAGCGTGCCCGAGCCGCACATGGGGTCGAAAAAGGGCAGCCAGGGCCGCCAAGGGCCGTTGGTCACCATGGCGGCGGCCAGGGTCTCCCGCAGGGGAGCCTCGGCGTTGAAGGTGCGGTAGCCGCGCCTGGACAGCCCCTGGCCGGAGGTATCCAGCGTCACGGCCACCCTGTCCTCGTGGATGTGCACGTCCACGCCGTAGCGCGGGCCGTCCTCGGGCAGCCAGCCCATGCTGTGCACCCGCTTCATGCGCTCCACGATGGCCTTCTTGGAGATGGACTGCACGTCCGGCACGGACATCAGGCGGGACCTGGCGCACTTGGCGGTGACGTGCACCAGGGCGTTTTTGGGCAACAGCTCTTCAAAGGGCAGGGCCTTCACCCCTTCGAAGAGCTCGTCGAAGCTCCTGGCCTCAAAGCGCCCCAGGTAAAGCAGCACCCGGTCCGCGCAGCGCAGGTGCAGGTTGGCCAAAAAGGCGTCGGTGAGGGTGCCCTGGAAGCTGGCTCCGCCGTGAAAGCCCTTGGCGTCCGCAAAGCCAAGCCTCTTCAGTTCCCCGGCCACCACGCCTTCCAAGCCGAAGGCCGCCGTGGCGCCCAAGGGGTATCGCTTTTGCTCCATCCTTTTCTTTCCTTTCCGGGCCGGCGACGGGCCGGGCGGCCTGTGCCGGCGCTTGTCTCCCGAGGCAAACAAAGGGGCGCCATCGCCCCTTCGCCCCTTTGGCGCAGCCGGCTATCTGGGCGCGCCCTGGCGGTTGATGTGCACGCCGTTGACCACCAGCTCGAAGCGGCAGCCGAGGAAATGGGCGGCCTCCTCGCACATCTGCATGCGGGTCAGGTAGATGGCCATGAAGTCCATCACCGAGCTGGTGTCGTCCATTTCGATGGAAAAGCGGATGGTGCGCTGTTGGGCGTCCACCTCCACGGCGTTGGCGCTGATGGCGTAGTTGACCCGGTCGTGGATGTCGTCGGGGTTGTAGGGCGTGCGGCGCACGCGGGTCCTGTGGGCGTCGGATTTATCCGCGATGACCAGCGCGGCGCTGACAGCGGAAACCACCTTGCCGTTTTGCTCCTCGTGGTTGCCCACGGCGCCCACGATGGTGGTGACCTCGGAAAGCTCCAAACCCGCCTCCAGCAGCAGGGGGAAGAGCAGCGTGCCGCCGGTCAGGCCGTGGTTGACGCGGTTGACCGCGTTGCCCACGTCGTGCACCCAGCCGGCGATGGCGGCCAGCTCGCATTCCCGCTCGGGAAAGCCCAGCTGGCGCAGGATCTGCTCGGCCGTCGCGGAAACGAAGCCCACGTGTCTTGGGCCGTGCTCGGTATATCCGACGGCTTCCAACATCTTGTTGGCGGCGTTGATAAGGCTGGAAATCTTGGGATCCTTCTGTATGTCCTTGACGGTGATCATTTCTCCTCCTTGTTCGGCGTCGCGCGGCGGGCCCTACATGGTCTGCTTGAGGGACTCGTAGTAGGGATCGCCCGCAAACTCCCGCGTTTCGGCAACCTCGCCGCCCAGCTCGCGCACGGCGGCCACGATTTCCACATAGTCCAGGTAGTTGAGCTCCGGGTCGGTCAGGGCTGCTTCCAGGGCGGGAAGGGCGCGCTCATCGCCCAGCTTGCCCAGGTAGGAAGCCATCAACGCCCTATTCTTGCTTTCCTGGAAGCAGCGCAGCAGGAAGGCCAGCACCCGGTCGTCCCCGGGGAAGGCGCAGAGGATGTCCGCCAGGCACTCGCGCACGGCCGGGCACACCTTTTCCTGCATGGCCAAGCAGCTCTCCAGCGGCGCGCCGCCCATGTTTTTCAGGGACTCCACCGCGTTTTCGCACAGCTCGTCCAGCTCCTTGGCCCGCTCCAGCCAGCCCAGGTACAGCTCCATGGGCCGTTGGGAGTCCATTTCCCGCAACAGGCCGACGGCGGTCATGCGGGCCTCCATGCCCTTTTCCTCGTCCCCGGCCAGGGCCAGCAGCGCCTCCTCGGCCTCCGGGCCCAGGTCCGCGATGCGGTCCAGCAGCTGGTCGGGCACGGCCACCTGTTGGTCCATGTAGTCCACCATCAGTTCCACCAACTGGTGGGCGTCGGAAAAGCGGTCGAAGTAAAAGCCCGGCGCAACGCCGTCCAACCAGCTGGCGGGGGTGTTGAGCCAGCGGGTGTATACGTCCGGCATCTGGCTCTCCATCTCGTCCACGTTGCGGTACTTGCTCCGGTTCTCGCGCATCCAGGTTTTCAAATAGGCCTGGAACTGGCCGTCAAAGTCGATCAGCATGGTATCCATCCTCCTTGCAGGCCCCCTCGGGGGGCGCGTTGCCCGCGGGCGCTAGCGCAGCTCCTGGCTGCCGGCGTACAGCCGCCGCATGCGCATGGTGAGCGTGCGGGTGGTGCAGCCTTCCTCGGCCGCCAGGGCTTCCAGATCGGGCTGGCGTCCCAGCACGTCCTCCTCATAACGCCCCCTGGTGGCGGCCATCCAGGCGCTCTTGTCCCGAAAGGGCGGGAAGCGGCCGTCCAGGGAGTTGAGGTAGGCCGCCCAGAGGCTCAGGCCGTAGGCCGCCGCCTCCTCGCTCTGGTAGATTTCCGCCATGCGGCGCATCATCTCGGCCAGGAACTGGGCGTAGGGCCTGGGCGGCATGGTCTTGAGCTTAATCTGCCCTTTGCGCATGCGAACCATGCGCCCCTCCACGTAGGCCAAATAGGGCTCGGGCGCGTCGATCTGCTCCAGGGCCTCGGCGGCCTGCTGCTTGAGCGCCAGGCTATGGGTCATGGAAAGCAGCAATCGGCGCAGCAGGTCCTCGGCCAAGGGGCCGCCCGCCATGGTCAACACCAGCATGGCGTAGGCCACCAGCTCGTCGTCCCCCATCAGGGCCGCCTCCGCCAGCTCCCGCTCCTGCACCAGGCGTTCGCGCATGGCCTGCGCGTCCGGGTACAGGGCGGCCAGACTGGCGAGGAACTCCATCAGCGTCCGGTTCTGGCTCTCGGTGTATTCAAAGCTGTAGGGCAGCTCTTTGGGGCGCTGGCTCTCCTCGCCCGCATGGCAAAGGGCCAGCGCGTCCCTGGCGGGCAGGTTGCTGGGCTCCACCACCAGCAGCTTTTCCAAAACCCGGGCCGCCTCCTGCCAGCGCCCCTCGTTGTAGAGGCTGACGCCGTAGAGGTAAAGCATGCTGGTCTCGTAGGGGCAGAGCAGCAGCAGCTTCTTGAGGCCCTGCTTGAGCTCGGGCTGCATGCGCAGCTCGGCCGCGGTCAGGCAGTACTTATACAGCTCATCCAGCTCCTCCATCAGCTCGGGGTTCAGCCGGGCCATGTAGGCGGCGGCCTGGTCGGCGCGGCCCTCGTTGTTCATGAGCAGGGCCGCGTTGCAGCAGGCATGGGTGTTGTTTGCCTCGGTTTGCAGGATGCGGTTGAGCTGCTTCCAGGCGTTGGGGCTATCCTGTAGGCACATGTAGGCCAAGGCCAGGTTGTTGCGCACGTAGAGCAGGGAAGGGTCCTGCGCGAGCACCCGCTCGAAGATCTCCGCGGCGCGCTCGGCATCCCCGCCGTCCAGGGCCGCCTTGCCCTGTTCGGCCAAGGCCTCCTGCTCGCGGTCGATGCCGTCCTCCTCCTCGGACTCCTCGATCTGGGCGATGCCGTCCTGGGCCAGGTAGGCGAACTCGCCCTCGGGGTGGTCGTGAAGATAGGCGGAGAAGCAGACATAGGCCTGGGCGTAATCGCCCATGGCCATCAGGTTGCAGCCGATGGCAAACTGCGTCTCCTCCGGGCAATCCTGCCGTCCCAGCAACAGCTCCAGCTCCACGTTGGACATCTCATACAGCCCCATGCGGGCGTAGGTGTCCGCCAGGTCCAGGGCGATTTCCGCGCTGCCCGGGTCCATGTCCAAGGCGCGCTTTAGGTGCTTGAGCGCGGTGAGGAAGTCCTGCTTATCCATGGAGCGGACCGCCCGCTTGTGGAAAAAGCGGCTGTCCGCCGCAAAGGGCAGCACCCGATCCTTGTCCATGCCCTCTCCTCCTTTCCTATAAGAGCGCCGCTCCCCGGCGCCTACCAATCCTGCACGGAGCCATCGGAGGCCCGCCAATGGGGATGCTCGCGCAGCTCGAAGGGTTCCGCGTTCTCCTCCACCAGCTCGACGCCAAGGCCGGGCGCGTCGGATATGGTGGCAAAGCCGTCCTTCACCTCGTACTGGCAGCGCAGGTGGGCCGGGGGCGTATCCGGCAACCAGTTCTCCTGGGTATGGAAGTTGGCCATGGCCAGGTCGCAGTGCAGGGTGGCCATCATGCCCGCCAGCGGCACGCCGTGGGGCACCATGTGCATGTAGTGCAGCTCGCCGATGGCGGCGATCTTGACCATCTCGGTGATGCCGCCGCAGTTGCAGATGTCCGTGCGGAGATAGTCGATCAGATCGTTCTCCACCAGGCAGCGGTAGTCCCACTTGGCCCCAAACTTCTCCCCCGTGCCAAGGGCCACGGTGGTGCGCTCCCGCAGGGTGCGGTAGGCCTCCGGGCTGTCGGCGCGCAGGGGATCCTCCACGAAGAAGGGGTGGTAGGGGGCGATGCGGTTGCACAGCTCCGTGGCGTAGGCGGGGCTCAGGCGGGTGTGGCATTCAAAGACGATGTCCACGTCCTCGCCCGCCTCCTGCCTGTAGAAGCGCATCCATCTTTCGCTCAGGCGCACCTGGAGGTTTTGGTCGTAATAGCCGGAGGACAGGTTGTCGTGGGGGCAGATGCGTATGGCCTTGTAGCCGGCCTTGAGGGCCTGCTCCAGGGCCTGGCCGGCCTGCCGCTCGTCGCTGCCGCCGATGCCCTTGTACAGCCGGACCTTGTCGCGGCATTTGCCGCCGAGCAGCTGGTAGACGGGGACGTTGAGGGCCTTGCCCTTGATGTCCCACAGGGCCAGGTCCACGCCCGACAGGGCGGCCTGCAACACGGGCCCGCCGCGCCAGAAGGTGCCGCGAAACACGTCCTGCCAGAGAAAGGCGCTGCGCAGGGGGTCCTTGCCCTTCAGGTAGGCCTCCATATGGCGGAGCGCGCCTTCCACGGCCAGCTGCCGGGTGTTGAGCGTGGCCTCGCCAAGGCCGCGGATGCCCTCGTCCGTCTCCACCACCACATAATGGTTGTTTCCGCTGAACACGGAACGCACGCGCGTGATCTTCATGTCGCAAACCGCCTTCCCGGGCCCGTTGTTCCAACCAAGGCCCCATCGATGATCGCCGTACCAGTATAGCAAAATCTCCTCGCGGCCGCAACGCCGCTCAGCGGGGTCTCTGCCTCTCCAGCACGCGCAAAAAGTCCTGGGGCGGGGGCGTCTCAAAGCAGAGCGCCTCGCCGGTGACGGGGTGGCGCAGCCGCAGCCGCTGGGCATGGAGCATCAGCGGGCAGGGGCCGGCGCCGGACTTGGCAAAGCCGTAGATCGGGTCGCCGCAGACCGGATGGCCCAGATAGCGCATGTGCACGCGAATTTGGTGGGTCCGTCCGGTTTCCAACACGAGACGCAGCAGGCTGCACCTGTCGAACCTTTGCTCGACGCGGTAGTGGGTCTTGGCCTGTCTGCCGCCGGGCACCACGGCCATCTTCTTCCGATCCCTGGGGTCGCGGCCGATGGGTTGATCCACCGCGCCCTCCTCGCAGGAAAAGCCGCCCTCCACCAGGGCCAAATACTCCCGGCGGGCGCTGTGCTCGGCGATCTGCGCGGCCAGGGCCTGATGGGCCTGGTCGGTCTTGGCCACCACCAGCAGGCCCGTGGTGTCCTTATCCAGTCGATGGACGATGCCCGGCCGCAGCTCCCCGCCCAGGCCGGACAGGCTCTCCTGGCGGAAGAGCAGGCCGTTGACCAGGGTGTCCTCCCAATGGCCGGCGGCCGGGTGCACCACCAGGCCGCGGGGCTTGTTGACGACGAGCATCTGCGCATCCTCGTACACCACGTCCAGCTCCATTTCCGTGGCCGTGGCCTGAACCGGCTCGGGCTCCGGCAGGCACAGCCGCAGCCGGTCGCCGGCCCGCAGCCGCACGCCGGCCTTTGCGGGCACGGCGCCGTTGAGGAACACCAGGTTTTGCTCCAGGAGATGCTGCACCTTGGAGCGCGTCAGGCCGCTGAGCGTAGACAAAAAGGCATCCATGCGGATGCCTTCTTCTTCAGCGGTTACGATCCTACAAATCTCGTCCATCTTCGCCCTTTTCCGCCGCCACCTTGACGCGGCTCTGCTTTTTTCCCTCCACGAACAGCACCCAGACGCAGTAGAGGAGCACGCCCACCACCATGCAGCTATCCGCCACATTGAACACCGCAAAGTTGATCAGGCAAAAGTCGAACATGTCCACCACATAGCCGTAGAAGATGCGGTCGTAGAGGTTGCCGATGGCGCCGCCCAAGAACAGGGCCATGGCGATGTTGGGCATGGCCGGCAGCTTTTTCTTGGCAAAGAACATCTTGTAGATCAGGAAGGCGGCCACCAGCGGGGTCAGGATGGCGAAGAGCCAAAACTGGCCCTGCAACATGCCGAACGCCGCGCCCCGATTTTCCACATAGGTAAAATGAAATACCCCTTCGATCAGCGGCAGGGAGCCGCCAAGGGCTTGCAGGTCCGTCCTGGCCCAGAGCTTGACGAGCCGGTCCAGGAGAAAGGAAATCACCGGGATGGCGATGAGCAAATAGGTCATAGGGAGCTAGCATCCTCCTGATTGGCCTGCCTGCGCAGGTTGGTGAGCGGCTCGTCGTACAAAACGCCGCGCCGCTTCGTGGGTCCCGACTGCTCCCCGGCCTGCCGGTCGTCCCGCTCCCGGCCGATGGTGGAATCCTCCAGGATTTGCAGCTGGGCCTGCATGAGCATGCGGAAATTGGAACGATACACGCTGGCCTGACGTTGCAGCTCGTCGATCTGCCTCTGGGCGGCGGCTGCCTCGTCCTTGGCCTTTTGCAGGATGCGCCTTGCCTGCTCGTTGGCGGTGGAGACGATCTCCTCGGCCTTGGCGGCGGCGTTGCGTCCGGTCTCCTCGGCGCTGCGCTGGGCCGTGACCAGGGTCTCGCGCAGGGTGTCCTCCAGGTTCTTCATATAGGTGAGCTGGTCCGCTGTGGTCTTCAGCTTCTCGCGCAGCTCCTTGTTTTCCAAGGAAAGGTTATCGATGTAGGCGGCCAGCTGGTCCAGGTATTCGTCCACGGCCTGTTCGTCGTAGCCCCGAAACTTGCGCTCGAATTCCTTGTCGTGAATCTGTGCGGATGTGATCATGCGCCGCCCTCCTTGCTCCTGCGCCCAACGCCTGGGCGCAAAGGCTATTTCAAAAAGCTTTCCACATCGATAAAGAGGCGATTCTTCCGGCTTTCCCCGGCCACGCCCAGCAGGCGGAACCTGCCCGCGCCCCGGACGGACACCATGTCGCCCTGGGCCAGGAGCGCATCCGTGCGGGTCTCCTCCTCCCAGTTGCGCTGCACGCGGCCGGCGCGCACCAGCTCCTGGGCCTTGGCCCGGGGCAGGCGCAGTACCTGTTGCAAGCAGGCGTCCAAGCGCAGGGAGGGCACGTTGACGCGCTGGAGCTTGCCGGCCTTGGGCGCCGGCAAGGGATCGTCCGTCTCCTCCACGGTCACGCTGCAGCGGCCGGCCTTCTCCAGGTTGGAACAGAGGAAGGAGGCCATGGGCGCGTACACGGCCGCGTAGGCGCAGCCCTCCTCCAGGCAGATATCCCCCAGGCAATCCCGCTCAATGCCAAGCCCCAGCATGGCCCCCAGAAGGTCGCGATGGCCCGGGGAGCCAAAGCGGGGATCAAAGCCGATGCGCAGCACGCGCAGCGGCGCCTCCTCGGGCAGGGGCTGGCCATATTCCTCGCGGCACAACAGGCAAAGGCAACGCTCCGCGCCCTCGCCCCCGCCCACGGCCAAACACAGCAGGCCCTGCCGCGCCGCCAGGTTTTTCAGCCTTTGCGCCGCCTCAGGGCTTAAAAACTTGGAGTGCACCACGGCGCCCCGCAGGGCTCTGGCGCATAGATCTTCCAATTGTCTGTCAGTCTTTTCCCTCTGCCGATCCTCCGCCATGAACAGCTCCTTAGAAGTACAGGGCGCGCCAGAGGATGTTCTGGGCGATGTTGACCAGGTACTGCAGGAGCATGAGGGCGAAGAAGGCGAACAGGGGCGCCAGATCGATGGGCAGCCTTCCGTTGGTCAGCCGCATGGCCAGGGGACGGAAGGGTGCGATCATGGGCTCGGTAACGGTCTGCAACACCCTATAGAATTTGTTGAAGGGCGAGATGAACCAGCTCAAGAACGCCCGCAACACCAGGGCGAACTTGAGCAGATCCAGCAGGATGCCGATCAGATAAAAGGCAATGTTTAAAATCGCATTCACTTTATGCTGTACTATTCCTTATGAAGTATAGGTGATTAACCGTTGAAGATGGTGCGGGCCTTGCCGTCGTCGGCATAGGTGCCGGCGATTTCCACCGTAGAGGGGGCCAGCAGGTAGGTTTGCTGGGCGGCCTTCTTGATGGTGGCGTTGATGGCATAGCAGGCGCCGATGAGGGTATCGATGATGCGCTGGGCCTCATCCAGATCCAGGTTCTCCAGGTTGATGAGCACGGAGTGGTTTTCCAACAGGTCGTCAATGACGTCGCGAGAGTCCTCGTAGGTGGCCAGCTGGTAGATCATCATGCGGTGCTTGGGCGCGCTGGCGCTGGAGGGGTGGGAGATGATCTTGGGCTCGTAGGAGCGGCGGTAGTCGCTGTCCTCCTGATAATCGTCCTGGTAGTCGTCGTAAGCGCGATCGTCGTACCTATCCTCATAGCGGTCGTAATCGGCCTGGGAATCGCGATCGTTGTCCCGGTTGTTGCGATAGCTAGAACGGCGCACAGCCACGGGCGCTTCCTCCTCATCATTGTCGTATTGCTGGATGCTCTCCTCCTCGGCTGGCTCGCTCTCCCATCCGATGGTGTTGAGAACCTTGTTCATGAATTTACCGGCCACGGCAGTATACTCTCCTTCCTACGGGCAAGGGTCGGCAAGGCCGCTCCTTCCCCTTTAGAAACTTCAAACTGGGATGTGCAGGGTACATGCGGGGGTCAATTGCGCTTTCCAAAGAGGGCCGTTCCGATGCGCACCATGGTGGAACCCTCCTCCAAGGCGATGGCGGCGTCGCCGCTCATGCCCATGGACAGGGTGTCGATCCGCTCATCCACGCAGCGCAGCTCGTCAAAGGCGCGCCTGGCCTTGGAAAAGCACTCGCGCACCAAGCCCTGGTCTTCCGTCAGCGGGGCCATGCACATCAGGCCGCGCACCCGGATGAAGCGCATCGTCAGGCAGGCCTCGTAAAGTCTGGAAAGCTCGGACAGAGCCACGCCGCCCTTTTGCTCCTCCCCGACGGGGTTCACCTGCAAGAGCACGTCCACGCGCCTGTCCACGGCCTCGGCCGCGGCGTCCAACGCGCGGGCCAGGGCCACCTGATCCACGGAATGGACCAGGCTGATTTTCCTTATTATATACTTAATTTTGTTTCTTTGCAACCTGCCTATGTGGTGATAGCGCAGTCTTGGATCAATTTTTTCACATTTCTCCATCCATTCCTGCACCCGGTTTTCGCCATAATCGTAGATGCCAAGATCTACCAAGCGGTTGATGGTCTCTGCCGGCTGGGTTTTGGTGGCTGCCAGCAGGGTATAGGGCCTGCCCTTGGCGGCCTCGTCCAGCCTTTGACGCAGCGCCGCTACGTTTTTTTCCAGCGTGTCCATGACGTTTCCCCCCGTCTATACGGGCCGAGCGGCCCCTTTATTTGCGTATGCGCATATCCTTTTGCAGCGCGCCGTCCTCCACGGGCATCACCAAGGCATACTTGCTGTCATGGCCGATGACGCGCACGGGCACAAACTCCCCGGTCTCGTACAAATACACCCCCTGCTGCTCGCCGCTGACGCTCACGGCGCTCAGGGGCACGCGCATGCCTTCCACCCGGCCGCCGATGACGGCGGTTAGCTTGCGGGCGTTGATGAGGGGGCCAATGTCCTCGTTCATCTCCAGCACCACCATCAGCTCCGTCTGGCTGCCGGACATGGCGTTCACCGTCGCCTGGAAGGTCCTGTCCTCATAGCCCTCAAAATACAGGGCGCAGGTCTCGCCCACGCCGATGGTCCAGTTGGTGTCCGTGGTCAGGATGATCGCGTACCAATGGTCCGCATCAACGATGCGGTAGAGGTTTTGCTGGCTGCGCAGCTCCGCGGGCTGTTCGGGGTCCTCGTTGCGCAAAAGCTCCCGCACGTTCTGGGCCGAGAGCAGGTCCAGCACCTCGGTGGTCAGATAGGCCTCAAAGCCGTCGAAGGAATAGCTCACCCGGCCGTCCATGGGCGCCGTGTAGGCGCTGCGCCAGCCCTGGATGCGGCTGAGCAGCTGGCTGCGGGTGGCGTAGAGCTGGGTGAGGGTGGTGTCGGCCTGGGCGGTGGCGGTCTGCTCCAGGTAGGCCTGCTTGCTCTCCATCAGGCTCTTGAGCTCTTGGTACAGCTGCAGCAGGTCGCCCTCCCCCGCCAGGGCCTGGCGGATCTGCTGGGTCTTTTGCTCGATCTGGTCCTGGTACCGCTCCAGCTCCTGGTCCACGATGCTCTCCAGGGCCGCGTACAGCGTGTTCTGCTGCTGTTGCTCGATGCGGGCGTTCACCTGGGAAAGCTCGGTCTGGATGTCCTTGGTATAGCCGGAGGAATAAAAGTCCAGCACGGCGTCGCCGGCCTGCACATCCTGCAGGTCCGCGGCCACATACTGCACGGTGCCATAGCCCTCGGAACGCACCACCATCTCGTCGCGCAGCAACAGGGCCGACACCTTGTTGGTGGATTCGATCATGCCGTAATCCACCACATAGTAGCCGGCAAACACCGCGCGCGCCAGCGAGGCGATTCCAAAGCCGATCAGGCCAAGCACCAGCAGGAAGGCCGCGACGAAAAAGTAGAAGCGCTTCTTAACGCGCACCCGTCTCTTTCTGGGCCTTTTCCCCCCGTTTGGGCGCGAGGAACCAGGGCCCCGGGGCGGCCTGGGGCCCGAGGGCCCCGAGGGGCCGCGACCGAAGGGCCCTTGCGGACCCTCCGCGCGGCGCTGCCGGTCCCTTTCCCGGGCCTGCTCGCGCACGCTGGTCTTACGGTAATACTGCATCGGTCGGTTTATCCTCTATCTAGGCGGAGGGCAAGCCGCTCTGGCCTACATGGCCATGCGGAAGCGCTCCAGCAATTTTCGTTCAAGGCGGGAGACATACATCTGAGAAACGCCCATTTCCTCGGCAATTTGCCTTTGGCTCTTGTGGGCGGCGTAGCGCTGTTCCAGGATCTGCCGCTCGGTGGGGCTGAGGGGCTCCATCACTTTTTTGAGCATGTCCCGCAGGGCGATGCGCTCGTAGGCATCCTCCTCCTTGCCGAGGAAGTCGGACAGCTCCGCATCCTCGCCGGGCTTGAGCTTTTCGTCCAGGGACCCCACCTGGGCGGCGGCGGAGGCTTCCATGGCTTCCAACACGTCCGCCTGGGACACGCGCATGCGCTCGGCCAGCTCTTCCACGGTGGGCTGGCGCTGATTTTGTTGCAACAGCGCCTCCCTGGCCAGGGCGAGCCTGCGCACGTTTTCGCCAAGGCGCCTTGGCATGCGCAGGACCTTGGCGCTGTCGCGGAAATAGTTCTTCACAACGCCCATCAACGTGGGCGCCGCAAAGCTGGCAAACTTGATGCCCTTGGAGCAATCATATCTTTCCAGCGCGCCAATGAGGGCCATGGAGGCGATCTGGTAAAGATCGTCGTACTCCACGCCCTTGCCCGCATACTTCTTGGCCACGATCTGGGCCAGGTACAGGAATTCCTGCACCAATTCGTTGCGGAGCTCGACGCTGCGCGTCTTGCAATACGCCTCCAGAGCGGCGCTGCGCTGCTGATCCGTCATGCGGTTTAGCCTCCAAACGCGCGCTGATCCGCGCCGCACCATAGGCGGATGGTCTCCAGGCCCTGGCCGCCGGCCAGCACCTCCACGCCCGGCACCATGGCCTCCAACACGCAGCGGCAAAGCCGCGCGTCCGGCTGCCGCTCCGCCGTTTCCCGTCTCTGGCCAAGGCAGCGGATCTCCGCCGCAAAGTCCCCCTCCGGGCAGAAGCACAGCTCCAGGGCTTGGGGCCGCATTCTCTGGTGCAGCAGGGCGTAGCAGGCCTCGTACACGGCGGTCTTCAGGTCCTCCACCGTCTCCACGTCCAAGCCGCGGCCGGCCAACACGCCGGACGCGGTCATGCGCACCGCCAGCAGGCTTCTTTCCGCCGCGGGAACGCGCAACACGATCCGCTCCATCTCTTCTTGCATCAAGCTCTCACCAGCTCCTTCGTCGCCGTGGTATACCGTCCCTAATATGAAAGTATACCACAACACCCCCGCCGCTTGGAAGAGCGGGTTGTTCAAACGAACAAAACCGTAAGCCGCCCCCCTTCAGCGGACCAGATGGAAGGGGTCCAGCAGGGCCCGCACCGCCCGCCGGTCCACGGCGAGCGCGCCGCACGCCCGATCGGTCAGGGCTTCCAAGGCCTGCCCGGGCTGCGGGAGCTCCCCTTGGCCAAAGCGCCTCTCCACGCACTCGTAGCAGGCGACCTGCCAGCCATATTCCTGGCCCAGGGCGTTTCTTTTGCGGGTTTGGCCGCAGATCGACACCAGCAGGCGCATTTGCAGCTGCACCATGGCCGCGTCGAAGCGGCCGGAGCGCTTGCCCGTCAACCCGGCCAGGCTCTTGAGCTGATGGGCCGGCTGGCCGCCCTCCTGCTCCAGGAGCTCGTACAGCGCCATGCTCTCCCGGCCGAGCAGCCCGTCCTCGTACAGCTCCCGGGCGGTCAGCCCGCCCCGGCGCAGGGCGATGAAGGCCGGCAGGCAGTCCGCGGCGATATAGCCCGACAGGGAATGAAAGAACTTGCCGTAGGCGATGTTTCCCTCCTGGGCGATCTCCATGCGCCAGCGCCAGGGATCGCTTGCCTGGTCCGTGTGCCAGGGGTTGGGGCAGAGCTTCTCCAGGGAGAAGGGCGCCCGCTCCCCCGAGGAGGGCAAAAAGCCCGCCCGGTTCACAAAGGCTTCCAGGTCCTGTTTGGTCAAAATAACTTCCATAGCGCATCCTCCTCCAAGGGGCTGCAAAGCCCGAACTCCTCCATTTTTCCGGCCATGTCCTCCGGCGGCGGGCTGAACAGACGCAGCTCCTGGCCCGTCTCCGGGGACAGGCAGCGCAGCCCGCAGGCGTGCAGCAGGCAGCGGGGCGGCTCCTCCCGCCCGTAGAGGAAGTCCCCCACCAGGGGGTGGCCCAGGTGGGCGGCATGCGCGCGGATCTGGTGGGTGCGGCCCGTCAGCAGCCGGAAGGCCACCAGGCTGGCCTCGCAACCCCGGCAGAGCTGGGCGTATAGGCTGACGGCCGGCTTGCCGTCCTCGCGCACGCAGCGGGCGAGGGCGCTGCCCTCCTTCCGGCCGATGGGCAGATCGATCCGGCCCCGCTCCTGGGGCATGGCCCCGCGCACCACGGCCAAATAGAGCCTTTGGAACTCCCCCCGCCGCATCTGCCCAGCCAGCTGGTGGTGGGCGTGGGCGTCCTTGGCGATGGCCAGCAGCCCGGAGGTATGGCGGTCCAGCCGGTTCACCGGGCGAAACAGGCGGCTTTCGCCCCGCCGCCCGTACAACCCCTCCACCAGGTTGGCCAGGGAATCGCGCTCGTGGCCGGGGCCCGGATGCACGGGCACCAGGGGCGGCTTGTCCACCACCAGCAGGGCCTCGTCCTCATAGGCGATGCGCACCCGTCCCTCGGCCGGCTCCACGGCGCTTGGCCGCTGCTCGCCCACCCACACCTGCAACAGGTCGCCCGGCTGCACCCGCTCGTTGGCCAGGGCGGGCTGGCCGTTTCGCAGGATCCCGCGCTCCCGGCGCTTGGCCGCCTTAAGGCGGGTGGTGGATAGGCCCGCCTGGCGCAGCACGTACTTCAGCTCCATGCCCGCCTGCGCCTGCGCCACCTTGCAGCAAAAGCTCTCCGCCACGGCCCGCCTCCCCCTTTCCTTCCTCTTTATTCTGGCACACACCCCGCCCGCCGCGCAAGGACTTTTCTGTCAAAATGCGCCCCTTCTCCCCATGGGATGCTTGACAGAGCCCGCGCGGCGGGTGGATAATGTATGGTAAGCGTTTGCCAGCGGCAAACTATCCGCAACTAGTGCGTTAAGGAGATGCAGCAAAACCATGAGCGAAAATTGCAACCACGATTGCAGCAACTGTTCGCAGAACTGCGAATCCAGGGACATGCATGAGGCCCCCCACGCCCAGAGCCAGATCAAAAAGGTGATCGGCGTCGTCAGCGGCAAGGGCGGCGTGGGCAAGTCCCTGGTCACCGGCTTGCTGGCCGTCACCTTGCAGCGCCGCGGCCTGCAAACGGGCATCCTGGACGCGGACATCACGGGTCCCTCGGTTCCCAAGATGTTCGGCCTCAAGCAAAAGGCCGGCGCCGACGATACGGGCATCTATCCGGTCAAAACCAAGACCGGCATCGACGTGATGAGCCTGAACCTGCTCCTGGAAAACGACACCGATCCCGTCGCCTGGCGCGGCCCCATCATCGGCGGCACCGTCAAGCAGTTCTGGACCGACGTCATCTGGGCCGGCGAGGACGTGCTCTTCCTGGATATGCCTCCGGGAACCGGCGACGTGGCCCTGACGGTGTTCCAAACCGTGGCCCTGGACGGCATCATCATCGTCACCTCTCCCCAGGAGCTGGTTTCCATGATCGTGGAAAAGGCCCTCAAGCTGGCCCAGCTCATGAACGTGCCCGTGCTGGGCCTTGTGGAGAACTTCTCCTACGCCCTCTGCCCGGATTGCGGCAAGCACATCGCCGTCTTCGGCGAGAGCCGCCTGGAGTCCGTGGCCGAGAGGTACGGCCTGCCCATCCTGGGCCGCCTGCCCATCGATCCAAAGCTCGCCGCCGCCTGCGACGCGGGCACCCTGGAGCTGTTCGAGGGCGATTGGCTGGAATACGCGGCCGACGCCATCGAGGCCATCGAGGCCGTCGAAAAATAAGCAAGAGCGAGGAGGGCTACGCCCATGGATCGATCCCAACAGGCCAAGGCCAATTTCCTGGAGGGCTATAACTGCGCCCAGTCCGTGGCGCTGGCCTTCTGCGAGGACTTCGGCTTCACGAAGGAGCAGATGGCCCGCCTGGTCTCCGGCTACGGCGGCGGCGTCGGCCGCATGCGCGAGCTTTGCGGCGCGCTGCTGGGCGCCGTGCTGGTCTGCAACCTGCACAACGGCTATACCTCCCCCAAGGATCTGGACGGCAAGGCCGCCCATTACGACCGCATCCAGAAGCTGTGCGGCGCCTTCCGCGAGGAGATGGGCACCTGCCTGTGCCGCGAGCTGCTGGGCAGGCCCGCAGACGGCAACCCCGTGCCGGACAAGCGCGACAAGGCCTATTACGAGACCAGGCCCTGCCCCCGCGCCGTGGAGACGGCCGCCCGCTTGGCCCAGGCCTATCTGAACGAGCACCCGGCCACCTGATGTTCCCTCCGACACATGGCCCCTTCGCCCGCTGCGCGCAGGCGAAGGGGCCTCTTTATTTCGCGCATATGCTTGCATATGCAATTATTTTTCTGCTATACTGCAGGTAACGGGCGCGTTTCGCGCCGCTTTGAGGAAAGGAAGCGGTTACATTGCTGACAAAGCGCTATCCGATGGTGCAGTTCAAGAAGGACACCTGGGAGATCGACGAGTTCGACGTGGCGAGCATCTTCCTGCTCGTCGGCACGGAAAAGGCCATGGTCATCGACTGCGGCATGGGCATCGGCGACCTGCGGGGCGCCATCGAGATGATCACGGACAAACCCCTGATCGCCGTGATCTCCCACGGCCACATCGACCACACGGGCAACGGCCGCCAGTTCAAGGAGCTATGGATCCACCCAAACGACCAAGGCCCGGCCATCCCCCAATCCCTGGAGCGCCGCCGCTTCGACACCTCGCGCATCGCCCAGCGCCAAAAGGGCTGCATCGGCGCGCCCTACACCATGTTCAACCTCTATCCCTACGACATCAACGAGGACCTGCGCGAGCCCGCCGCGGACGAGCCCGCGCCCGTGCTGCGCGACCTGCGGGACGGCCAACGCTTCGATCTGGGCGGCGGCCGCGTGGTCACCGCCTACGAGTGCCCGGGCCATTCGGCGGGCGAGATGGTCTTCCTGGACGAGGCGACGCGCACCCTCTTCGCCGGCGACGCCATCAACTTCAACCTGGGCCTTGGCGCCTGCCCCATCGAGACCGCGCTGCGCTATCTGCGCCGCGTGGAGGCCCTGAAGGACCGGTACGACGACATCTACAACGGCCACCACGATTTCCGCCCCTTGGGCGATCCCCTGGATCCCGAATGCCTCCCCACCATCATCGCCATGTGCGAGGACATCCTCAAGGGGGCGTACGCGCCCGTGACCGAACCCAGTCCCTGGGGCTCGGCCATGCCGTTGACCCGCGGGGCCAAGGGACCGGCCAACGTCGCCATGCCCATCAACCCCGACCATCCGGCCGGCCCGGCAGGCGCCCCCAAGCGCGTCACCATCCAGCGCGGCCGCAACTTCATCGGCTTTGACGAAAACAAGATCTTCGACCCCAAGCCCTAACGCCCACGCGCAAGCGGGCGCAAGGCGTCATCCATCGCCGCAAAGGGGGCGCGCCTTCTTTACAAAGAAGGCGCGCCCCCTTTAACCCTTTGGGTGGAACCCTAGCCGAACATCCAGGGAATGACCTTTTCCACGGATTGGCTCCAGAACTTCATGTCGTGCATGCCGGGGCCTTCCTCGTAGACATGCGCCACGCCCTGGGACTTCAAAAACGCGGAGAAGGCGCGGTTGCCTTCCAGCAAGAAGTCCTCCGTGCCGCAGCAAATGTACATCTCCGGCAGCTTCTCCCCCTTCGCGAGCAGCTTCTTGACCAGCGTTTCGGGGTTGTTGTCGCTTTCCTCCACCTTGTCCAGGTCGCCGAAGCACTCCCGGTAGTATTCGTAGTTTGCGACGGAGTTGCTGTCGCCCGGCTTCATCTTGGCAATCTCATGGACGAGGAGCGCCGAGGACAGCCCCGCCGCCTTGCCGAAGGTCTTGGGATAGGCCAGCGCCGTGTGCAGCGCGCCAAAGCCACCCATCGACATGCCCATGATATAGGTGTCCTCGGGGCGCTTGGCAAGGCCGAAGGTGTTGCGCACGTAGTCCACCAGCTCCACGCCCACGAAGGTCTGAAATTGATGCCCGGTGGAAAGCCCGTCGAGGTAAAAGCTGTTTTCGGCGCTGGGCATTACGATGGCAAAGCCATACTGGGAGGCGAGCGGTTCGGGAACCCAGTTGCCGGCGCAGCCCGTGTAGCCATGCAACAGGAACAGGGTCTTCAGCTCGCTCATCGGTTTGGCCGCTTCCTTCGCCGGCACGTCCGTGCGGATGTCGTTCGGGATCAGCATCTCAAAGGACGCCTGCCGCCGCAGGGCGTTGACATGCATGCGGATTCGAAAATACGCCATGGTCTCTCCCCCTTACTCCGTATGGAAATGAATCTGCCTATATCCTAGCACAAAACGCGGGTCCTGAATAGTCCGGGCCGCCAAAGAGGGCCTTTTTGCCCTATCTCAGCGCGCCAGCTGGTCGGTGAAGCTCCGCTCCGCCGCCGAAAGCTGCACCCAGGCCGGCCGAAAGCCGCTGCGAAGGGCGGTCCTGGCGGACGGCAGGTTGGACCAGGCGCAACAGTAGAAGGGCAAGGCCCCTCTCTCCAGAACCTCCAGGGCCAAGCGGCTCGTCAGCGCCGAGGCGACGCCCTGCCTTCGATAGGCCGGCAGCACGTCCACGCCGATCTGCCACATGGTCTTGCAGTCCGCCGAGCAGGCCGCCAGACCCACCAGGCGCTCCCCCTCGTAGGCCCCCACGCCCAGCACGTCCCACTCCCTCGCGTCCTGGCTGAGCGCGTTGCGCCAGAGCTGCGCGCTTAGGCTCGCCAGCTGTTCCCGCTCCAGCGTCCTACAGCGAAGGCCGCAATCCAGCCCGCGCAACCTGTCCAGATCCGGCAGGAAATACTCCCCCATAAAGCAGAGCTCCATGCCGAAGGGGCGCAAACGCTTGGACAACACCAACAGTTGGGGGGTCTGAAAGCAATGGACCGCCGGATACCTGTCCACATAGGCCTTGGCCGCCTCCATCAGCTCCGGCGACGCCGAGGCCACGGCGTTGGCGCCATAGCTGGTCAGCTCCAGCGCCTGGGGCCGGCACAGATACCGGCGCGCGTCCGGGCTGTTGCGCGATGGCACCGCCTTGTTTTGCCCGGAAAGGAAGTCTTCCGGCCGGCATCCATGGTCGATCGCGGATTGCGAAAGGGCGATCCAAAGGGCTTCCTCGTTCGTCACGGGCCTCTACCTCCCTCTCCTTTCGGCAAAAAAAGGGGACGTTCTCGCGCCCCCTTCGTCTCAGCCCCTTCAGCCCTTGTTGTAGGCCTCCAACACCAGGATGGGCATGTCCACCTGGCCCTCGTTGTACAAGGCATGCGTGGCAAAGCGGGGGTTGAGCAGCACGTCCCCCTTCTTCACCGGGAAGGACTCGCCGTTGACCTCGAAGCGGCCGCTCCCCTCCAGCACGATGTACATCTCGTTGTCGTCCCCGTGGCCGTGGGCCCCGATGCTGGCCCCCGGCGGGAGGATGGTGTAATTCATGAAGCGGATGGGCGTCTCGAAGGCGTCTCCCGGAATGACGTTGGCGTGGGGGCAAAGCCCCTCGCCCTCGTGGATGCGCTCGGGTTTAAGCGGCTTGTCCAAGAAGTTGAAAATGGGCATCGTTTCTCCTCCTTTTAGGGATCGACGTTTTGTTGCTTTTGCTGCCATCTCTCCAGCAGCCAGCCCAGCAGGACCGGCTGAATTTTCGGATAGGTCCATTCGCCCGGCGGCTCGGGGGCAATCCGCCTTTCCTTCATTTCAAAGGCGGGCGGCAGCTCCCCAAGCTCTTCGATCCGTGCCAGAAACAGCGCGCCGTAGCTGGTTTGCCCGTCCTCGTCCTCCACGCCGTAGCAGCAGACCCTTTCCAGCGCGCGGGCCCGGGCCCCGCTTTCCTCCCACAACTCTCGCCGGGCGGTGTCCTCGGGGCTTTCCCCGGCCTCCCGATGTCCGCCGGGCAGCTCCCAGGTGGTTCTGTCCCGGTGCTGGACGAAGATCCAGCCCGCCCCGCAGCGTCCGCCCACCACGGCATAGGCGATCCTCTCCTCCGCGGGCTCGGCGGGCACGAAGATGCGCATGGCGACCCCTCCTTTGCAGCACCAGTATACAGGAGGCAGAGGCAAAGTGCAACCGCGCCATCCCGCGCCCCGCCCGAGGCAAATTTTTACCTTCCGCTGCCAATGCGGCGTTCCCTTCTTGTCCACTTTGGTGTATACTTAAGCTATCATAGGGATTATCCTGTAAGGAGGCTGTTTGAATATGGGTCTTGTCAGTGCGAAGGAAATGCTGGAAAAGGCTGCCGCCGGCGGTTACGCCGTGGGCCAATTCAACATCAACAACCTGGAGTGGACCAAGGCCATCCTGCAAACCGCGCAGAAGGCCAACTCCCCCGTGATCCTGGGCGTGTCCGAGGGCGCGGGCAAGTACATGTGCGGCTTTAAGACCGTCGCCGCCATGGTCAAGGCCATGATCGAGGAGCTGGGCATCACCGTGCCCGTCGCCCTGCATTTGGACCACGGCACCTACGAAGGCGCCGTCAAGTGCATCAAGGCCGGCTTCTCCTCCATCATGTTCGACGGCTCCCACTACCCCATCGAGGAAAACATCGCCAAGACCACCGCGCTGAAGAACGCCTGCGACGTGCTCGGCCTGTCCCTGGAGGCCGAGGTCGGCGCCATCGGCGGCGAGGAGGACGGCGTCATCGGCGGCGGCGAGCTGGCCGATCCCAAGGAATGCAAGATGGTGGCCGATCTTGGCGTGACCATGCTGGCCGCCGGCATCGGCAACATCCACGGCGTCTATCCCGCCAACTGGAAGGGCCTCAACTTCGACGTGCTCACCGCCATTCACGAGGCCGTGGGCGGCAAGCCCCTGGTCCTGCACGGCGGCACCGGCATCCCCGACGACATGGTCAAGAAGGCCATCTCCCTGGGCGTTGCCAAGATCAACGTCAACACCGAGTGCCAGTTGGTCTTCCAGGAGGCCACCCGCGCCTACATCGAGGCCGGCAAGGACAAGCAGGGCAAGGGCTTCGATCCCCGCAAGCTGCTGGCTCCCGGCGCGCAGGCCATCTGCGACAAGGTCTACGAAAAGATGGAGCTCTTCGGTTCCATCGGCAAGGCCTAAGCGCGCATAGGCGCTTGCGGCGCCTGGCGGCTTATCGTCCACCCGCACACCATTCCGGCCGCCCAAGGGCGGCCGGAATTTGCTCGTCCCAGCCCAAGGGGAGGCGGCGCGCCGGCGCCCCTCCCCCTTGTTTCCCAACGAGCGCTGGGCCGCGTTGCCGAGCCACCAACCGCAAAGGAGGTTGCGCCCATGGGCCGCATCATCGATATTTATTCCAAAAACGACCAGTACCAGCTGCTGGAGGCCTGCATGCGCAACCGCAACAAGCGCCACCGCCTGGGCTATTTCGTCATCGAGGCCGTCAAGGCCGTCAATCTTGCGCTGGAAACCGCCTGGCCGCTCCACGCGGCGGTCTGCGGCAGGGAGCGCAAGCTGTCCTCCTGGGCCAAATCCGTGCTGGAACAGGCCCCGCTGGTCTATCGCCTATCGGACGCCCTGTTCGAGGAGCTGTCCGATCGGGAGGAAACCTCCGAGCTGCTCCTGCTGGCGAAGATCCGCAACTTCTCTCTGGAGGAGGTCTCCCTGGACAAGGGGTTGGCGCTGCTGTTGGACCGGCCGATGAATCCCGGCAACCTGGGCACCATCATCCGCTCGGCCGACGCCATGGGCGCCGACTGCGTGGTGGTGCTCGGCCACAGCGCCGACGTGTACGACCCCCAGTGCGTGCGGGCCACCATCGGCACCCTGCTCACCCTGCCCGTGTGCCGCATCCAGGCGCCCGCGGAGCTGGAGGCGCTGCGCCGCCGCCTTCCGGGCGTGCGTTTTGTGGGCACCAGCGCCCATGGCAGCGCCTGGATCGACGGCCTGGACCTGCGCCAGCCCACCCTCCTGATGCTCGGCAACGAGACGGACGGTCTTTCCCGGGCGCTGAAGGAATCCTGCGACGTCCTGGCCAAGATCCCCATCTTCGGGTCGGCCTCCTCCCTAAACCTGGCCAGCGCCGCCTCCATCTGCCTGTATGAGGCCCAGCGCCAGCGCCTCCGCCAGCCCTAGCCCAGGGCTTCCCGTGGCGGCATCCTTTTTTTGCCTATTTTTCTAGGCTTTTCCTTGACAAGCGCGTATCTTTTCAGTAGAATAATATTTAAGAAGCAGATTTAACATTTGCATATCCCGCCAGGCCGCCCCCGCCTCGAGGAACGCAGCGTTTCCCACCGCCCGGTCGCAAAGAAGGGAGCAGCCCCTATGCGCAGGCTTGTCATACCCCTGTTTCTGTTTCTCCTGGCCATGATATTGGCCGTCACCCTGTTGCCGGCCTCCTAACAAGCCGGCAGCCTAGCCGCCAGCGCAAGAAGAAGGACCGCCTCGCTTTTAAGGGGCGTCCTTCTTTTTTTGCGCTTTCCCCGCGCATTTTCGCTAAGTTTAATGCATACACCCTTTCTTTTTTGCCCCGAATTTTGTATACTTATCTATCAAGCGGCCGGACGCTCCCGCGCGTCTGGCATCGTTTTTCAGCACGGAAGCACGGAACAAAGGAGAGAAACGCCATGATTTGGAATCCGCAGATGGAAACCATCGACCGGCAGTCGCTGGAAAAGCTACAGCTGGAACGGCTGCAAAACACGGTAAAATGGGTATATGAGCGCGTTCCCATGTATCGGCAACGCCTGGATGAAAGCACCATCCGTCCCCAGGACATTCAAAGCCTGCGCGATATTGCCCGCCTGCCCTTCACCGTCAAGGACGATCTGCGCGACCACTACCCCTACGGCCTGTTCGCCGTGCCCATGCGCGACGTGGTGCGCATCCACGCCTCCTCCGGCACCACCGGCCGGCCCACGGTGGTGGGCTACACCCGGGAGGACCTGGACATGTGGTCCGAGGCCATGGCCCGCCTGATCGTCATGGCCGGCGGCTGCGCGGACGACATCGTGCAGATCAGCTTCGGCTACGGCCTGTTCACCGGCGCGCTCGGCCTGCACCAGGGTTGGGAAAAGGTGGGCGCCTCCGTGGTCCCCATCTCCTCCGGCAATACCGAGCGCCAGATCAACCTCATGCGCGACTTTGGCGTCACAGCCCTGGTGGCGACGCCTTCCTATGCCATGTACATGTGCGAAGTGGCCGAGAAGATGAACGCCTTGAAGGACCTGAAGCTGCGCATCGGCGTGTTCGGCGCCGAGGGCTCCACCGAGGAGATGCGCGCCCAGCTGGAGAAGCGCTGGGGCATCATCGCCACGGAAAACTACGGCCTGTCCGAGATCGTCGGCCCGGGCGTCGCCGGCGAATGCACCTGCAAGTGCGGCATGCACATCAACGAGGACCTGTTCTATTGCGAAATCGTGGACCCGGAGACCGGCGAGCCCCTGCCCGACGGCGAGCTGGGGGAGCTGGTGATCACGCCGCTGAAGAAGCAGGCCCTGCCGCTGCTCCGCTACCGCACCCACGACATGACCCGCATCTTCCGCGAGCCCTGCGCCTGCGGCCGCACCACCGCCCGCATGCAGAAGATCGCCGGCCGTTCGGACGACATGCTCATCATCCGCGGGGTCAACGTCTTCCCCTCCCAGATCGAATCCGTTTTGCTGAAGGTGGAGGGCATCGGCCCCAACTACGAGATCATCGTCACCCGCGAAAACTACATGGACCGCCTGGAGGTGCGCTGCGAGCTGACCGACGCGCGCCTGCTGGACGCCTACGCCGAGCTGGAGGCCCTCACCAAGAAGATCCGCGAGCGGCTGCGCGTGGTGTTGCAGATCGACGCCAAGGTCACCTTGGTCTCCCCCAACACCCTCAAGCGCTTTGAGGGCAAGGCCCGCCGCGTGACGGACCTGCGCTAAGGCAAAGATTTGTATGACGGAAAGAAGGAAACACCAATGGAATTGATGCTTGGCAACGAGGCCGTCGCCAGGGGCGCCTGGGAGGCCGGCGTGCGCGTTTGCACCGCCTATCCCGGAACGCCCTCCACGGAGATCACCGAAAACATTGCCAAATACGAGGACGTCTACTGCGAATGGTCGCCCAATGAAAAGGTCGCCCTGGAGGTGGCCATCGGCGCTTCCATGGGCGGCGCCCGCGCCATGTGCTGCATGAAGCATGTGGGCGTCAACGTGGCGGCCGACCCCCTGTTCACCGCCGCCTATACCGGCGTCAACGGCGGGCTCGTGCTGGTGGTGGCCGACGACCCCGGCATGCACTCCTCCCAAAACGAGCAGGACTCCCGCTTCTACGCCCGCAGCGCCCACATTCCCATGCTGGAGCCCTCCGACAGCGCCGAGTGCTACGCCATGATCCAGCGCGCCTTCGATCTGAGCGAGGCCTACGACACGCCCGTGATGCTGCGCCTTGTCACCCGCATCGCCCACGCCCGCTCCCTGGTGGAAAAGGGCGAGCGCGCCGCCCTGGAGCTGCGCCCCTATGTGAAGGACGCCAAGAAGTACGTCATGATGCCCGGCAACGCCAAGGGCCGCCACGTAGCGGTGGAAGCCCGCGAGCGCAGGCTGCGGGCGGACCTTCCCTCCCTGGGCCTGGCCCACGCGGAGTGGAACGGCACCCAGCTGGGCGTGGTATGCTCCGGCTCGGCCTATAACTACGTCAAGGAAGCCCTGCCAGAGGCCTCCGTGCTGAAGCTGGACATGGTTTACCCCCTGGACGAGGAGGCCATTCGCGCCTTTTCGTCCAAGGTGGAGCGCTTGGTGGTGGTCGAGGAGCTGGAGCCCTTCTTCGAGGACGCCATCAAGGCCATGGGCATCCCCTGTTCCGGCAAGGACAAGACCGGCCTGCAGAGCGAGCTGTTCGCCCGCAAGCTGTCCACCCTCTTTGCCGGCGCGGAGAATCCCGGCCCCATGGAAACCCCGGACATTCCCCAGCGCCCGCCGGTGCTCTGCCCCGGCTGCCCCCACAGGGCCGTGTTCTATTGCCTGCACAAGCTGGGCCTGACCGTGGCGGCGGACATCGGCTGCTACACCCTCGGCGCGCTGCCCCCCCTCTCCGCCGTGGACTCGGTGGTGTGCATGGGCGCCTCCATCGGCATGGCCATGGGCTTGGAAAAGGCCCGCGGCGCGGAGTTTGCCAAGCACACCGTGGCGGTGATCGGGGACTCCACCTTCGTGCACTCGGGCATCACGGGCCTTGTCAACGTGGTGTATAACCGCTCCAACGCCACCATCGTGGTGGTGGACAACTCCACCACCGGCATGACCGGCCACCAGCCCAACCCCACCACCGGCTTTGGCGTGCGCGGGGAGATCGCGCCCCAGCTGCATCTGGAAAAGCTCTGCGAGGCCATCGGCGTGCCCTCCGTGCGCGTGGTGGACCCCTTCGACCTGAGCGCCCTGGAGCAGGCCCTGCGCGAGGAAACCGCCAAGGATTGCGCCTCCGTGATCATCGCCCGCAGGCCCTGCGCCCTGCTGGTCAAGACCAAGACCAAGCCCCTGTACGTGGACAAGGACGCCTGCATTCGCTGCGGGCTGTGCATGCGCCTGGGTTGCCCCGCCCTCATCAAGGACGCGGACGGCGTGCGCGTGGACGCCTCCCTGTGCACCGGCTGCGGCCTGTGCCAGAAGCTCTGTCCCAAACATGCATTGAAAGGCGGCGAATAAAGCAATGGATGCGCTCAACATCGTCATCGTGGGCGTGGGCGGGCAGGGCAC
The DNA here is from genome assembly GCA_944383925.1 of uncultured Clostridia bacterium. GTDB lineage: Bacteria > Bacillota > Clostridia > Christensenellales > UBA1750 > CALWRM01. Next base: position 31,554 of record CALWRM010000055.1, read on the forward strand.
CCTGCTGGCCAGCCGCGTTCTTGGAAACATCGCCCAGTCCCTGGGCCACGACGTCAAGGTCAGCGAGGTGCACGGCATGAGCCAGCGCGGCGGCTCCGTGATCACCTACGTGCGCATGGGCAAAAAGGTGTACGCCCCCCTGGTGGAGCAGAAGGGCGCCGACTACGTGCTGGCCTTCGAGGAGCTGGAGGCCCTGCGCGCCCTGCCCTACCTCAAGGAGGGCGGCGCCATGATCGTCAACACCCAGCAGATCCTTCCCCTGCCGGTGATTCTCGGCGGCGCCGAGTATCCCCAGGGCATTCTTTCCACCCTGGCCCAGCGCGCCAAGCTGCTGGCGGTGGACGCCCTTCCCCTGGCCAGGGAAGCCGGCAACGAAAAGGCCGTCAACACCGTGCTGCTAGGCGTGCTCGCAGGGCTTCTGCCCCTGGATAAGGAGCTGTGGCTCTCCGCGCTCCAGCATACAGTGCCCTCCCGATTTATTCAGGCCAATATGGCCGCCTTCGAGTTGGGATACCAGCACAAATTCTAGCAAAGGCAGGAGAGACAAGCTATGCAACAGCCAAGCCCCCACATCTGGAACAAGCATGTAGAGACCATGGACCGCGCCTCTCTGGAGGCCCTGCAGCTGGAACGGCTGCAGGAGACCGTCCGCCGCGTCTACCAGAACGTGCCCGTCTATCGCGAGCGCATGCAGGCCGCTGGCGTGGAGCCCGGCGATATCCGCTCCCTGAAGGACCTGCGCCTGCTGCCCTTCACCCAGAAGACGGACCTGCGCGACAACTATCCCTACGGCCTTTTCGCCGCGCCCCAGGAGGACATCGTCCGCGTGCACGCCTCCTCCGGCACCACGGGCAAGCCCATCGTGGCCGGTTACACCCAGCACGACCTGCAGGTGTGGGCCGAGGTTGTGGCCCGTTGCCTGGGTTGCGCCCACGTGCATAAGAACGACACCGTGCAGGTCTCCTACGGCTACGGCCTGTTCACCGGCGGTCTCGGTCTGCACGGCGGCGCGGAGCGCATCGGCGCCAAGGTGGTTCCCACCTCCGCCGGCAACACCAAGCGCCAGCTCATGCTCATGCAGGACCTGGGCACCACGGCCATCGCCTGCACCCCCTCCTACGCCCTGCTGATGGGGGAGACCATGCGCGATACCGGCATGGATCTGTCCAAGCTGAAGCTGCGGACCGGCATGTTCGGCGCCGAGCCCTGGACCGAGGGCATGCGCGACCAGATCCAGAATCTGCTGCACATCACGGCTCTGGATATCTATGGCCTGACGGAGACCATGGGCCCGGGCGTTGCCATGGAATGCATGGAGGGCCGATACGGCCTGCACATCTGGGAAGACCACTTCATTCCCGAAATCTTGGATCCCGCCACGGGCGAGCCGCTGCCGGACGGCGAGATGGGCGAGCTTTGCATCACCACCATCACCAAGGAAGGCATGCCCACCATCCGCTATCGTACCCATGACCTGACCTGCATCATCCCCGAGCCCTGCCCCTGCGGCCGCACCCATCGCCGCATCCGCCGGCTCCATGGCCGCACGGACGACATGCTCATCATCCGCGGCGTCAACGTGTTCCCCTCCCAGGTGGAGGCTTCCATCGTGGGCATCGACGGCATCGCGCCCCGCTATCTGCTGGTGGTGGACCGCGTCAACAACCTGGACGTGCTGGAGGTGCAGGTGGAGCTGGCGCCCGAACTGCTGGCCGACGAGGTGCGCAAGATCGAGGACCTGTCCCGCCGCGTGCAGCGCAGCATCGAGCAGGTGCTGGGGCTCTCCGTCAAGCTCCGCCTGATGGAGCCCGGCTCCATCGAGCGCAGCGAGGGCAAGTCCAAGCACGTTGTGGATAAGCGCAAGCTCTACGATTGATTTCTCCGCAAGAGTCTGTTATACTCATGTTAAGGAGGGGTTGCACGTGTTTATTAAGCAGATTTCCGTGTTTATCGAAAACCGCCACGGGCGTTTGGAGGAGTTCACCACCCTCTTGGGCGAAAACGGCATCGACCTGATCGCCCTTTCCATCGCCGATACCACCAATTTCGGCATTCTGCGCGCCATCGTGGCCGACAACGAGAAGGCCCTGCGCCTGGTTCGCGACCACGGCTATACCGCCAACCTCACCGAGGTGTTGGCCGTGGCCGTGCCCGACTCCCCCGGCGGCCTGGCCGGCGTGTTGACCATGCTGCGGGACGGCAGCATTTCCATCGAGTATCTCTATTCCTTCGTACGCCGTGTGGGCAAGGACGCCATCATCATCTTCCGCGTCGATCAGCCCGAAAAGGCGGCCGCATTGCTGCAGGAAAAGGGCGTGCGCCTCTTGAGTCAGGAGGAAATCGTCTGATTTTTCCATGGTCATAACCCCCCAAACACGACGCATCGGGCCCCTTTTCCTTTTGGAAAAGGGGCCTTGCGTTTGTTTAGGTCCTTTTCCTTCGGGGCAAAAGGCTATGCGTGCTACCAAAAGTGGCATGCATAGCCCATCTAGGAAAGAGATTTGGGCTAGTCTCAAGGGGAATGCAGCCATATAAGGGGGGTAAGTTCATGGATACCCTGCTGGCGGTGAAGAACCGCATCCTTCAGCTTTGCCACGAGCGCAACCTGACCATCAACCGCCTGTCGGAGCTGTCGGCCCTGCCGCCGTCCTCGCTCAAAAACATCCTGTACGGCAAGAGCCGAAATCCCAAGATCCTGACCATCAAGCTGTTGTGCGACGGGCTTGGCATCAGCCTGGGCGAATTCTTTTCCACGCCCGAATTCGAATCCCTAGAGCAGGAGATCCAATGAGGGCAGGCCAAACGAAACGGGAGGAAGCCAAATGAGCCATTGGTGGAACGAAATCCCATGGCGCATGGTGCAAACCAACCTGCGCCAGATCGATATGCAGGACATGGACGCCGAGGCCTATGTGCGGGAGTTGCAGGCCTTTCACGCGACCGTCGTGCTGCTCAACACCGCCGGCATCATCGCCAGCTATGAAACGGACCTGCGCGACCATTTTCAAAGCGAATACCTGCACGGCGACAGCCTGCGGGCCATCATCGACCGCTGCCATGCCAACGGCATCCGCGTCATCGCCCGCACGGACTTTTCCAAGATACGCCGCCCCATCTACGAAGCCCACCCCGAATGGGCCTACCGAACCAAGGCGGGGGAAATTGTGGACTACAACGGCGACGTGCACGCCTGCGTCAACGGCGGCTACCAGCAGGAATACGTCTATCAGATCCTCCGAGAGGCCCTGACCAAGCTGCCCCTGGACGGCATCTTTTGCAACATGTCCGGGTTTCAGACCAGGGATTATAGCTACAACTATTATGGAATTTGCCATTGCGAGAACTGCAAGCGCCTGTTCAAGGCCTATAGCGGCGGCCTAAACCTTCCCGATCGGGAGGACCTGGCCGATCCCGTCTACCGCAAATACCGGCTCTTCCAAAGAGAGCTGACGGAAAAATACGATCGGCGCCTGCTGGAATTCGTCAAGTCCATCAATCCGGAATTGGCCGTCAATGGGCACGACATCCAGCGCATGGAATCCAATACGGAGCTGCACCGGCCCTTGCCCCATTGGCAATACAGCGCCTCCTCCAACACGCGCTGCATACGGGGCTTGGAACGAGAGGTGGCCATTTTCAACACCTCCGTGGACTTCATCGGCTTCTACTACCGCCACGTGTCGGTCAGCCCCGCCATGCAGGAGCTGCGCATGTGGCAAAACCTGGCAAACCTCGGCGGCATGGACTATTATCTCATCGGCAGGTTGGACAACCACGAGGATAAGTCCGGCTATCCTGGCCTGCGCAGGGCTTTCGCCTTTCACAAGGCCCACGAGGGCCTGTGGAAGGGGCTGAAGTCGCGCGCCGAAGCCCTGCTGCTTCGCTCCTCCCTCTGGGGCGACGCAGCGGAGGAACGGGGCTGGATTCGGGCGCTTACGGAAAACCACATCCTTTTTGACGAAGCCTTGGTGGATAGCTTGCGGCCAGAGCGCTTGGGCAAATACAAGGCCATCATCGCCCCCAACCTAAAATACCTCTCCCCCGCCCAAGCCGGCTGCCTGGACGAGTACGTGCGGGCAGGCGGCCAGCTGCTGGCCAGCGGCGAAACGGGCTTTGGCAACGATCGCTATGAGACATTGGACACGCCCCTGTTGCAATGCCTGGGCATTCGCTCCATCGACTATGTGCGAAGGGACATGGCCTCCTCCATGCTCAAGCTTGGATCGCCGGACGCTTCCTTCTTCCCCTCTTTCCGGGCCGTGGATTGCAGCGTGGTGGCCGTGGGAGATGTTTTTTGCTTCACGACGCCGGCCTCCGGTTGCCGCGGGCTCTGTTCCCTGATCCCACCCCACCCGCTTGGGCCGCCGGAAAGATGCTACTATTCCCAGATCACGGAAATTCCCGGGCTTCGCCTGTACCCCTTTGGCCGGGGGAAGGGCGTCTACCTCCCCTTCCTCCCGGGCAGCCTGTTCCTGGAAGGCGGCTACGACAACACTGCGTGGTTCCTCCGGGATGTGTTGCTGCAGGTGCTCGGCTTGACGGACGTGGCGCCCGCCCTGACGCCCATGGTGGAGGTCTGCGCAGCGGAAAAGCCCGGCAAGCTGGTGGTGCAGCTGGTCAACGCCAGCGGACACTTTGGAACGAGCTTTTTTGCGCCTCTGCCCATACGCGACATCCAGCTTCGCCTCCCCCTCGACCAGGCGCCGGCAGACGTGCGCAGCCTACAGCTTCCCGATAACGTGCAGTGGAGCTTTGCAGCCGGCACGCTTCGCTTGCAGTTGAGCGAGCTGGGCTTTCACGAGGCCATCGAGGTGAGCCTCTCCACCCCAGCGGGCTAGCGTAAGCCTCTACCAACCCGTATCCGTCACAGAAAGGCAGGCTGAGTCAGTATGCCACAGAGCAAACAACCCCATAGCCACCATCGGGAAAGGTTGCGCAAACGGGCCCGAGAGGAGGGGCTTTCCAGCTTCGAACCGCATGAAGCGCTGGAATTGCTGCTCTTCTACGCCATTCCCCGCGTCAACACCAATGAAATCGCACACGCGCTGCTGGATCGCTTCGGTTCCTTCGCCGCCGTGCTGGATGCGGATTACTCGCAGCTTGTGGAAGTGCCCGGCATGGGCGAGAACTCGGCCACCTTCCTGACCCTGCTGCCCGAGTTCTTCATGCTCTATGGCCGGGACCGCTTGGGCAGCCGCCCGCAGCTGAACACCCGCGCCAGGGCCGGCGAATATTGCCTGCATCTGTTTGCGCAAAACGGGAACGAGGCCTTCTGGGTGCTCTGCCTGGACACGCATAAGCGCCTGCTGCATAGCAAGCTCCTCTTTTCCGGAACGCCGAGCGAAACGCCCATCCTGGTGAGGAAAATCGCCGAGTACGTCCTGCAACAAAGAGCAAGTTCCGTGCTGCTGTGTCACAACCACCCAAGCGGTTCCCCAGAGCCCAGTGTGGACGATTATGCCACCACCCACGAGATCGTCGCCGCGCTCGCGACCTTGGGGATCGCCGTGGACGATCATATCCTGGTGGCAGGCGGAAGGGCCCTGCACTTTATGGCTGGCGACGAGGGCGATCCCTTCGCCGTCCGCAGACCGGTGCTGCTCAACGCTGCGGATTCTCCGGATCCCAAGCCCCGCTCCAAGAGAAAAAAGCCTGAAAATACCCGATGACCAGCATGGAAACCAATCGCTATAAGCACAACCCAGACCTAACGCCAGAAGCCAGGGAATTGCGCAAGCATATGAGCCGTGAGGAGCGACGGCTCTGGTATGATTTTCTGCGCGAGTATCCCCTTCGTTTCCTGCGGAAGAAGGTCATCGACGATCACGTGGTGGATTTCTATTGCGCAAAAGCGCGTCTGGTCGTGATGGTCACCGGCCTTCCCGCCGCATCCCTAGACGAGGAAGAGACGGATCTTGCGTCCTTACGCGTCGCCTTGCAGCGCCGCAAGCTTCGCCTGCTCCTGGTGGCGCGACAGGAGATCTGGCGCAACTTCTCCAACGTATGCCGTTGCATCGACGAGGAGGTGACGGAATCCCTCCGTCAGGCTCCGCCTGACACCTCCCTTTAACAAGGGAGGCTATCTGGAACCAGGTCGCTGCGCACCATATAGGCCCCCTTGTGAAAGGGGGCTGGCCGCGAGAGCGGCCTGGGGGATTCCCCCTTCCCTCGTTGCACCTTGCGCCCTTTAGACGCAAAAAAGCGGAGCACATCTTGGATGTGCTCCGCTTTTGTCATGGCAATGTTTCCCGCGATGGCTCTCTTACACCTCGATGACGCCTTCAAAGTCCTTGACCGCGTCGCCCGTCTTAAAGATGCCGTTTTCATCCCAGCGGATGACCAGCTCGCCGCCTGGCAGGCGCACGCTGATTTCCTGGCCGAAGGGGCACAAGCCCTTCTTCACCGCCGTAGCGACCACGGCGCAGGCGCCGGTTCCGCAGGCCATGGTTTCTCCGATGCCGCGTTCCCAAACGCGCATGCGGATGGTATATGGATCGCGTACGCAGGCGAAGGACACGTTCGCGCGTCTGGGGAAGAGATCGCAGTTTTCGATCATCGGGCCAACCTTCTCCAGGTCCACGGCCTCCACATCATCCACAAAAATGACGCAATGGGGATTGCCCATGGACACGCAGCTGATGCGATACGCCTGGCCGCCGATGGTCACATCCCGGTCGATGATCTCCTTGCCCTTGAGGTTGACGGGGATGACGTTGGGCTCAAACCTGGGATGTCCCATGGACACGCAGACGGAGTACACCTGGCCATCCTGCAAGTACAGGGACAGGTGCTTGACGCCGCCGCCGGTTTCCAGATCCATCTCCGTCTTGGGCACCCTACCGGACTCGTAAAGATACTTTGCCACGCAGCGCAGGGCGTTGCCCGAGACCTCGCCCTCGCTACCGTCCGCGTTGAACATACGCATCCGGGCGTCCACGGTTTCGGAGGGGAACATCAGCACGATTCCGTCGCCGCCGATGGAGCGCCGCCTGCTGGAAAGCCACACGCTCAGCGCCTCGGGGCTCTCGATTTGTTGATCGAAGCAGTCGAAGTAGATGTAGTCGTTGCCGGATGCGCGCATCTTGACGAAGCGCAGCTTATCCCGCTTGGTCTTCAGCTTGTTGATATCGATCAGCTCGATGTTCTTCAGGGTATAGCCGCTGCGGATGGCCTCGATCAGGGCGTTGGCCGTATCGATGGAGGTCAAGCAGGCGATGGACCTTTCCACGGCCTTGCGGCGCAGCTTCACCGAATCCCTCTGCGGCAATCTGCCTCGGCTGGAGGTGGAGACCACATACTGCACCTTGCCGTTGTCCAGCAGGTCCACGATATCGTCGAAGCCCTCGTGCAGCTTGCGCACGGTGGTGACGGAAAGTCCGACGCGCTCCAGCACCTGGGCCGTTCCCTCGCTGGCATAGAGCTTAAAGCCAAGCTCCGCAAAGCCCCTGGCCACATCCGCAATCTCCGGCTTGTCCGTATCGCGCACGGTCAACAGCACGCCGCCGCTGTGCTGCAGCTTGTAGCCGGCCGCTACCAGGCCCTTGTACATGGCCTCCTCCGGGGTGCGTCCGATACCGAGCACCTCGCCCGTGGACTTCATCTCCGGTCCCAAGTGGGTATCCACGTCCGTCAGCTTCTCAAAGGAGAAGACGGGCACCTTGTAGGCGGAATAGATGGAGCGGCGATACAGGCCCGTTCCATACCCCATGTCCGCCAACCTTTCGCCCAGCATGGCCCTGGTGGCCAGTTCCACCACCGGCACGCCGGTAACCTTGGAGATATAGGGAATGGTCCTGGAGGCCCTGGGGTTGGCCTCGATCACATACACCTCGTTGTTATAGACCACGTACTGGATGTTGATCAGGCCCTTGGTCTCCAGCGCCAGCGCCAGCGTCCTGGTGCACTCGATGAGCCGCTCGGTGATGCGGCCATTGAGCCTGGCCGGATAGGCGGCGATGGAGTCGCCCGAGTGCACGCCCGCGCGCTCCACGTGGGCCATGATGCCGGGGATGAGCACATCCTGGCCGTCGCAGATAGCGTCCACCTCGGCCTCCAAGCCCATCATGTACTTATCGATCAGGATGGGGTTTTCGATTTCATGGGAGAGGATGATATCCATGTACTGGTCCACATCCTCGTCCGAGAAGGCGATGATCATGTTCTGGCCGCCCAGCACATAGGAGGGGCGCAGCAACACCGGATACCCCAGGTCCTTCGCCGCGGCAAAGGCCTGCTCCTTGGTGAGCACCGTGTGCCCCTTGGGGCGGCGAATGCCCAGGCGGTTGAGGATCTCGTCAAAGCGCTCGCGGTCCTCGGCCGCGTCGATGGAATCCGCGGAGGTCCCCAAGATGTGCACGCCGGTTTCCTTGAGATACTTGGTCAGCTTGATGGCCGTCTGGCCGCCAAAGGCCACCACAACGCCCATGGGCTTTTCCGTCGCCAGCACATGGGACACGTCTTCCGGCGTCAGGGGCTCGAAGTACAGCCTGTCAGCCGTGTCGAAGTCCGTGGAAACGGTCTCCGGGTTGTTGTTGACCATGATGACCTCATAGCCAAGGTCCTTCAGGGTCCACACGCAGTGCACGCAGGCATAGTCGAATTCGATGCCTTGGCCGATGCGGATGGGGCCGGAACCGAACACCACCACGCGGGGCTTTTTGCTGTTGCGGTTCTGGATGAATTCCGCCGCCTCGTTTTCCTCGTCAAAGCTGGCATAGAAATACGGCGTCGTGGCGTCGAACTCCGCCGCGCAGGTATCCACCATCTTGTAGGAGGCATGCCTTGGATGCTCCACCTTCTGCCCGGAAATGCGCTCGATGGCCTTATCCGTGAAGCCCATCTTCTTGGCATCCAAATAGAGCTCGTCGTCCAGGCCCTCGGACAACCTCTTCTCCATGCGAGCGATGTTCTTCAGCTTTTCCAGGAACCACTCGTCCACCATGGTGCGCTTGTGAATCTCCTCCACGGAGAAGCCGCGCAGCAGCGCTTCGTACAGCACGAAAAGCCTCTCGTCCGTGGCTGGATCCAGGCGCCAGAGCACCTCTTCGTCCGTCAGCTCCTTGAGCAGGGGGAGGTTCAGGGTGTCCAGGGAGATCTCCGCGCCGCGCACCGCCTTGAGCAGGGCCGCCTCAAAGGTCGAGCCGATGGCCATCACCTCGCCGGTGGCCTTCATCTGGGTGCCCAGGATGCGCTTGGCGTAGACGAACTTGTCAAAGGGCCACTTGGGGAACTTCACCACGATGTAATCGATGGTGGGCTCGAAGAAGGCGCAGGTCTTCCCGGTCACCTGGTTCTGAATTTCGTCCAGGGTGAAGCCGACGGCGATCTGCGCGGCCACCTTGGCGATGGGATAGCCGGTGGCCTTGGAGGCCAGGGCGGAAGACCTGGA